>JAJQCG010000167.1 GCA_021202815.1 Lachnospiraceae bacterium | reverse complement strand
ACCTTAATTTTTCAGAATTGTTTCAATTGTACGTTGAGTTTCCGAGACCACTCCTCTCATTTTACTATGAAAGTGTTGCCAAGCGGCTGTGCGGACTGCGTGCTTGCACGCAAGGACGTACAGACATTTGGCAACCAAGCCGGTATGAGCAAGTAGGGCGATAGCCCGGATTGCGAATACTGGCGGCAGCTGCGGGAGCGCGAAAGCGCGGAGCAGCTGACTTTCATGCATGTTGGTTTACTATAAAAATCTTCGATTTTCGTAGCCGAGCTTATGCGGTAGCTGCTCGAAGAGCGTAGCAATCGACTTTTCTATTTCGCGCTACAGTACATGATAATACGGGCAGATATCCTCATAATGCCCGTCCTTCATGCGGAACCCGCCCGGAATCACACCGAGCTGCGTGAAGCCGAGACGCTCGTAGAGATGCCGCGCGTGCGTGTTCGTGGCAACGACCGCGTTGAACTGCAGCACGCGGTAACCACAGCGCTTCGCCTGCGCAAGGCAGTCCGATACCAGCTGCTCGCCGATGTGCAGACCACGGCTGTCCCCTTTTACTGCATAGCTCGCGTTGCAGATATGGCCACAGCGGCCGATGTTGTTCGGGTGCAGGATGCAAAGCCCATAAACCTTACCGGTATCTGCATCCTCTGCGACGCCGCAGTAAGTCTGCTCTGCGAAAAACGTGCTGCCTGTTTCGGCGTCCAGAAGCTCCTGCTGTGGGAACGCGACGCCGTCCTCGACGACCTCGTTCCAGATTTCATTCATCGCCGGAACATCCGACTCCCTGTACTCTCTGACAATCATGTTCATCTCCATATACCTCAGACCTTCGCGTACAGCATCGCGTTGCAGATCGTCGCCGCGATATTGCTGCCGCCCTTGCGTCCCCTCGGTACGATATAAGGCACGCCCGCGGTCATGATCAGCTCCTTGGCCTCGACAACATTGACAAAGCCGACCGGCGCACCGATGATCAGCGCCGGATTCACCTTCTGCTCCTGGATCAGCTCATAGAGACGGATGAGCGCAGTCGGCGCGTTTCCTACCGCAAAGATGACCTCACGCTCGAGGGCCGCCCCGCGTTCCATGCAGATCGCCGCGCGCGTGCACTCGCGTTCCTTCGCCTCCCGCGCGACGTCCTCGTCGCTCATGAAGCAGAATGCCTCGCCGCCGTAGTCCGCGAGAATTTTCTTATTAATACCCGACCAGGCCATCTTCGTATCCGTCACGATGCAGGCGCCTCTGCGCAGCGCCTCGACGCCGAGCATCGCCGCATTTTCGGAAAAGCACAGATTGTCCGCATAGTCAAAGTCCGCCGATGTGTGAATGCAGCGTTTCACGATCGAAAATTCCGGCTCCGGCCAGGTTCGCCCGCCGAGCTCCGAGGTGATGATCTCCATACTCCGCTTCTCGATCTCCATCGGTTTCACAATCTCTATATTGTTCAGCATCAGATGCCCTCCTCAAGTATCTCATAGATTTTTTTCATATCAAAGGAATTTCGCACAAGATCGGCCAGCCTGTCATACTCCTGCTTTTTGTGCGCTGCCAGATCAAAATGCCAGCTTCCGTAATCCAGCCCCTTTGCCCTCATCAGGCTTCGAATCATGCTCTCCGCAAAGCCGTCCGTATCAAAGAGGCCGTGCAGATAGCTTCCCATCACGCTGCCGTCCTTATTGGAAAGCGCGTCGATCCGTCCGTCCGCGAGCCGGATCAGCTCCCGGCAGCCGCCAAGGTTCTCCGAAACTCCCATGTGGATCTCATAGCCGCTTACCGCCTTTCCCTGCCAGTCCAACCAGAGGCCTGCGCCCTGTTCCATAACTCCATTAATCTGCGTGCGCGTCTTCGCCTCCTCGAAAACCGTCCGCGTATCCAGAAGCCCCATGCCGCGCATACTGCCGCCGTGTTCGACGCCGTGCGGGTCCTCCATCCTTTTCCCGAGAAGCTGGAATCCGCCGCAGATACCAACGATCGGCGTGTGCTTCTCCGCCTGTCGCAGGATCAGCGCTTCCATGCCGGATTCACGCAGCCACTGCATATCGTCCATCGTATTTTTGGTGCCGGGAAGCAGGATAAGATCCGGATCCGCGAGCATGCCCGGCTGGCTCACATAGCGCAGCGATACGCCGTCCATGCGCTCAAAGGCGGAAAAATCCGTAAAGTTGGAAATATGCGGCAGATGAATGACCGCCACGTCGAGTCCCGCTCCCCGCGCGGTCTGGTTCAGCCGATCGGAAAGGCTGTCCTCATCGTCGATATCAAGATGTTCCATCGGGACGACGCCCACCATCGGAATACCGGTGCGTTCCTCGATCATATCGAGTCCCGGCTCAAGAATCTTCACGTCGCCGCGAAATTTGTTGACAATCAGGCCCTTGATCATCGCCTGCTCGTCCTCCGGCAGCAGCTTCACTGTACCGTAGAGCGCCGCGAAGACGCCGCCGCGGTCGATGTCGCCAACCAGGAGTACGGGCGCTTCTGCCATGCGCGCCATGCCCATATTGACAATATCATTTTCATGGAGGTTGATCTCCGCCGGGCTGCCCGCGCCCTCGATCACGATGATATCGTATTCAACACTCAGGCGCCCGAAAGCCGCCATCACGTCCGGAATCAGCTCTTTTTTTTGCTGATAATAGTCCATGGCCTTCATATTGCCGCGTACTTCGCCGTTCACAATGACCTGGCTGCCGACGTTGCTGGTCGGTTTGAGCAGGATGGGATTCATATCCACAGTCGGGTCGATATCACAGGCCTCCGCCTGCATCGCCTGCGCGCGTCCGATCTCCAGGCCGTCCTTTGTAATATAGGAATTGAGCGCCATATTCTGGGACTTGAAGGGCGCTACCCGGTAGCCGTCCTGTTTGAACACTCTGCAGAGTCCCGCCGTCAGGAAGCTCTTGCCCGAATTCGACATCGTGCCCTGTATCATGATTGCCTTCGCCATTTCCATACCTCCCGGAATACCGCAAAAAGGACAGCGATGGCACGACAGGCCAGCGCTATCCTCTGTTATTCTTTTTTGTGTCAGCCCAGATCCATCGCAAACAGCGCCGCCGCGCCGCCCGTGTGGAAGAATACGATGTTCTCCTCGCCGTCGAAATAGCCGTCCTGTACGAGCTTCAGGAGGCCTGCCCAGGCCTTCCCGGTGTAGACCGGGTCGAGCAGGATGCCCTCCATCCGGGCCATCTCCTCGATGTACGGCGTATCTTCCGCGTTCGGGATCGCGTAGCCCGCGCCCAGATTGTAGACCATGCGGAAATCATCCGGCGTCCGCTCAAGCGGGAAATCCAGCATACCGGCGGCCTCCTGCGCGAGCTCTGACACAATCTCGTCAAAGGGATCGTCGTCAACACCGAGACCCAGTGCTTTCACACCCGGGAGGAACATCTTCGCGCCGAGCAGCAGACCGGCCGTCGTACCTCCTGAGCCTGTTGCAGAAGTGATATGGTCAATCTTCAGGCCGATCTCTTCCGCCTGCTGCACCAGCTCGCGCACACCCGCCGCGTAACCGATCGCGCCCAGTGCGTTCGAACCGCCGCAGGGAATGTAGTAGGACTTATGTCCTCCCTTCGCGAGCTCCGCTCCCATGCGGTGCATCTCCTCGTAAATATCATCATAGCTGTCCGTATCAATGAAGCGGACTTCCGCGCCGTAGATGCTGTTCAGCACCTGATTGCCCAGATGCTCCGTGACCCCGCGCTTTTTCAGAAGCAGGTAGCACTTCATCCCCAGCCGCGCGGCGCAAGCGCCGGTCAGCATGGCGTGGTTCGACTGCGCGCCGCCGGTAGTGAAGACCGTGTCGCAGCCCTGCTGTTTCGCGTCGGCAAGCAGAAACTCCAGCTTGCGGACCTTGTTGCCGCCGAGCGCCACGCCACAAAGGTCATCGCGCTTGATCCAGATATTTTTACCATACTTCTCACTGATCGCCTCCGGCTTATAGAGCGGAGTCGGATAAACGCCAAGATGCAGTCTTGGCAGATCGTCAATCCTTTTCACAGATTATGCTTCTCCTTTCAACTGTTTCGTCAGCCAGTCCTTACCATCCACAAAGCGGGATACAATATAGGACACAACATAGTCTCCGGCTGAATTGATCATCGTAGCGGGCGGATCAACCAGATTGCCGATCGTGACTAGAATCGGGAAAGCCAGCTCCATCTGATTCGGGAAAAAGATCGAGCAGATAATATACTCACCGATATAGCCGCCGCCCGGCACGCCGGACATGCCCACCGAGGAGAGCACCGCCACGAGCACAACCGTCACCAGCATGCCGATGCCGCCGAAGTCCATGCCAAACACGCCGTAGAGGAAAGCAATTTTCAGTACGCAGGAGAAGCAGGAGCCGTCCATGTGCATCGTCGCGCCGAGCGGCAGCACCATCTCACTGACATCCTTCGAAATACCGGTCTCCTCCGCCACCTGCATGTTCGTCGGAATCGTCGCAACCGAGGAGCAGGTACCGAGCGAGACGATCGCCGGCCTCGTGATGTGTTTGAACATCGTCTTCACCGCGCCCTTACCGCCGCCGAAACGGGCAAACAGCGGCCAGGCCGTAAAGATGTAAATAAAGCAGAGCGGATAATATACCAGCATCGCGCGCCCGTAGGACTCTGTGATCTGCGAACCATAGGTCGCAACCAGATTCGCGAAGAAGCCGAAGAAAGCGACCGGCGCGTAGTAGGTGATGATCTTGACAAACTTCAGCATTACGTTCGTAAGATCTGCCAGTAGTTTTCCGACCGGCGTCTCCGCGCCGCCATTCAGGTTTACGGCCACACCGAAGAGCAGAGAGAATACAATCAGCGGCAGCATGGCCTTACGTGTCAGAAGTCCGCTGAAATCTTCCGCTGTAAAGAAGTTCACGATCAGCTCCGGGATCGTCGCATACTCTCCCATCTCCTCCGCCGCGATCTCCGTCCACGGCGTCAGCACAGGCGGAAAAATCTGCATCAGTATGTACATGATCACAGCCGCGATCGCTCCGGTAACGACGAAAGTGCCGATCGTGACGCCCATGATCTTGCCGGCGCGCTTCAGACTCTTCATGTTCGCCACGGAACCCGCGATGGACGCGAAAACCAGCGGCACCACGATACAGAACATCATGTTGATGAAGACCGTGCCCAGCGGCTCCAGCACCGTAGCGCCCGCGCTCGTATCGGTAGCCGGGAAGATCCAGCCCACGATACAGCCGAGAATCATGCTGCCGAGCATGATGCCCAGGAACACATAATTTCTTGTGACATCTTTTTTTTGCATAACAAACTCCCTTCTGAAAAAACTTTGAGTAACATAAAACCTATGATATACGGAAAGCCGCTGACCTCACCGGCAACTGGTGATTTCACCGCTTATCCGTTATCTGCGCCTATATCATAAGCCCGAGATCCTCGTCCGTGATCTCGCCCTTACAGACGATGTTGGTGGGCCCGGTCAGATAGAGATCCTGAATTTTCTCATCCTCATGCTCAATATCGATGATGAGCTGTCCGCCCGGCATGTTGATCTTCACGCCGTGGCTGCTCACCTTTCCCTGCAGGAAGAGGCTCACCGCCGTCGAGCCGCTGCCGGTGCCGCAGGCGTAGGTGAAGTCCTCCACGCCGCGCTCGAAGGTCCGCACGCAGACCTCGTTCTCGCCTGTAATCTCGCAGAAATTCACGTTCGCCCCTTTCGGGAATGCACTGTTCCAGCGGAGCGCGCGCCCCAGCTTCCGCAGCTCATCCATATCGGTATCCGCTAGGCCCGTAAAGGGAACAACCGCATGCGGCAGACCCGGATTCCCAAGCTCAATATAGGAGCAGGCGTAGGTCTTTCCGCTATCCTCCACCGGGTAATCCAGCCTGATCACGGAAGGGTCATTGAGCCGTACTTTATATAATCTCTCATTCACCCGCCGACCCGTCACGAGCCCGGCCACCGTCTCCACGCGCTGCGTTTCTCCCGCCAGGCCATTCTCATAGCCATAGCGGCAGATGCAGCGGGCTCCGTTGCCGCACATCTCGCCGTAGCTGCCGTCCGCATTGAGGAAAATCATCCGGTAATCACTGCCCTCGCGGGGCTTTCCCACCGCCATCAGGCCGTCGGCTCCAATCGAGAGGTGCCGTTCGCAGAGCACACGCGCCATCTGCGGGAAATCCTCCTCCGGGATCTGTCCGTTCATATTGTTCAGCACGATAAAGTCATTGCCCGCGCCGTTCATCTTCCAAAAATCCATGTTTTCTCGTCCTCCCAGGCTCTAAAACAAGGATAGCTGACGTGCCCGCCCCTGGAATCATCAGCTATCAAGCAACTTTACTTTATTATACGCCAGTTTCCCGGATATGGGAAGGGTGTTTTTAAATTTCTTGTCACGGTTCTCAGCCGCCATCCCTGTAACTTTATAACGGAATATTTCCATGTTTCTTCGGCGGCTGCTCCACCTTTTTATTTCTCAGGACCTTCAGCGCACTTAAGACCCTCTGCCTCGTCTCAGAAGGCTTGATAACCTCCGTCACGAAGCCGCGGGACGCCGCCACATAAGGATTCATAAACTTCTCCTTGTATTCCTCGACGTAGTGCTCGCGCACCTCTTCCTTGTCCGCCGCCGCGTTGATCGCCTGTTTGAAGGCGATGTTCACCGCGCCGTCCGCGCCCATGACCGCGATCTCCGCCTCCGGCCATGCATAGACAATGTCCGCGCCCATATTCTTGCTGTTCATCGCGATGTAGGCGCCGCCGTAGGCCTTCCGCATGATCACGGAGATCTTCGGCACCGTAGCCTCGGAGAAGGCGTAAAGCATCTTCGCGCCGTGACGGATGATGCCCTTGTGCTCCTGCGCGGTACCCGGCATGAAGGCCGGCACGTCCACGAGGACGACAAGCGGAACATTGAAGCAGTCGCAGGTGCGCACGAAACGCGCCGCCTTATCAGAAGAATCATAGTCCAGGCTGCCCGCCAGCACATTCGGCTGGTTCGCCACAATGCCAACGTTCTCGCCGCCGATCCGCCCAAAGCCAACTACGATATTCTTCGCAAAATCCTTCTGGACTTCCAGGAAGGTATCCTTGTCACAGACGCGACTGATCACGTCCAGCACATTGTAGGCCTTTCTCGAATTGTCCGGAACGACCTCCGTCATGTCCGCGCAGCGATCTGTGATCTCCGTCTGCTTTGCGTTCCCGCGAATCAGGCTGTTCAGCGAAAACAGCAGGGATTTCTTCCCGGTGGAGCTCTCCTTCTCCTTCGTCTCCGCTACCGGCGGCTTCTCCAGATAGCTGGAAGGCAGATAAGACAGGAGCTGCCGCACGCCGTCAAAGCAGCTCTTTTCATCCGCATAGGTAAAATGTGTCACACCGCTCTGCGTGGCATGCACCTTTGCGCCGCCAAGTTCCTCGACCGTGCACTCCTCGTTGACCACGGTCTTCACAACCTGCGGACCCGTGATGAACATCTTGCCGATATTCTCCACCATGAAAATATAGTCGCAGATGGCCGGAGAATAGCATGCGCCGCCGGAGCAGGGGCCCACGATCACCGCAATCTGCGGGATCACGCCCGAGGCCTTCGTATTGCGCAGGAAAATACCCGCGTAGCCGCTTAAGGAGTCGATACCCTCCTCAATCCTGGCTCCGCCGCTGTCGTTGATCATGATCAGCGGCGCCTTCATCTCGTAGGCCATATCCTGGATACGCGTGATCTTCATCGAATGGTACTCGCCGAGCGAGCCGCCGATGACGGTGAAATCCTCCGAGGAGACAAAGACCGTGCGTCCGTTAATCTCGCCGTAGCCGGTCACAACACCGTCTCCCGGCACACGCTTCTTGTCCAGGCCGAAGTCGTCGATTCTGGACTCGATAAAATTATCCACCTCCACGAACGTGCCCGGATCGAAGAGCAGATTGATGCGCTCTCTCGCCGTCAGTTTCCCACTCTTGTGCTGCTTCTCAATCCGGTCGCTCCCGCCCGCCTGCAGTGTACGGTTGCGCCGTCTGTCAAGTTCGTCTATACTGTCCTTCCACATATCTTAATACTCCTCTGATCGCCAGCCCGTCCAATGCCTGTGTGTCCGTGCATGCAGTCCATACAGTCACTGTCCGGGACTTTTATTTCAAAAAACTTTGACTTTCAAAGTATATACCAGAGGATGGATGATGTCAATGTTTCAATTTCACAATCGCGGGCGGATCCGTGGTCCATGAGTCTGCAAACGCGGCCTCGCTCTCCCATCAGTTCGTGCAGCTTGCGGAAGGCATCGCCCGTGCCGCCGACGGCGTCGATGATGCCCTCCTCCACCGCCTGTGCGCCGACCAGGACGCTGCCGACGTCCTTCGTCAGCTCGCCCGTCTCCAGCATCAGCTCCGTCAGGCGCGCGGGCGCAATATGGCTGTGCTCCACCACAAAGCCGCTGATCCGGTCCTGTATCTTCTGGAAATAGTCGAAGGTCTGCGCGACGCCGATGATAAGCCCGGTCATCCGCACCGGATGAATCATCATCGTCCCGGTCGGCACGATAAAGGAATAATCTGCCGATACCGCGAGCGGCACGCCGATCGAGTGACTGCCTCCGAGCACAAGCGATACCGTCGGCTTGCTGACCGAGGCGATCATCTCCGCAATCGCGAGTCCGCTCTCAACGTCCCCGCCGACGGTATTGATCAGCACGAGCAGACCGTGCACCTCCGGGTCCTCCTCCACAGCCGCAAGCATCGGAATCACATGCTCGTACTTGGTCGTCTTGCTGTTCGCGGCCAGACACTCATACCCCTCGACCTCGCCGATGATCGTGAGGATGCGGATATGCGTCTTCAGCTTTCCCATCAAGCCCTCCGGCTGCCCGTATTTCTCCATCTTATCTTCATTTTCAGACATAAAAAAACCGCCTTTCCGACATACTTTCGTCCATAAAAGTATGCCGGAAAGGCCGGTCATTTATGCATGCTTATACCTGATCCAGCGCCTGCGCGAGATCCTCGATAATGTCGTCCGGGCTCTCGATGCCGACCGACAGCCGGATAAGACCCGGCGTCACGCCCGCCTCGCGGAGCTGCTCATCATTCATCTGCCGGTGCGTGTGGCTCGCCGGATGCAGCACGCAGGTGCGCGCGTCGGCCACATGCGTGACAATCGCGCAGAGCTTCAGGCTGTCCATGAAGCGCACCGCGTCCTCCTTCGTTCCCTTCAGGCTGAAGGAAATCACGCCGCAGGTGCCATTCGGCATGTATTTCTGCGCCAGCTCATAGTAGGGATCCCCCTCCAGCATTGCGCAGTTTACGAAATCCACCTTCGGATGATTTTTCAGGAATACGCCGACCTTCCGCGCGTTGCTGCAGTGCTTCTCCATGCGCAGCAGCAGCGTCTCCAGCCCCACATTCAGCAGGAAAGAATTCATCGGCGAGGGGATGCTCCCGAGATCGCGCATCAGCTGTGCGGTCGCCTTCGTGATGAAGGCCTTCTTTCCGAACTGCTTCGTATAGACAACGCCATGATAGGTCTCATCCGGCGTCGTGAGCCCTGGGAACTTATCCCCCTGCGCCTCCCAGTCAAAGTTCCCGCTGTCGACGATGCAGCCGCCCACGGCCATCGCATGGCCGTCCATGTACTTCGTCGTCGAGTGCGTCACGATATCGGCGCCGAACTCGAAGGGACGGCAGTTGATCGGCGTCGCGAAGGTATTGTCCACGATCAGCGGTACGCCGTGCACATGCGCCAGCTTTGCAAACTTCTCGATGTCCAACACAGTCAGCGCCGGATTCGCGATCGTCTCCCCGATGACCGCCTTCGTATTGTCGCGGAAAGCCTCATCGATCTCCTCCTCGGAGGCGTCCGGGTCGACAAAGCTGCACTCAATGCCCAGCTTTTTGATCGTAGCGGAGTACAGATTAAAGGTGCCGCCGTAGACCTTCGCGGAGCAGACGATGTGGTCGCCCGCCTGGCAGAGGTTCGCGATCGTATAGAAATTCGCCGCCTGTCCGGACGAAGTCAGCATCGCCGCGACGCCGCCCTCCAGCTCGGCAATCTTTTCCGCCACCGCGTCGTTCGTCGGGTTCTGCAGGCGCGTATAGAAATACCCCTCCTCCTCGAGCGCAAAGAGCGCACCCATCTCGTCGGTCGTGTCATATTTGAATGTGGTGCTCTGATAGATCGGCAGCACCCGCGGCTCGCCCTTCTTTGGCTTCCAGCCCGCCTGCACACAGATCGTATCCGGTCTGAACGGTTTACTCATAACTTCTTCCTCCTCCGTCGCTATCCATTTCAAGGATGTTTCGAACTGTTGAACAAAAATCACATATACCTGGCCTTTAAATCGAGTACCATCGCCTGATAATGCGCGCCGCACTCCTCGTACTGCCCCGCCCTGATCTCTTCGATGAAGGGCGTCAGGTAATCCCGGTAGAGCGCACGATAGAGCGCCTCGCTGTCCGGGCTCTTCTGAATCCGCTTCACGATGGTCGGAGCGATGTCGTAGTATTCCTCCACCAGCGCATGTCCCTCCGGCGTCGCCTCCAGATACTCATCCCGGTAATCCTTCAGGATCTGCAGCTCCGGACAGTCCGGCCCTTTTCCCAGACCCTCGCACACGGCTGTCGTGATATAGCACAGCTTCCGGCGGAAGCCTCCGGCAATCATATCATAGGAGGCCAGACCAATGTTCGCGTCAAAGGCTTCGTTCCAGTCCTTCACCATGGCCTCGGAGAAGGGCTCCGTGAAGCTCACCGGATATTTCCGGATAGCCGGAATAAACTGGATACTGACCAGAAAATTATAATCCAGCTGCTTCTGCCCCTTTTTCGATTTCTTCGTCTCCTTCTCAAGCTCCGCGCGCGCGGCTTCCATCACATAGGCGGTCAGCTTCGAGACTGCCTCCTCCGACGAGCCGTTTCCGATATAGACCATCTCCATCGCCTCGAAAATATCGCGGTTCGCGTTGTAGAAGCTCGTAAAATCATCGTCAAAGCTGTTCTTTTTGAACTGCTTCAAAGGATTATCGCAGGCCGCGAACAGCTCCGAGAGCCGGTTTTCGATGATCGACTCATACATCGGCAGGTTCTGCACCTCCTGCGTCTGCACTGCCTTTTTCTCTCCCAGCGCCTCGGCGACCTCGATCTCCTCGCCGCAGAACATGCAGCGGACCTTCTCGTGATCGTCGGGAACCTGGATCTTCTCTTTACACTTCGGACATGTACCTTCTCTGAACATCGCTCTTATTCATCCCAGTTGTGATAGACAGCCTGAACATCGTCATCGTCGTCCAGCAGATCGAGGATACGGTTCAGGGATTTGACGTCGTTCTCATCGCTCAGCTCCACGTAGTTCTGCGGAATCATCGCGATCTCCGCGCTCGCCATCGGGACGCCCTCCTTCTCGAGCGCCTCGCGCACCGCCGAGAAATCATCCGGGGCAGTCAGGACCTCGAAGCTGTCCTCCTCCTCGGAGAAATCCTCCGCGCCAGCGTCCAGCGCCATCATCATCAGGTCATCCGCCTCCAGCGAGCACTCCTCGCGGTCGACGATGATCTGTCCCTTCTGGTCAAACATATAGGAGACGCAGCCGTTCGTCCCGAGACTGCCCTTGCCCTTCGTGAAGGCGTTCCGCACATTCGACGCGGTGCGGTTCTTATTGTCCGTCAGCGCCTCGACAATGATCGCGATGCCGCTCGGCCCGTAGCCCTCATATGTAATGTGCTCGTAGTTCACATTGCCCGCATCGCCCGCCGCGCGCTTGATGCCGCGCTCGATCGTGTCATTCGGCATATTGTTGGCCTTGGCCTTGGCGATCACGTCACGCAGGCGGCTGTTGTTGTTCGGATCGGGGCCGCCCTCCTTGACCGCCACCGCGAGCTCACGCCCGATAATCGTAAATACCTTTCCCTTCGCCGCATCGTTCTTTTCTTTTTTGTGCTTGATGTTGGCGAATTTGGAATGTCCTGACATACTACATTCCTCCTTTGTTCTCTTGTCTCTGATTTATTAGTGTAACATGGAAAACCGGCCTTTGCAAGTCTATGTATCCAGTTCCAGGCTGATTTTCAGCGCCCTGTCGATCTCCCACAGGGCCGCGCCGTCCAGGTGGCAGACCTTGTCCCGGAGCCTTTTTTGTCGATGGTGCGCAGCTGCTCCAGCAGAATGACGGAATCCTTCACCATCTGTGAGGAGGAGGCGCGCAGCTCCACATGCGTCGGCAGCTTCGCCTTGTTCATCCTTGAGGTGATGGTGGCGCAGATGACCGTCGGGCTGTGGCGGTTCCCCGCGTCGTTCTGAACGATCAGGACCGGTCGCACACCTCCCTGCTCCGAGCCGATCACCGGCCGCAAATCCGCATAATAGATATCTCCGCGTCTGATAAGCAAATCTGTTCACTCCGATCTTTTTGTTTTAATCGAAGTATTTCCATCTTATTCCTCGTTTATGCCTGTACCGGAAAAATAATCCTGCGCGGCGACAATCTGCCCGTCCTTCCAGAAGCGCCGCGGGACGCGCTTGCCGATATCGCAGGCCAGCTCGTAGTTGAAGCGCCCGCACAGCTCTCCGAGCTGCTCCATCGTGATCTCCTGCCCGCCGTCCGAGCCGATCAGCGTGACCATGTCGCCCTCCGAGACGTCCAGGATCTCGCTCACATCCACCATGAACTGATCCATACAGACCCTGCCCAGAATCGGCGCTCTCTTTCCACGGATCAGCACATGTCCTTTCCCGGATAAGAGCCGCGGATAACCGTCCCCGTAGCCGACCGGAATCGTGGCGACGTGCATGGGGCGCTCCGCAACGAAGGTGCCGCCATAGCTGACCGCCGCGCCCGGCTGCAGCTCCTTGATATAGACGATATGGCTCTTCAGCGACATGACCGGCACAATCGGCACCGCGAATTTATCGACCTCGTCGGAGGGATACAGTCCGTAGATCGAGATGCCCGCGCGCACCAGGTCGAGATTGGCCTCCGGCAGGTCAAAGATCCCCGCGCTGTTCGAGCAATGATGATACGGAATCCCGACGCTGCGCTTTTCAAGAAGCTCCGAGAACGCCAGGTAACGCGCAAGCTGCCCTTTCGCCGAGGTCTTATCCCGCTCATCCGCACGCGCGAAGTGCGTGAAGAGTCCTTCTATCTCCAGATTCGGAAGCTGACTTATCTCCTTCACGATATCAGCGCTGTCTTCCGTGTCCGCGAAGCCGATTCTGGACATGCCGGTGTCGACCTTGATGTGGACGCGCACCGTTTTCCCCTGGCGGACCGCCTCCTCAGAGAGCTGCCGCGCCATCGAAAGCTTGAAGACCGCGGGACGGATATCGTACTTCACGACCTCCTCATAGGCGTCCGGAAATACGAAGCCGAGGATGAGCAGCGGCTTTTGGATGCCCGCGCGGCGCAGCGTCAGCGCCTCCTCGATCGTCGCCACCGCGAAGCCCCAGATATCGTCGCTTTCCTCCATCATGCGCGCGATCGGCGTCGCCCCGTGTCCGTAGCCGTCGGTCTTGATCACCGCAATAATCCGCGTCTCCGGCTTCAGGTTCTTTTTCATGCTCTTAAAATTATATGCGGCTGCGTCGAGATTGATCTCCGCGCAGACCCTCAGATAGTTATACATCCCGCATCACCTTTCCGGCCATGGCGCCCGGCAGATACTCGATGAGGTGCCGCGCCATCAGCCCATAATATCCCTCTTTTTCGGCGGCGAGGTCGCCCGCCCTGCCGTGCAGCCACACGCCGAGCCGCGCCGCGTCCGTCGGCTCCACGCGCTGTCCGAGCAGACCCGCGATGATACCGGTCAGCACGTCGCCGCTGCCCACAGTCGCCATTCCGTTGTTGCCACTTGTATTGACGAACACGTTACCATCCGGCAGACCGACCGCCGTTGGCGCGTCCTTGAGCACGCAGATACAATGCTGCTCCGCGGCAAAACGCGCCGCGTATCCCGGCACATCCGACGCGATCTCTTTTATGGAAACGCCGCTCAGCCGCGAGAACTCTCCCACATGCGGCGTCACGATCAGCGGAGCGCTGCGCTGCGAAAGAAGTCCGGTCGTGCCCATAAGAGCCAGCGCGTTCAGCCCGTCTGCGTCGAGCACCAGCGGCTTCGGGAAGCCGAGCAATGCCCGCTCCACGATGCGCTTTGCCCACGCCTCCCGGCCAAGTCCCGGGCCGACCGCCGCCGCATCCGCCCAGTGATAAGCCTCTTCTATCCTGGCAAAATCCGGATGAGCGCTCTCAAAGGTCGTCAGGATCGCCTCGGGGAGCAGCTCCTGCAAAATCACACGATTCTCCTCCGGCGTCACGATACGCACCAGACCGGCCCCGGCCCGGTAAGCCGCATGCGCGCACAGATACGCCGCACCCGCCATGCCGACCGAGCCCGCCACGCAGAGCACCTTTCCATAGGTTCCCTTGTGTGAATGCGCGCTTCTGACAGGAAGGCTTTCGAGCACGCTTCGGTCAATTCTTTTATATCTCCGTTCCATCACAGTCCCGCCTTTCCTGAACACGGGAAAGGGACGCCGCAGAACCCTGCGCCATCCCTCGTCTTTTTAAGAGCCTGTCGCGAAATAAGCCGCTTATCCCGCGAAATCCGGCACATTCTGATTATGCTGTGTTAGCTCATACTGTCGGTTCCATCGTTGACAATCCGGTAGGAAAGCTGCATCAGGCTGTCGATCAGATGAACATTCTCCACCACCACATCGTCCGGCACGTCGAGATCCAGGTGCGCAAAGTTCCAGAGCGCCTTCACACCACAGTTCACCAGGTGTGTAGCGACCTCCTGTACTCTGCTCTTCGGGAGCGTCAGGACCGCAATCTCGACTTTTTCACGCTCGATATATTCTTCCAGATCATCCATCAGTATCACCGGAACGCCGCTGATCGTCGTCCCGACAAGCTCCGGCTTCACATCGAACACCGCTTTCATCTCAAAGCCGCTCTTCGCAAAATCGTAGTTGGCCAGCGCGTGTCCAAAATTACCGCCTCCGATGATAATCATGGGATGCATCCGATCCACGCCGAGAATCTTGCTGATCTCCTCGTGCAGATACTTCACATTATAGCCGTAGCCCTGCTGGCCGAAGCCTCCGAAATTGTTCAGATCCTGCCGGATCTGGGAAGCCGTCACCTGCATCTTGCTGCTGAGCTCTCCGGAGGAAATGCGCTCCACACCATTGTTCAGCATCTCTCCCAGGTAGCGATAGTACCGCGGAAGTCTCTTTATGACTGCTTTGGAAATCCGCCGTTCTTCCATAAAATCCGTCTCCTCCATAAAAATCATATATTGGCTATTATAAATCCATGTAAAATCCTTGTCAAACTACTTTTTGGAGGAATCCGGCTCCTACTTCACCACGAAGTTCACCACACGGTTCGGCACATAAATTTCCTTCACGAAGGTCTTGCCCTCCGTCAGTGCGGCGACCCTCGCGTTCGCCTTCGCGAGCTTAAAGACCTCCTCCTTTTCCGCACCGGTCGGGATCACGACGGTCGCGCGGAGCTTTCCGTTGATCTGCACGCCGATCTCCGTCTGCGCCTCCACCGTCTTTGCCTCATCGTAGGACGGCCACTCGGCGAGCGCGAGGAAGCCCTCTCCTCCGGTAGCCTCCCAGATTTCCTCACAAAGATGCGGCGCAAATGGATTGAGCAGCTTTGCAAAGGTCTGCACCTGCTCCCTGCTCACCTTGCCCAGCGCGTAGATATCATTCGTCAGCGTCATCAGCGCCGCAATCGCCGTGTTGAACTTCATCTCCTCGATATCGGAGCTCACCTTTTTGATCGTCCGGTGGAGGGACGTCTCAAGCTTCTGCGTCTCCGGGTCTTCGGAAATCATATCGGTGAACGCCGCCACGCGCTCGAGGAAACGCTTGCAGCCCTTCACAGAATTGTCGTTCCAGGGGGTCGCTGCGCTGTAATCGCCCATGAACAGCACATAGGTGCGCAGCGTATCCGCGCCGTAATCCTCCACAATGTCGAGCGGATCGACAACATTGCCCTTGGACTTGCTCATCTTGTCGCCGTCCGGCCCGAGGATCAGGCCCTGGATCGAGCGCTTCGCATAGGGCTCCGGGCAGGGCACGACGCCGATATCATAGAGAAACTGATGCCAGAAACGGGAGTAGAGAACGTGACGTGTCACATGCTCCATGCCGCCGTTATACCAGTCGACCGGCATCCAGTATTTCAGCTTCTCCGGGTCGGCCAGCGCCTCCTTATTATGCGGATCGGTGTAGCGCAGGAAGTACCAGGACGAGCCCGCCCACTGCGGCATCGTATCGGTCTCGCGCCGCGCGTCGCGCCCGCACTTCGGGCACTTGCACTTTACAAAAGACTCCACCTTCGCGAGCGGAGACTCCCCGTCCTCACCCGGCTGGAAATGCTCCACGGGCGGCAGGCACAGCGGCAGCTCCTCGTAGGGAACCGCCACCGGTCCGCAGTAGTCACAATGTACGATGGGAATCGGCTCGCCCCAGTATCTCTGGCGATTGAAGGCCCAGTCCTTCATCTTGTACTGGACGCCCGCGCGGCCGATGCCCTGCTTCTCCAGTTCTTCGAGCATGCGCTCGATCGATTCCTTCTTATTCGTATAGCCATTCAGGTACTCGGAGTTCACCATCTCACCGTCGCCGGTGTAGGCCTCCTTCGACATGTCGCCGCCCTTGATGACCTCGATGATGTCGATGCCGAAGGCCTTCGCGAAATCGTAGTCTCTCTGGTCATGCGCCGGCACCGCCATGATCGCGCCGGTGCCATAACCC
>JAJQCG010000159.1 GCA_021202815.1 Lachnospiraceae bacterium | reverse complement strand
TCCCACTGCCGTGAATGTAAAGTGCGCCGCTCTCGTAAAACTCCCAGTACACATCGTCTCCGCAAGTGCCGCTGTCCACCAGCTCGGTTGTTTCGTCCTCGTGTGGAGCGGTGGTTTTTCTTTCACTTGGTCGGGTGTGCTGTCATCTTCATTTGAAGATGTACTGTCGTCCCCATTTGAGGAAGAGTCGCCACTGTCGCCGCCATCTTCAGAGGTACCGTCCTCCACGTTGCCTGTGTCATCGTCGCCTGTGCCGCTGTCGTCCTCCTCCGCGTCATCTTCCTCCGGCTCCGTCAACATAATCATAACTGTGTTGTAGTCCTCTTTTATGGTGAAAGTACCCGTACAACCGTTCGTCTCCCATTTGTACGTACCCGTTTCAAGGTAACCCGTCACAGTGCCGGAACTGTCTGTAGTGCCGAAGTCTATAGCCTCGGTACTGCCGTTCTTGTACAAAGTTATAGCTACGTTTTCGGCAAGGTTTTGGTCGCTGTCATACACATACGCCGTGGTGTGGTACGCTACATGAGGGCACTCCAGTTTATCGGTGGAGAAGCTATAGCCGAAGTCGCTGAAAGTTTGAGACCAGTAAAATTGGAAGATATAAAAATCTTTGGTAAAGCTTACAGGTGTAAGACTCAGGTCAAGTATATCGCTGATTTTAAACACTACTTTTATAAAAAAACTAAATTCTCCGTACAGCTTACCTGAGACGCACCCCGTGCATAGGTGTGTCACTTTAGTGCCCACGTCAAATAGCGTGTCGCTTGCAGTAACCTTTATTCCAACAACCAAATCAAGATCTATTTTCGCGCAGTCCAAACCAAGCACTTTTAATTGGGGACCAAAATCAATCCCCGTAAAAAGCTCCAGCTTTAACTCACATTCGCAATCCGCGGTTGTTGGAGTACTTGTGTCGGTTATTCCGTCCAGATTGCACACAAAGGAAGCGTTTTGGGTAACAGTCGCGTTTATTTACATTGAGCCATTTGGTTATATAAAAAGTTGAGGTGTAAAATCCAAATACAGACCGGCGATAGGCGATACTCCCAACTCGCCGAGCTTTATCCTCTCACTGACAGCCGCTTCTATTGTGCCGTCTATCTCCACTTTTCCCGTAAGAGATACGCTCACATAAGCGTCTTTAAGCTCATTATACGGGGTTATTGGATTCCGGCCTGTGTATATGTAATATGAAAGACTAAATGATAGTGTTATCTTCAGAGTAGCGGATACCTTGTCTGAAATAGCTGTAGATACATCGTTTTATCTCCATCTTCAGATTCAATGCTTGCGTCTATCTTGAATTTATATGTAACCGCCGGGAGGGTAAAGGTATCCTCCGCGCCGCTTGAGTATATTCCCGAAGACAATTGCGTGCTTTCCTCGGTGTCTACACTTTCAAATGTAACGGATTCGTCCGCGTCTTCCGAAGAGTATTCGGCGTTCTCACAGTTGTCCGTAACATCAATTTTCACAATGTCGAAGAAGCTTGCCAATGATAGGTCGTCCTCCGTGGTAATGGTGACTGTGTCACCGTCTACAGTTATAGCGGTCACTTTAAACAGAATGACATCATCGCCATACGTATGCACCACATAGTCGCCTAAAGATAAGCTTTTCATCTCGTTCGTCGCGTTCGTAAAGGTGTATGTGCTGTCCACGGCGGTCACGCTGTCGGGCACGTTATAGCCCTCTGCGCTTTCAATCTCCACCGTATTGTCCGAGTAAACAGCGAAGTTGGTTTCCTCGCTCTCGTCAAGGTTGAGGACATCATCGCTGTCAAAGTCGTTCACGGTTATACTCTTGATGTACTGTATTGCCTGCGTGTATAAATTGGTAACATACGCCTCGGCAATCGGATTGTTTTCCGCATCGAGCATAAAGCCCTTTAGGTCGAAGTATTCGGGCATTTCCTCGGTACCGGATTCAGTGTCCAGTCCTACTTCTACCGTAGCCACATCGTCCGTTTCCGTAACGTCGGCGTACCCGCTCGCGAGCATTTCCCCGCTGTCCTCGTCATAGAGCACTACCGCTACAGTGCAGTCCTGTGTCGTGTAGTACGTAACCTCAGCCGTACTTCCGTCAACTGGGATGTCGGATATGCCGCAGTCGTCAGCATACTCCGTGTCGGTGCCGGTTCCTGTGTCTGTGTCCTCGCTTGTCAGGTTGTCTGCCAGCAGCTCGCCAAAAGAGTTGGTGCCCGTCACCTGAGTGTCGGGCACCAAGTCTGAGCTGACCTGCGCACTGTCCGTCTGCCGTGCGCTTGCCGCGGTGAAAGCCGCGCTAGTACAAGGTATGAGCATAGCCGCAGCCAGCAGCGGCGACAATAGTCGTTTGTGCATAAGTCTTACCTTCAAATAAACATTACCTTTATACTAAATATTATGGACTATACTTTTTAGCATACACCATTAATTACAAAATATCAAGTATAAATCCCATTTAAGATATTATCTTAGATTTTGTCATTCACTGCAAAAGTACAGTTTATAATGCCACATAGTATTTATATTTGCCTATTAGACGAGTCACTTATCAT
>JAJQCG010000016.1 GCA_021202815.1 Lachnospiraceae bacterium | reverse complement strand
ACATGTAAAAAAGAGCGGAATCTCGGGAGGTTTTGAGTTTCCGAGAACGCTCTATCAGAATTATGGAGGTAAGAGACAATGGCAAAGACAAGAAGACTGGCTGAACTCGTATACGTAGTTCCGGAGGAGAGAGAACAGTATATCGAAAAGCATCTGAAACCGACCAAAGAGGTTGAGGAACTTCTGTGGACACACGGAATCAGCAATCAAACCTATTTTCGGCTGAATGAATTCATTCTTATCGTGTTTGACTACGATGGAAGACATCTGTATGAAGATATGGATGATCTTGCATCCTATCCTTCCCTTGCGGCACACATGATCAGTAAAAGACGCAAGGATGTGCCCGTGGAGGAGCGGGCTACGACGAACTGGTGGGCGCCGCTGAAAAAACTGGGGGTAGTCCTGGAGGAGAGCCCGATGCCGGATGATGATGACGAGCCATGGTTCTACGAGAATTATCATGAGATGCAGGGCGGCAAGATGGGGCGCATCGTCACGAATGATATTTCCTATGACGAGGACGACTGGAGCGAGTCTGTACATATTTGAATAAGCAATATACCCCGGATTTTCCGGTGGGACATTCGGAGCAGAGCGAAAGCTCCGCTCTGTTATGTTTTACGGCCTGATTTTTGCCGCGTCAGCGTCAATCCTTTCGTCCGATACAGATGTAGATAGCCGAAAGTGGATTTTCATGTTATACTGACGACATGAAGACAGAAGGTGAGGTGTTTGTGATGTTTAAATCCGATACCGGAATCAGAGAGAATGTAATAGAAGAAATACAGGAACTGGCCCGACAACATCATATCAAGAAGGTGATTTTATTCGGTTCGAGGGCGCGGGGAGATTATCGCCGTGTCAGCGATATTGACCTGGCGGCGTGCGGAGGCGATATCGCGCGATTCTCACTCGATGTCGAGGAAGAGACCAGCACCCTGCTGAAATTTGATGTGGTAAATCTGGATGCAGCGGCGCAGCCAGAGCTGCTGGCCTCGATAGAAAAAGACGGGAGGGTAATCTATGAGCAAGTATGAGAAGTTTTGCCAGGCACTTCGTAACCTGCAGGACATCTACCAATATGAGGAGCCCTATGATAACGTTGTGCTTACAGGGCTGGTCGCGCTCTACGAGATCTGCTTTGAGCAGGCGTGGAAGGCCATGAAAGAACTGCTGGAAAAAAGCGGGGCGCCGGAGGGGAAAACAGGCTCACCGAAATTAATACTGAAAACGGCGTATCAGATGAATCTGATATCGGACGAGGAGCTCTAGCTGCAGGCTCTGACAGCCCGAAACAATGTCGCTCACGCGTACAACCAGGCAATTGCACTTGATATCGTAAAAGAGACAAAAACTACCTATTATCGTATGTTTTGTGCATTGAAAGATGAAATCGAAGAAAACTGGATTTAGGAGGAATTCTCGTGAAAAAAGTTTCCTTTCTGGTTATAGTGAGCCTGCTTATTCTGGCACTCTTTGGCTGTGCGCACAGTGAAAGCGTGAGTGAGGCAGATTATCCTGCGTTCACCGGAACGGTGAGCGAGGTCTGGGAGTACTCTCTGATGATCGACGTGACGGAGGGCGACATTCTTGCGTCATCCGATTGCGTGATTGCAACATTTCCGGAGGCGATCGGGATCGATGCTGCGGTGGGTGATGAGGTGCAGGTATGGTATGACGGGGACATCATGGAGAGCTATCCCGCGCAGGTGAATGCGGTCAGCTATGAGATCGTGCAGGCAGGCGCTGCCGGGGAGATCACGGAGGAGGAGAGCGTGGAGGCCGAAATCCCCCGATATTATGAGGAGGAATCTGACACAGAGGACACCGGGAACGATGCAGCCGGGGAAACTACGGAGGACGATGAGGTGTCTGCGCAGGCGGTTCAGCTGCTCGCCGCCATGACCCTGGAGGAACAGATTTATCAGATGTTCATCGTTACGCCGGAGCAGATCACGGGCGTGTCCGTCGCGACGTGGGCCGGGAGCGCGACCGAGGAGGCGCTGCAGGCGCATCCGGTGGGCGGCCATTTCGCCGACAATCTCGTGACGCGCGAGCAGTGCAGCGAGATGATCGCGAACAGCCAGTCCTACTCGAAGATCGGGCTTTTCATCGCGGTGGACGAGGAGGGCGGAACCGTGGCGCGCATCGGAAATAACAGCGCGATGGGCACGACCTCGTTTCCCAGTATGAAGACGATCGGCGACAGCGGCGACGTGGAGGAAGCCCGGAACGTCGGCTATACCATCGGGAGCGAGATCCGGGAGCTGGGTTTCAATCTCGACTTCGCGCCCGTCGCGGACGTTGATTCCAACCCTGACAATCCGGTGATCGGCGACCGCTCCTTCGGCACGGACGCCGCCCTCGTCTCGGAGATGGTCTCGGCGGCGGTGCAGGGTTTTCAGGAGAGCGGCGTTCTCAGCACGCTGAAGCATTTTCCAGGGCATGGGGATACCGCGACAGACAGCCATGAGGGCTATACGGAGTTGAATAAGACGCTGGAGGAATTATGGGAGCTGGAATTTGTCCCGTTTCAGAGCGGCATCGCCGCGGGGGCGGATTTTGTGATGGTCGGCCATATTTCGGTCCCGCAGGTGACGGGCGACGACGTGCCGACCTCGCTCTCCGGGACGATGATCGATATCCTGAAAAATGACCTGGGCTTCGACGGCCTTGTAATTACGGATTCTATGCGGATGGAGGCCATCACCGACCGCTGGTCATCCGCTGAGGCTGCCGTCCTGGCGGTGCAGGCGGGCGTCGACATGATCCCGATGCCGGAAAACCTTGAGGAGGCGGTCACGGGCATCCTGGACGCGGCAGAGTCCGGCGAGATTTCGGAGGAGCGGATTGCCCGGAGCGTACAGAAGATTCTGGAGACAAAGATCCGGGCGGGAATTGAGTGATCCAACTGTTTGAAAGAACAGGAATGACGAAAAGACATCGGTCACAGGGCTGATGTTTTTTTGAGAATTTTTCAGAAAAACATATATTTTTTGTTGACATCGCCGTGTAAATATGTTAGATTTTCCATATAAAGACATGTCCTTATTAAATAAAAGGATAATTAAAAGGACAAGGAGAAGGACGAATGGCAAAGACTTCAAAAGAGCAGAGCGACGCGATGAGGCGCAGAATTGTGAACGCCGCGGCGGAGAGCTTTCTGGAAAATGGCTTTACCGATACCACGGTCCGAAGTATCACGACGAAGCTTGGGATCAGCATCGGCGCGTTCAACAGCCACTTTCGCACCAAGGAGGATGTGCTCTGCGAGCTGATCGGTTTTGTCCTGGAGAGCCAGTTTTCGACTTCCGAGAAGCTGCTCGCGGGGAAGACGGAGGATAAGCTCCTTCTCTACGCTGCCGAGACGGCGCTGCAGCTGCACATCGTAGAGCTGAATGAAAATCTGCGGGATGTATACAGCTCCGCCTATTCCCTGCCGAAGACCTCCGCGCTGATCCAGCAGATGGTCACCGGTAAGTTAGAGCATATATTCAGGGAATATCTGCCGGAGCTTCAGACGAAGGACTTTTATATCCTGGAAATCGCGACGGGCGGTATCATGCGGGGCTTCATGACCGTGCCCTGCAATATGTGGTTCACGATGGATCAGAAGGTCGAGGCCTTTCTGAAAAATGCCTTTCGACTGTATGATATCCCGCCGGAGAAGATACAGGAGGCCGTCGATTTTGTAAAGCAGTTTGATTTTCAGGCGATCGCGAAGGAGACCCTTTCCGGAATCTTTCGTTATCTGGAGGAAAGCTCGAAACAGCAGGGATAGTTTTCATAAAGTTTATGCAGGAGGAGAAGGATGAGAAAGAAGGAGAAACAGAGGAACCCCCGCCGCAGCGCGATCATACTTTCGATCATGGCGTTTTTGTGCCTGGCTGTTACGACGCCGCTTCTGGGGGTGCACGTATAGCAGCGTGACGTATTTTGCCTGTGGAGTACACAGCTCAGAGGACCCCGGCGACTCGGCCAATTCGGATGATCATGAAATGCTGAACTGCGGGAATTATGCGTGTCTTGCCGGACACGGCCTTGGCGCCTGCGGAGAGCATTGTATCTGTACGGGCGATCACTCAAAGATGGCCTGCGGTCACTATGGGTGCGAAATAGGGTATTTTATCGATCATACCACCCAGCTTGACTGCGGGCACTACGCGTGCACGGCTACGGGAGATCACAGTCAGCTCGCCTGCGGACATTACGCGTGCGATGAGGGAGATCATGATGAGCAGCTTGCCTGTGGCCACTACGCATGCACGGCTACGGGAAATCACAGCAAGCTCGCCTGCGGGCACTATGCCTGCGAGTCAGGATCCCATACGAAGATGGGCTGCGGGCACTACGCCTGTGAGTCTGGACTGCATGTGAAGCTGAAATGCGGTCACTATGGGTGCGAAGAAGGGACTCATCTGAAAAGGCTGGCCTGCGGACATTACTCCTGTGCAGATGGCGATCACACGCTGCAGGAATGCGGACATTATGCCTGCGACGGCGTCGATCACAGCCAGCTTGCCTGCGGACATTACATCTGTGCACACAACGACCACGACCTGTTAGACTGCGGACACTACGCCTGCGAAAACTGCAGTTGCAGTGAAATCAAAACGAGCAACAGCAGCAGCGTGAGCGTCAGTCTCATGGCCTGTGGGCATGTGTCGGGCACGGCGGGGAATCACAGTTTGCTGGACTGCGGAGATCATTATGCGTGTCAGGTGAGTGCAGAAGAACTGGAAGAGCATAGTAGTGAGTTGTCGACGGATGTGTGTGAAGTTGGGCACTATGTCTGCGCTGCAATGGATTGTGGGCATTGTGGAAAGTGTGAGCAGGATTTGTATGGTGAATTGTATGAATATTACCATATGATATGTCCTGCGTGTGAAAATAGGGTTTGCACCGATAAACATGAGTGTGCTGAAGATGAGTGTTTCTACATTTGGTGTTATGTAAGGGATGCAGAGGGAGAGAAATTCAAAATTTATTATTCTGAAGAAACGCAATCTGTCAATTCAGTGGTAGAAGCTGCAGTTGTTGTACAGGCCAGCGCATCTGCTGCGGAAGCGGGGTATACCCTTCCCACAGAGCAGGCGGAACCTGAGGTAGAAGAGCAGGAAGCGGACAAAGATCCGGCAGAGGAGGAGATATCCACTGCCGGGACAGTGGAAGCCCAGGCCGCGGCCTCCGAAGAGGAAACTCCTCAGGCTGTCGCATTGGTCGAAGCCATCGTCGAGCCGGAGAAAGACCCGTCCGGGGAGTCGGACGAGGATCCGGCAGAAGACCCGGCTGAGAGTTCAGCGGAAGACCCGGCAGGCGAGGCGAATGGAGACCCAGCTGAGTAGACGGCTGCGAATCCGGCAAAAGGAATGGCCGACGAGTCAGATGGAAACGTGTAAACTTCAATATGATCGTTATCCATAGGGATAAGGTAAAAGTTATCGTGAACGGCAGGATCCTTTGCCGTTCACGATGATTCTTATGGAAGAATTTTTCTCGAAATGAAAAAGGGAGGACGACAGGATGTGTCCGATTATCTTTTCATACGGTGATTTTCAGATCAGCGGATACTGGTTCATGACAGTGCTGGGACTTCTGGCGGTCTTTATCTATCTGAATTTCGCCAACTCGCGGCTGGAGCAGGAGCGCAGGCTGCCATTTTATCATATCGTCAGCCTTTTTGCCAACTGTATCATCAGCATTCTTGCGGGCGGCACCCTGATGGGGGTTCTTGTCAACCTTCCCGGAATCATTGAGAACTGGGCCTATTACAGCGCAAATCCCGGCATGATTCTGGAGGTGGCATTTTCCAGCCTGGTGTTTTACGGCGGCGCGCTCATGCTGATACTCTTGCAGTGGCTGTACACCAGGCACTATGAGCTGGACGGGCAGACCGTCATCGAACTCTTCGTGCCCGCAACGCCGCTCTTCATGTCCATTGCGCGCATCGGTTGTTTCCTGGGCGGCTGCTGTTACGGCGTCGAGGTCTCCTGGGGCGTCGTATTCCCGGAAGGCTCCCTGGCTCCGGCGGGCGTCCCGCTCTTTCCGAGCCAGCTGGTGGAAGCCGCCGGACATCTGCTGCTGTTTATCCTGTTGCTGGCCGTCAAGGACAGGCTGAAAAAGAAATCTGATTTACTGTTTCTCTATATGGGCGCCTATGCGGCCCTGCGCTTTGTTCTCGAGTTTTTCCGTGGAGACGCGGCTCGCGGCATCTGGTTCGGCCTCTCGACCAGCCAGTGGATCAGCCTTGGCTTATTGCTGGCTGTGGTGATTCACGCATTAAAAAGCAGGCGAAAAAATCAGGCCAGCCGCCAGGCAGTATAAAGTCTGTGGCGGTTGGCCTGATTGTCATTTGCCAAATAGATCGCTATGCGTCCCTGTGCGGGTCAGCGTCAGCACCAACACATCGTCTTCAATGCGATAGATAAGCAGCCAGTCAGGGAGAATGTGGCATTCCCGATGCCCCGTCCAGTCTCCGGTCAGCTCATGATCTTTGTGTTTTTCGGGGAGGGCTTCTCCCAGTGCAAGGCAGGAAACAACGTTTTTCTACTCATTTTTTCAGCTCCGCAAACATCTCATCCAAGTCGGTGTATCCTTTTACATCGGGGTCATGTGCGATGCGTTCCGCTTCCAGCATGGCGGCAATCGTCTCCTTGTTTGGCTGATCAAGCCGCACATCGAACGGGAAGCCGCCGACACGGAGAGACTGGCGCAGAAAAACATTGATTGCGGTGGTCAGGTTCACACCCAGCTCCCCATACAGGGCCTCACACTGCTTCTTGATGTCACTGTCCATGCGAACACTGAAATTTGTCGAATTAGCCATGAAAAATCCACTCCTTTCTTAACTTATTGCACCTGTATTATACACTGTTTGCAATGCATAATCAACTCAAAAGACACAAAAATTATAGAAACTGATGAGACGTGTGTTCCATGCGCTTTATTTCATCGAAAAAAAGACCGGAAAAATGAATAAAATATTAGCTAAAACTTGCCAAAATAATGATTTTGGGTTAAAATATTATCTATGAACAACTTCGATTTATTAAAATCTCCAGGCGATGTAAATAAGGAAATTGCGATGAGGATGCGTCAGCGGAGGAAGGAGAAGAAATTAACACAGGTGCAGCTTAGTGAGCGCTCGGACGTAAGTCTTGGTACGCTGAAACGTTTTGAGCGAACCGGAGAAATTTCACTGTCGTCACTCATCAAGATAGCTTTCGCATTAGGGTGCGAGGGCGGCTTTGACGAATTATTCTCAAAGAAGGGCTATGCGTCAATTCAGGAGGTCATTGATGAACAACGATAAGGATGGTAAATGGCGGCTGTCCCCGGCATATGACCTGACATACAGCAATTCCATCGGCGGCGAACACGCGACAACAGTCAATGGGAATGGCAGCAATCCGGATATAGAGGATTTGCTTGCAGTTGCGAGGAAGACGAAGCTTGATGAGAAGAAGGCAAGGCGAATTGCCGGGGAAGTCAGGGAGACTGTCGGCGCTGATTTGAATAAATATTTAAAAATTTCTGGCAATTAAGTATTTTTCTTTCTCACTGGAATCAAAAGCATCAGGATATACAAAAGGCAGACCAGTTCCCACAGATTCCCCACATAGGAATAAAGGGTGCGGTGGCTGTAAAGCGACACTTCCCCCCGAATCACTTCCGCGGTTCGCAGATTCGATTCTGTCTGGATCCGGCCCTTCTCGTCGATGACGGCGGAGATTCCGGTATTCGTGCCGCGCACGACACAGCGGCCGTTTTCCACCGCGCGCAGCACGCTGTGCCCCAGAAGATTAGAGACGGCGTAGGAGCTGTCATACCAGGCGTCGTTGCTCAGCAGCGCCAGAAGCTCCGCGCCGTCCCGCACCGAGGAGAGCGCGGGCCCCTCAAAGACCCCGTCAAAGCAGACGAGTCCCCCGATCGAGCCGAAATCCGTAGAAAAGACAGCGCTGTCCGTTCCGGGTGTGAACGCGGACTGCATCAGGTTGAGCTCCGCCAGCGCGGGAACCAGAAATTCCAGAAAAGCGGAGCGAGGCATATATTCGCCGAAGGCCACCAGCTTGCGTTTGCAGTAGGGCTGATCGCTCACTGTGCCGTCCGGATAGTAGGCGTAGACCGCGTTGTAGTGATTGCTTCCATCGTAATAATAAGCGCCGACCAGAATGATCGCGCCGCAGTCCACGGCGGTATCCGCTATCTGCTGCGATATCTCCGGATATCCATTCAGAACAATGGGAATACAGCTCTCGGTCCAGACTATCAGATCGACCTCTTCCTCCGCGGACAGTTCCTTTGTCATGCTCAGATAGTGTTCCAGCGAAAGGAGTTCGCCGTCCTCTCCCCATTTTTCAGAAGTGGACAGATTGCCCTGAACAATCGCCACGGAAATGGTTTCGGTGGGCTCCGGCTCTATGTTCAGAGAAATGATTCCATATAAAAGATTTCCCCCGAAAATGACGGCGGCGCACAGGATGCAGACAATCCCGCGGCATCGACGCCGGATCCCCTGCGCCAGCAGAGCGTTGCAAAGGGCGATCAGAAAACTGACAAAACAGGCGCCCAAAAGAGAAGCGCTCTGAATCAGCGGCGTCAGCCGGTACTGGGAGACCGCAAGCCGCCCCCAGGGCATGCCCAGGAAGGTCTGCGAGTCAGCCCATTCGACGAGCATCCAGAGGGCTGCGATCGCCAATGGGGCAAGAAACGCCTGCTGTCTGCGGATGCCCCGCTTTTGCAGCAGCCGCAGGACGCAGGGCAGAAGCGCGTGCGGCAGGCTGTAGAACGCGGACAATCCGAAAAGGGCAAGTAAGACGACCGATAAAGCTTCCACTGGACTAAGTCCGGCGGAGTCCAGGGGATAAAGCGCACAGAAAAAGGTGAAGAGCGGGAGATAGAAGCTTAAGCCAAACAGAAAGCCTGTCCGGAACAGAGGCTGTTTTCCGTTTTCCGGGTCGCTGATCTGATACAGGGTCAGATAATAAGGGATCAGGGATACCCACGCGAGCAGACCAAAGCGGGGATAGATAATGGCGGCGGCTGTGAGCACGCCGGAGAATATGACCCAGGCGGCGCCGGGTCGTTTTATTCTTTTCAGAAAATGGCGAATGTGATCTGAAAACATGGAAATACCTGTCCTTTCTTATAACTTTTGAAAAGCTATGTCGGCGTTTCGCGATAAAGATCCTCCAGGGTGAACAGCACGACATCATTACCCGGAAGGGCTTTAAACCAGTCCGTATACCCGTTCAGGGAGAAAAACAGGTATCGGATGATTCGGTATTTACCATGAATGACTGCCGAACGCCGGATCAGTGTATCATAAACATCCTTGTCGATTTTTTCCTTTTTAAATTTACATTCTCCTAAAACAACAGTTTTATCAATATCTGAGATTCCTACAACATCAATATCTGCAGCTTGCTGATATTTTCCGGAAGCAGAATCGAGAGTTTCGATTCCCCACCAGGTCCCGACATTTGTCAGAAAATTACCGAATGCTCCTTGAATACCCTGCTCTAATGTATAGTATCGGCACATATTCTCGAAGACACTGCCCATGTAGGTATGCAGCTGATTCTGAACGATTTTGTCATAATAGCGCTCCCCCTGCCCCATTTCAATAACGCTGACCGCTTTTGGAATGAAACGGTACCAGAACTGAAACATATGATCCTTCAGAATATACTGCGTTTTCTTTTTGTTTTTTTCCTCCGTGATGCACTTCTTTTTCTGAACAAGACCAATATGGATCAGTTTGTCAAGCGAATACAGGATCGTAGAAAGATTTTCACCGGTTTTCTGCGCAATCTGGTTGACGGTGTTGATGCCGGAGGCAATCTGTTCGATGATATTATTGACAAGCGCCACTTCTGAAAACTCCTGCATCAGAAGATTTCGTGTTTCATCATAGAGGTATCCGTCCCTCTGAAAAAAGAGCCTTTTGATATTATCGTGAATGTCTTTTTCTGGATCCATCAGGGCAAGATATTTGGCGACGCCTCCTGTGACGCCGTAGCAGAGGGCCTTGTCCTCGAAAGAATAGCCGGGGACAAAAAGCGCGGCGGTTTTATAGTCAAAGGCTTCCAGCCTGATCTGCGAGCTTCTTCTGCCGAACAGCGGACTTTTTTCACTCAGGACTTTATTTTCCATAAAGCTGAGCGCCGAGCCGCAGAGAATGATCATCAGATTTTTATCCTGCCATTCTGTATCGATATATTTTTGCAGGATTGACAGGAGAGCTTCGTTTTTCTCGGCCCAATATGGCAGCTCGTCAATTACGAGAATCATCTTTTCAGTGCCCAGCTTACCCGTCATATAATCGAAGACGGACTCCAGAGATGGGAAGGAGGCGCCGCTTAAGGATGGGTCAAAAAAGAACAGAACCTGCTGTGTGAATAGTTCCAGATTGCGTGCTGCACCCACTTTGGTTGCGGTGTAAAAGATGGTTTTTTTGTCCTTGGTGAATTCTGTTATCAACGTGGATTTGCCAATTCTTCTTCTGCCGTAGATTACAGACATTCCGAAACCGGCGCGGTCATACAGTTCCTGCAGACTGGCAAGTTCTTTTTCCCTTCCTATAAACATTTCAGCCTCCCAAAAGCATCCTTATTCAGCTCGATTTTATTCAAATCGATTTGACTCAAATTCAACTGAATTAAGAATAACAGAAATGATCGAAAATAGCAATACAGAATTCACAAATATTTCACAA
This sequence comes from Lachnospiraceae bacterium, assembly GCA_021202815.1. Taxonomy (GTDB): domain Bacteria; phylum Bacillota; class Clostridia; order Lachnospirales; family Lachnospiraceae; genus Hominiventricola. The sequence goes on along the minus strand of JAJQCG010000016.1, from coordinate 6,206 downwards.
AAAATTAGCACTCGACACTTGACTTGGCTAACAATACGTGTTATAATACATATGGAACAAAGGAGAAGAAAGAAACAGAATATCTCCCCGGTGGGCTGTCGCTTTTGCCGGGCGGCGGGCTCACAGGAATGAATTAATACGGCGTTTACATATAATCTGCTACAAAAATCCCCGCGATACGCGGACTGCAGTTGACAGTCGGCGGTCGCGGGGATTTTCTGTTCCGGTGGCAGGTTCTCTGCATCTCTGCGAAATCATGCTTTTCAACTGAAATTATTTCGGAAAGCTTGACAAAATATAATTAATGAGTATAATTAACTAACATAAGTTAAATAAATAGACAGGCAAAGGAGGGAAGAGAATGGAAAGATATCATCATAAAGAGACATTCAGGGATACAGCATGGAACCACGGCCGCGGAGGAAGGGGCGGCAACACGAATCTCCTTGAGGAGAGGCTCGATGGCGATGACACGGCGATTCTTATCTTTGTCGGCTCGCTCAACTGTATTCGCCACAAACCATATATGGGGATAGGAAAGATGATGCAGGAAGGAAGAGCTGCATTGCTGTGCCCCTCCATGAGTGATTTTTCGAGCGGACGTTATCTGAGACAGATCGAGGATGCGGTAGTGGAGCTTTCTGCGGAGCGCGGTACGACTCACTTTGTATTAACATGCGGATGCCAGTGGGTGATCCTTTCTACAGATGGGGATCTGCTCAGAGAGACGCTGAAAAATGAACATGGTATTGAACTGAAGATTGTCGAGGACGCGCATCTGGAATTCGGAGACCATGAGTAGCAGGAAGGAACTGGGATATATGAAGAGATTATGGAAAGTGATACCGCCGTGCCTTTCGGATCTGCAGGGATTTCAGGCCGTGCTGAGTGAGACGGAAGGAATGGGGATTATTGACGACCCGAGCAGATATAAGCCGATTGGCGCGGGACAAAGAGGACGTGGAAGCCATGAATATACAGGGCGTGGAGACTATGGCCGTCGTAAACACGGTGGAGAACAAAGCTATGAAAACAACCGTCATTCTGAGTATGAAACGCAACCGGGAGGATTCGGCAGGAGAAGAGGATATGCCTCAGGTGTGAGAGTTCTGCAGTCGGATATCCGGAATGAAGATATCATAACCGGTACACAAGACAAGATTATGGCCGCTTTTGAGAGGGGTAAAGAACAGTTCTCTCCTGATTTTGTACTTTTGAGCTGCGCTCCGTCCGCATCGATGATCGGGTCGGACCTGGATTATGCGGCGGAAAAGATCATGGAGTCGAGCGGAATGCCGGCTAAGGAGGTGAAGATAGACGGAGAGAAGGATTACCTGTATGGCATCAGCCATACGCTCGAGGCAATGGGGAAGCTTTTACTTAAGCCGGGAGAGAAAATTCCAGGTATGCTGAATATCCTTGGTGCAAACACCATTGACTGGACGCTGGAGATGATGGCAGATATGGAAAAACTTCTTGTTTCCGATGGCTGGAAGATTCTTTCACGCTGGGGCTGGAAAGAAAGCACTGAAAATCTGAGAGGAGCTGCAGCGGCCTCGGTTAATTTGGTTGTCAATGTATCCGGCCTGAGATTGGCGCGATATATGGAAAACGAGTATGGAATCCCCTATGTAGCCGGAGCGCCGTTCGGGCGACTCGGCATGCAGTATCTTCTGGAAAATCTGCGCCAAAAGGCGGAAACCGGGGAGCCGGGCGCGGGCATGGAAGAATGCGGCAAAACGTCCACAGAGAGCGAGAACAGCGAACCGCAGGTTCTGATTGCAGGAGAGCAGTTTACGGCAAATGCGATTCGTCAGGCGTTGTACCGGAAGGGTTTAAAAGAAATCAGAGTACTGAGCTTTTTTGATATGGATGCTTCGTACCAGCTTCCGGGCGACAGAAAACTGACAGGAGAGGATGATTTTACGGCACAGGCAAATCTCGATTCTGTACGCCTGATCCTTGCTGATCCGGATTACAGGCCGTTGGTCAGAAGCGATATCCCGTGGATTGGATTGCCAAACCGCGGGAGCGCTTCCCCGGTGAACCCCGCAGAGCCATTTCCTATGGTGGGAGATGCGCTGGACGCATGGATAGCGGAGCAGAAATATATTTAACTTTGAGAGAAAGAGGTGATATAATGAGACAGATAGCGATATATGGAAAGGGCGGTATCGGAAAATCCACCACGACCCAGAATCTGGCAGCCGCGCTGTCAGAGATGGGGAAAAAGCTGATGATCGTAGGATGCGATCCTAAGGCGGATTCTACGAGGCTGATTCTGGGAAGTCTGGCGGGCCGGATGGTCCTGGATACCATGCGGGACAAGGACGAGGATGAGGCGGAATTACAGGATTTCCTGCATGTTGGGTTTAACGGTATCAGAGCGGTGGAGTCCGGCGGGCCGGAGCCTGGGGTCGGCTGCGCGGGCCGCGGGATTGTCACGGCGATCAATCTTCTGGAAAACCTGGGGGCGTACACGCCAGATACAGATTATGTTCTCTATGATGTCCTGGGAGATGTCGTGTGCGGTGGTTTTGCCATGCCGATCCGGGAAGGAAAAGCGAAAGAAATCTATATTGTGTGTTCCGGAGAGATGATGAGTCTGTATGCGGCAAACAATATCTGCAGAGGGATTCAGCGCTATGCAAAATCAGGGAAGACAAAACTGGGCGGTTTGATCTGCAACTCCAGGCTTGTAGACAATGAGAAGAAGCTTGTCTCTGAATTTGCCGAAGAATTAAATACGCGGATGATTTATTTTATCCCGAGAGATAATCTGGTACAGCATGCGGAGCTTCAGCGGAAGACCGTGATCGAGTATGCGCCGCAGTCACAGCAGGCGGACGAGTATCGCGCACTGGCCGAAATAATTGATAAAAATACGGAATTTTCGGTTCCGACGCCGCTTTCCAATGACAGACTGGAGGAATTGCTTTTGAAAAACATTCTCGTGAAGTAGGAATATAACCGTTACCGGCCTGAATGCCGACGGAAGGGAGAACGATTATGGACAGAGAAGAGCTTATCACAGAACTTCAGAAGGCAATAAGAAAGTCGCAGCATCACAGACATAAGCAGGGAAATAAGGAAGATTCAAAAAGGGGTATTGTCCTCAGATATCTGTACGATCAGGGCGGCTCTGCAAGTCCGGGTGAAATCTGCGCTCTTATGAATGTCACCACTGCCAGAGTCACGGCTCTTCTCAATGAACTGGAAGAAGATCATCTGATTGTACGGGAAATAGCTCCGCGCGATCGCAGAAGAGTATGTGTTAAGCTGACTGATAAAGGGAGGTACTCCGTCGAACAGTGGAACCGCAGAAGCCGGGAAGGAACCGAACGCCTTCTGGATAAGATTGGCGAGGAGGATGCGGAAGCATTGCTTCGGATTTGTCGTGCTGTGGAAGAAATCAGGAGCGAGGAAAGTATAAAATAAAAAGGACCCGAAGGAAGGTAGACAACATGGATCAGACACAAAAGAACAAAATGGCGGTTATGCCTGTGAATAGACTTTTACTCACGATGTCGGTGCCACTCATGGTATCGCTTCTGGTGCAATCTCTCTACAACATTGTAGACAGTATTTTCGTATCGCGCCTGAGCGAAAAGGCGCTCACAGCCACATCCCTGGTGTATTCCGTGCAGTTCCTGATGATCGCGGCCGGAGTGGGCACTGCGGTGGGACTCAATGCATTGCTTTCCAGATGGATTGGACGACAAAATGAAGAGAGGGCCTGTAAGGCAGCTACCACAGGCCTTTTCCTTGTGCTCGACACGGCGTTTGTTTTTTCCGTGGTCGGACTGGTGTTTGCAGGAAAATTATCGCGCATGCTGACCAGTGATCCGGAGCTGCAAGTGCTGTGTCGGCAGTATATGCGGATTTGCATGGCTTTCTGCTATGGGACGTTTCTGGAGACCTATGGGCAAAGGTTGCTGCAGGCAGTGGGCTACACGGTGCACAGCATGATTTCCCTGGTGTGTGGTGCGCTGACCAATATTATTCTCGATCCCATTATGATTTTTGGCCTTTTTGGCTTTCCCGCCCTGGGCATTCAGGGAGCGGCGATCGCTACTGTGATTGGCCAGTTTGTCGGAGCCGCGGTTGCGCTCGGTATCAACAGAAAGATGAACCCGATTATCCATGTGAGTCTCAGGGACTATCACTGGAACTGGCAGGACGTAAAGAACATTTATACAGTGGGGCTGCCCACAATCATCATGCAGGCGATCGGGAGTATTATGTGTTTCTCCGTGAACGCGATCCTGATATCTGCCAGCTCCACGGCAGTTGCATTTTTCGGCGTCTATTATAAACTTCAGAATTTCCTGATGATGCCGATGAATGGACTTGGACAGGCTGCAATTCCGATTGTTGCTTTTAATTACGGTGCAGGAAATGGGAAACGAATCCGGGAGGCCTGGCGGATTCTGATTCCTGTCGGTCTTATCTTTTCGGTGGCCGGTATGGTGATTTTCCTGCTGTTTCCTAGGCAGTTACTGCTCCTGTTCTCCGCAAGCGACGAGATGCTGTCCATCGGAATTCCGGCTTTGCGTATCATCGCGTTGACATTTCCCTTCGCGACGCAGACCATTCTCTATGGATACGTCGGTTCCGGCCTGGGAAATGGCCTGATTAATATGATCGGAGGGGCGTTGCGTCAGCTGGTGCTGTTGGTGCCCTTTGTGTGGATTTTCACAAGATTTCTGGGAATCCAGTACACCTGGTATGCAATGTGGATCTCGGAGCTTGCCGCATTTCTGATCAGCTTCTTCGCCATTCGGAGTGAAATGAAGGAAAAGGTTGACCCGATCACGCATTCCTGACCCGAAGAAAAACAGCAGGCAGGAGATACTCCCCCGCCTGCTGCTCTTTTTTACGTATCTTATCGTTTGCGGCCATACTCGCGCACGGTATCGTAAAGCGCCATCAGATTTTCACGTTTTACATTCTGGATGGAAGCGTTGGTCTCAAAGATGAAACCGCCGCCGGGCACTCCGATGTCGATCTGCCGCTTTGCCTCGTCAATTACCTGCTGAACTGTGCCGTACTCCAGAAGGTAGATCGGGAAGTTCGCAGTGATGCAGTTCTTCGCACCGATGGTATTTTTGGCATGCTGGAGATCAACCGTCTCGAAGTGGATGATGCATTTCCCTTCCGGGAGACCTGTCATCTGGTCGACGCGTTTTTCATATTTACCCTCCGTATAAATAATCGGGGTCACGCCCATGTCCACCAGCGCGTTGATCACCTTCAGGAAGGGCTTCCAGTACAGGGTCTCATACTGCGACGGGCTCATGAATCCGTCCATGCCCTTATGCATCCAGAACATGACGCGCTTGACCGGCATAGGAAGGAAGCGCAGATACTGAAGATTCGCGATCTGGACATCGGCCAGCATGTTTACCGCTTCCTCTACCTGCTCCGGGCATTCTAACAGATCGTCGAACATCTCCACAGTCCCGCGGAAATAGTTGGACAGCGTATCAAAGGGTACAAGTCCTACGCCGTTCAGCATCTTCGGGAATCCCATTTCCATCAGCTTGTTCTGCAGTGCCTGCTGTTCGTCCGCAGTCTCTTTCTCAAGACGTCCGATTTCCAGAAGCTTGGAATAGGCGTCCAGAGCTTTCGGATTGTAAATGTTAGAGACAGCGCTCAGGTACATATAATTGGTCGGAGCCGGATTCAGAAGAGTTCCGAGACCGGCCAGCTCCGGAAATACGCGCGGCAGGTATTTATGAAGCATAAAGCCAGTGAAGTCCCGGAGAAGCTCCGGATATTCATCCTGCTCCATAAAAACATACTCATGCACCTGATATACGCTCTCGTCCGGGCATTTGGTTCCCGGCCGTCCCGGCCAGTCGATATATTTCGTGCCGGCGATTTCCTCCGCCTTTCCGCTCAAAAGAGTTGCCATCTGCACATCCGGCTGAAATTCGTCGAAAAATTTGATAATTGCTTTTGCGGCGGCCTCATGATTGTACATGACGTCTTTGTAGGTGGATTCGCCTCCGCTTAATACGAATGGCAGGGAGCCATAGTTAATCCAGATCGGAATTCGTTCCGGTTCTTCGTGCCGTGTGGCTTCCACAGCAATGCGGTTCCGGAATTCTAAAATACTTTCGGACATACATTTACCTACATAATATAGTCTGAGCGTTCTCGGAAACTCAAAACCTCCCGAGATTCCGCTCTTTTTTACATGT
>JAJQCG010000223.1 GCA_021202815.1 Lachnospiraceae bacterium | reverse complement strand
GACTCTATTGAAGCTTTTCGCGGATGTGTTCAACTTGCACTTGCAATTTTCGATACAAATTTAATTCACAAAAGTTTCGCTTTTCATTTTCTTTCAAAGATAGTATACTGAAGATACTAGGATTCGATAACAGTCTCAAAGACAATTTCCCCGGATCAGGGGAGCACTTTCCCGGAAGGATACAGAAAAGGAATCTACAGGAGGAATTTATGGCAGGCAATATGAGAGAAAAATACGAATCGCTTTCCCTTGCAATACTGCGCGATCTCGCGAAGAGCAGAGGACTGAAAGGAACGTCCACGATGCGCAAGGAGGGCGTGATCGAGGCCATGCTGGCCGAGGATGCACGGCTGGAGAAGGCAGAAAATCTGAAAGCGCAGGCCGCGGAGACCGGAAAGACCGTGGCGGACATCGAGCAGCTCGACAGCGGACAGACGGTCTGCGGCGTGCTGGAGGTGATGGCGGACGGTTTTGGATTCATTCGCAGTGATCATTATCTTCCGGGAGAAAACGACGTATATGTCTCCCCGGCACAGATCCGGCGTTTCAGCCTTCGGACGGGCGATATCGTGTCCGGTAATACAAAGATCAAGACCGAAAAGGAAAAATTCAGCGCACTTCTGTACCTGAAGAGTGTCAACGGACTCGCACCGGCGGTCAACGCGAAGCGCCCCCGCTTCGAGGATCTGACGCCAATCTTTCCGGATGAGCGTATCCGCCTGGAGCGCAAGGGCGGCAGCATGGCGGTCCGTATCGTGGATGAGATCGCGCCGATCGGCAAGGGGCAGAGGGGTATGATCGTTTCTCCGCCCAAGGCAGGCAAGACGACGCTTCTGAAGGATATCGCGAAGTCCATCACGATCAACAATCCGGAGATGTATCTGATCATCCTGCTGATCGACGAGCGTCCAGAGGAGGTGACGGATGTCCGCGAGGCGATTGAGGGAAAAAATGTGGAAGTCGTCTGGTCTACTTTCGACGAGCTGGCCGAGCGGCATAAGAGGGTTTCGGAGATGGTGATCGAGCGCGCGAAGCGCCTCGTGGAAGCGGGGAATGACGTCGCGATTCTGCTCGACAGCATCACGCGTCTGGCGCGTGCCTACAACCTTACCGTTCCGCCCAGCGGGCGCACGCTCTCCGGCGGTCTCGACCCGGCGGCGCTACACATGCCGAAGCGTTTCTTCGGCGCGGCCCGGAATATGCGCGAGGGAGGCTCTCTGACGATCCTCGCTACCGCGCTCGTGGACACGGGCAGCAAGATGGACGACGTCGTCTACGAGGAATTCAAGAGTACCGGCAATATGGAGCTGGTGCTTGACCGCAAGCTCTCCGAGAAGCGCGTCTTCCCGGCTATTGATATTCCGAAGTCCGGCACCCGCAGAGAGGACCTGCTCCTCGATCCGGAGGAGCGGCAGGCCATGGACAATATCCGCAAGGCGCTGAACGGCATGAAGCCGGACGACGCGGTGGAGTCGATTCTGAACCTGTTCACGCGCACGCGGACGAACGAGGAGTTTGTACAGAATGTAAAGCGGACGCGATTTTTCTAAAGGGACTTGCATCCGTGAAATGCCTGTGCTATAATCATATGGCTTGAGCGAAAAGAGCAATGGCCTGCAGGGACTTGCAGGGACAGCCCGGGATAGCTTGCCGTGGAAACGATCGGAGCGGCATTGGCCGGGAATCAGCTGCGGCTGGAAGTTCACGAATAAAGGAAAGAGGGGAAAAACTCATGAAGGAAGGAATTCATCCGAAGTATTATCAGGCGACGGTGACCTGCAACTGCGGCAACACCTTTACCACAGGCTCCACAAAGGAGGACATCCACGTCGAGATCTGTGCGAAGTGCCATCCGTTCTACACAGGACAGCAGAAGACGGCAGCCGCCCGCGGGCGTATTGATAAGTTCAATCGTAAGTACGGCATTCAGTAAGCTGGCAGGAAACAGGGTTGAGGTTGTTGCAATCTCAGCCCGTATTGCTTTCCGGGAAGTGCTTCTATGAAACCAGCAGGAAGAGGCGGCCAGGCGGTGCTCGAGGGCATCATGATGCGAAATAAGGACCAGTATTCCGTGGCCGTGCGCAAGCCGGACGGGGAGATTGAGGTTCGTATCAGTGAGTTTCACAGTCTCGCATCGAGAAACGGTATCGCGAAGCTGCCGCTGGTTCGCGGCGTTGTGAGCTTTGTGGAATCTCTTCTGATCGGCATGGAGACCCTTGGCTGGTCTTCGACGTTTTATGATGAAGAAGATTCGCAGGAGCCGGGCGCGTTTGAAAAACTGCTGACCAGGATTTTCGGGGATAAGGCGGAGAAGGTCGTCATGGGTGTGACGGTCGCCTTCTCGATCGTCATGGCGGTCGCTATCTTTATGTTGCTACCCTATTTTGTGACGAATTTTTTCCGGGATTATATCGTGTCGAATACGCTTCTGGCACTTCTGGAGGGTGTGCTGCGCCTCCTGATTTTTACGCTCTATGTGTGGCTGATCTCCTGTATGAAGGATATTAAGCGTACTTACATGTATCACGGGGCGGAGCACAAATGTATCAACTGCATTGAGCACGGCATGGATCTGACCGTGAAAAATGTCCGCAAATGCTCGCGTTATCACCCGCGCTGCGGCACCAGTTTTATGTTTATTGTCATGGTGATCAGCATTATCTTTTTCATCTTTATCCAGGTGAATTCGCCGATCCTGCGGGTCACGTACCGTCTGCTGCTGATTCCGGTGATCGCGGGCGTATCCTATGAGTTCATCCGCCTGGCCGGGCGCAGTGAGAATCCGCTGGTGAAGCTCCTCAGCATCCCGGGAAAAGGAATGCAGATGCTGACGACGCGGGAGCCGGACGATGACATGATTGAGGTCGCGATCGCTGCGGTGGAGGCGGTCTTTGACTGGAGAGAGTTCCAGGGCTATCCGCTCTATGAAGAGGAGGAAGCATGACGCTTGTGCAGCTGCTGAAGACCGGCGGGGAAAGACTGCGGGCCGCAGGCGTGGGCGAATGGAAGACGGACGCCTGGCTGCTTTTTGAGTACGCGCTTCCGATCACGCGAAAGGACTATCTGCTGGAGAGCGCGCGTGAGGCCGTTCCGGAGGAACGCGCGCGATTTGAGTCTTTGATTGAAAAAAGAAGTCACCGTGTGCCGCTGCAGCATCTGACCGGCTGCCAGGAATTCATGGGGCTTCCTTTTGGCGTCACCCCGGATGTGCTGATTCCGCGGCAGGATACGGAGATTCTCGTGGAGGAATGCCTGAAATATATGGCTCCCGGTCAGCGTGTGCTCGACCTCTGCACCGGCAGCGGCTGTATTCTTCTGAGTATTCTGAAGCTTGCGCCGGGCACAGAAGGCGTTGGGACAGACCTGTCGGAGAACGCGCTTGCCGTGGCGCGGCGAAACGGGGAGAAGCTCGGAATACATGCCGGGTGGCTGCTGAGCGATCTTTTTGAAGAGGTCGGGGGAAGCTTTGACCGGATTGTCTCGAATCCGCCCTATATTCCGACGCAGGTCATCGGGACGCTGGAACCGGAGGTGCGGGAAAGCGAGCCGCGCATGGCGCTGGACGGCGGAACCGACGGCCTTGCGTTTTACAGGAAAATCACGGAGCAGAGCCCCCGCTGTCTGAAAAGCGGCGGAATGCTCTTTCTGGAAATCGGATATGATCAGGCGGACGCGGTGAGCGCGCTCATGGAAACGCGTTTCACGGATGTCCGCGTTATAAAGGATCTGGCGGGTCTTGATCGTGTGATATACGGAACCGTCAGGGCATAGATATATGGAGGAGTTTTGATGTTTGACAGACTGGAGGATCTGGTCCGGAGTTACGAGGAGATCACGAACGAACTGGCGGAGCCGGCGGTCGTGAATGACCAGAACCGTTTTCGAAAACTCATGAAGGAGCAGGCAGACCTGCAGCCTCTGGTGGAGGCCTATACCGAGTACCGGAAGTGTCAGGAGACGGAGGCCGATAGTCTCTCGATGCTCGAGGAGGAGAGCGACGAGGAGATGCGTCAGATGCTGAAGGAGGAGCTCGCGGACGCGAGAAAGCGCGTGGAGGAGCTCGAGCATACGATGAAGATCCTGCTGCTCCCGAAGGATGAGAATGATGATAAGGACGTGATCGTGGAGATCCGCGCCGGCGCGGGCGGAGATGAGGCCGCGCTGTTTGCGGCGGAGATCTACCGGATGTATGTCCACTACGCGGAGTCCAGGCACTGGCATGTGGATCTCGTAGACTTCGACGAGATCGGCATTGGCGGGATGAAGAGCGTGACCTTCATGCTGAAGGGAAAGGGCGCTTACTCCATGATGAAATATGAGTCCGGCGTACACCGTGTGCAGCGTGTGCCGGAGACAGAGTCCGGCGGACGCATTCACACGTCGACGGTCACGGTGGCCGTGATTCCGGAGGCCGAGGAGGTCGACGTGCAGATTGATGAGAAGGATATCCGTATCGATGTGATGCGCGCCTCCGGCAACGGGGGCCAGTGCGTCAACACGACGGACTCCGCGGTGCGCCTGACCCACTATCCGACCGGCATCGTGGTCTACAGCCAGACGGAGAAGTCTCAGCTGCAGAACAAGGCGAAGGCCTTCGCTCTGCTGCGTTCCAAGCTCTACGACATCGAGTGCCAGAAGGCGCACGACGCGGAGGCGGAGGCCCGGCGCAGTCAGATCGGCACCGGCGACCGTTCGGAGAAGATCCGCACCTATAATTTTCCACAGGGACGGGTCACGGATCATCGGATCGGCCTGACGCTGTATAAGCTTGACAAGATTCTGGACGGCGATATCCAGGAGATCATCGACGCGTGTATTGCGGCGGATCAGGCGAAGAAACTGGCAAATCTCGAATAAGGAGTATAGATTCATGGGAAAATATTTTGGAACGGACGGCTTCCGCGGCGAGGCCAATGTGACGCTGACGGTGGAGCATGCCTACAAGGTGGGTCGCTTCCTGGGCTGGTATTTCGGCCAGAAGCACAGGGCTCAGGTTGTCATCGGCAAGGACACCCGCAGATCGAGTTATATGTTCGAGTATTCCCTCGTGGCGGGGCTGACCGCTTCGGGTGCGGATGTTTATCTTCTGCATGTGACGACGACGCCGAGCGTGTCCTACGTTGTGCGCACGGAGGGTTTTGACTGTGGCATCATGATCTCCGCGAGCCACAATCCCTTCTATGACAATGGAATTAAAATTATCAATGGCAGCGGCTACAAGCTCGAGGCCTCCGTGGAGCGGCAGATCGAGGATTATATCGACGGCGTAATCGACGGGATTCCGCTGGCGACGCGTGAAAATATCGGACGGACGGTGGACTTTTCCGCCGGGCGCAACCGCTATATCGGCTATCTGATTTCCCTTCCGACCCGCTCCTTCAAGACGATGTGCGTTGGCCTGGACTGTTCGAACGGCAGTGCGTCGGCGATCGCGAAGAGTGTCTTTGATGCGCTCGGCGCGAAGACCTATGTCATTCATAATGAACCGGACGGCACGAATATCAACAAGGACTGCGGTTCCACACATATCGAGGCGCTGCAGGCCTTTGTGAAGGAGAAAGGGCTGGATGTCGGCTTCGCCTACGACGGCGACGCGGATCGCTGCCTTGCCGTGGACGAGCGGGGCAGGGTGGTGGACGGCGACCTGATCCTCTATATCTGCGGAACCTACATGAAGGAGCGCGGGCAGCTCAAGGATGATATGATTGTCACCACAGTCATGTCGAACATCGGTCTTTACAAGGCCTGCGACCGCGTGGGTCTGAAATATCAGAAGACGAAGGTCGGCGACAAGTACGTATTCGAAAACATGATGGAAAACGGCTACCGTCTCGGCGGCGAGCAGTCGGGTCATATTATTTTCAGCAAGCACGCGACGACCGGCGACGGCATCCTGACCTCGCTCAAAATCATGGAGGTGCTGCTGGAAAAGAAGACAACGCTGGGGACGCTCGCCTCGGAGGTACAGATTTATCCGCAGCTGCTCCGGAATCTGCGCGTGACTGACAAGCAGGCGGTGCTCACGCATCCTGCCGTGCAGGCCTCCATCGCGGAGGTAGAACAGGCGCTCGGCAGCGAGGGCCGGATTCTGGTAAGGGAGAGCGGCACGGAGCCGCTGCTGCGCGTGATGGTGGAAGCCACGACGCAGGAGCTCTGTGAAACATATGTCGGAAAAGTCATCGACGCGATGAAGAGCGTCATGTAAAATGCGAAGGAGGGCGCTATGAAAAAAACAACTTTGGTCGTGATGGCCGCAGGGATCGGGAGCCGTTTTGGGGGCGGCGTCAAGCAGCTGGAGCCGGTAGGCCCGTCCGGTGAGATTATCATGGATTATTCGATCTACGATGCGCTGGAGGCGGGATTTGACCGCGTGGTCTTCATCATCCGTAAGGAGATCGAGAAGGATTTTCAGGAGATTATCGGCGTGCACATGCAGAAGCTGGTCGAGACGGCCTACGTGTTCCAGGAGGTCGACGATCTTCCCGCAGGCTTTACGAACCCGGAGGGGCGGACGAAGCCCTGGGGCACCGGTCAGGCGATTCTCTGCTGCAAAGATGCGGTAAAAGAGCCCTTTGCAGTCATCAACGCGGACGATTATTACGGAAAAGAGGCCTTTGTGAAGATCCACGACTACCTGGCGCAGGATCGTCCGGCGATGGGCAGGTTGGATTTCTGTATGGCCGGTTTTAAGCTTGGCAATACCTTAAGCGACAACGGCGGCGTGACCCGGGGTGTCTGCAGTCAGGACGAGGCCGGGCGGCTCATCGGCGTCGCCGAGACGAAAAATATCGTGAAGACCGAAGGAGGCGCGGCGGTGCAGAACGCGGACGGCACACAGACACCGCTTGCTGGTGACCGCCTGGTGTCGATGAACATGTGGGGCTTTACGCCGGAGATTTTTGACGTGCTGGAGAGCGGTTTCGCGGACTATCTTGCAAATCTTTCCGACCCGATGAAGGGCGAATATCTGATTCCCACGGTGGTGGACCAGCTGATTCAGGAAGGGAAGGCGGATGTGGCGGTGCTCCCGTCGAACGACAAGTGGTTCGGCGTCACCTACAAGGAGGACAAGCCTCTGGTCGTCCATTCTTTCCGCGAGCTGATCGATGCGGGAGTCTACAAAGAGAGACTGTTTGACTGATGGACGAGATTTCCTTTAAGAAGCCCCAGCTCGAGGACCGGGAGCTGATCCAGGGTTATTTCGACGGTCTGAAGCGCTGCAGCTGCGAGTGGACCTTCGCAAATTTCTATCTCTGGTCCCGCTTCTTTGGAGCAATGTGGGCCGTGATCGACGGTCTGCTTGTATTCCGCAGCGGCTATGAGGGTTCCTATTCTTATACCTTCCCGATCGGCGAGGGAGACCATCGTGCAGTGCTGGAGCGGCTGATGGCAGAGGCGAAGGCTGTCGGCTCCCCGTTTCGCATGCATTCGCTCAGCCGTGAGGACGCCGGGGTGCTGGAGCAGTATTTTCCGGGACAGTTCGAAGTGGAATGGATGCGGGATTACGCGGATTATGTGTACGAGACGGAGAAGCTGATCCGGCTCTCCGGAAAGAAATATCACGGCAAGAAAAATCATATCAATCAGTTCAAGGCGCAGTATCCGGACTGGAGCTACGAACCGATCACGGACGACAATGTGGAGGAGTGCTTCCAGATGGCGCTGCGCTGGCGCATAGAGAACGGCTGCGAGGCGGACCCGGAGAAGAATCAGGAGATGTGTGTGACGATGAACTCGCTGCGCCTCTATAAGGAGCTGGGACTGAAGGGCGGCCTGCTGCGGGCGGAGGGTCGCGTCGTGGCCTTCACGCTTGGCGAGCCGATCGGAAGCAGCGACGTCTTTGTCGTGCATATCGAGAAGGCCTACGCGGATGTGCGCGGCGCCTATCCGATGATCAACCAGCAGTTCCTGGAGCATGAAGTTTCCGCTTACCGCTATGTGAACCGCGAGGACGACACAGGCGACGAAGGACTGCGGAGAGCGAAGGAATCCTATCATCCGGCCTTCCTGGTCGAGAAGGGTTACGCGCGCCTGAATGGAGAGTATCATGAGTAAATGGGAAGAAAATATCCGGCGGGTGACGCCCTATACGCCGGGCGAACAGCCGAACCGGCCGGGCATGATCAAGCTGAATACTAATGAGAATCCCTACCCGCCCGCGCCGGGCGTGACCGGGGCGCTGCGGGCGCTGAAAAGGGATGAGCTGCTGCGCTACCCTGACCCGACGGCCTCGGCGCTGACGGGCGCGCTGGCACGGGAGTATGGCGTTTCGCCGGAGCAGATATTTGTCGGCGTCGGTTCCGACGATGTGCTGGCGATGGCTTTCATGACCTTTTTTAATTCTGGCAGGCCGATCCTGTTCCCGGATATCACCTACTCTTTTTATCCGGTCTGGGCGGAGGAGTTTCGCATCCCTTATGAGTGCGTGCCGCTGGATGCGGATTTCGGCATCCGGAAGGAGGATTATTTTCGTGAAAATGGCGGCATCGTCTTCCCGAATCCGAACGCGCCGACCGGCGTGGAGCTGGCCGCGGAGGATGTGGAGGAGATCATCCGCCGCAATCCGGACGTGGTCGTGATCGTGGACGAGGCCTATGTGGATTTCGGCGCGCACTCGGCGCTGAGACTGGTGGAGAAGTATGACAACCTGCTGGTTGTGCAGACCTTCTCGAAATCCCGCTCGATGGCGGGCATGCGCATCGGCTTCGCGGTGGGAAATCCGGCGCTGATCCGCTATCTGAACGATGTGAAATACTCCTTCAACTCCTACACGATGAACCGGGCCGCGCTGGCCTGCGGTGTGGCGGCGCTGGAGGATCGAACATATTTTGAGGAGACGACGAAGAAAATTATAGAGACGCGTGAGAATGCGAAGCGGGTGCTGAGGGAGATGGGCTTTTGTTTTCCGGATTCCCAGGCAAATTTCCTCTTCATCACGCATCCGGAGCTTGACGCAAAAAAGCTTTTCGAGGCGCTGCGCGCGGCGGACATTTATGTGCGCTATTTCGCGCAGCCGCGGATTGACAGTTATCTGCGTGTGACGATCGGAACAGACGATCAGATGGAGGCGCTCTACCGCTTCCTGCGAGATTATACGAAAGGATTAAAATAACAGATGGAAACACTGATGGCCTGGGTGATCAACCTGCTGAGCGGCAAGGCTTCGAAGGAGCTGATCATATTTATCATTTCCCTGCTCCCGATCCTGGAGCTGCGCGGCGGACTGCTGGCGGCCTCCGTGCTGAACGTGGAGTATGTGCGCGCGCTTATTATCTGCGCGATCGGAAATATTCTGCCGATTCCCTTCATCCTGCTGCTCATCACACCGATCTTTGACCGGCTGAAGAGGACGAAGCTGTTCCGGCCTCTTGTGGAGAAGCTGGAGAACCGTGCGATGAGCAAGAAGGATCAGATCGAGAAATATCAGTTCTGGGGTCTGGCGCTCTTTGTCGGCATTCCGCTGCCCGGAACCGGCGCCTGGACGGGCTGCCTGATTGCGGCGCTGCTCGGCATGAAGTTCCGCAAGGCCTTCCCGGCGGCGCTGATCGGCGTCGCGCTCGCGGCGGTGATCATGTCGGTGGTCTCCTACGGGGTGCTCGGGGCAATCCTTCGCTGATCTGTACCTCTTTTACCGGATTGAGAAGAGCAGGTCAGCGAAAGAACCGTACAGCCGTCCCGGGGAGCGGCAGAATTTTCGTATGAAAGCCCCAAAAAGGCCTGAAAATGGGGACTTACGGCTTGACAAACAACAGCAAAACGAGTATAAAAGAGATATGCAGTATTTAAATCTGAAAAAAGCTGAGGAGGAAATAAAACATGAACAAGGCAGAACTGATTGCAGCAGTTGCGCAGAGCGCTGAGTTATCCAAGAAGGACGCTGAGAAGGCGGTAAAGGCAGTGATCGACGTGATCACGGAGGAGCTCAAGCAGGGCGGCAAGGTCCAGGTCGTTGGATTCGGTACTTTTGAGGTAGCCGAGCGGGCTGCGAGAGAGGGAAGAAATCCGCATACGGGCGAGCCGATGCCGATCGCGGCTTCCAAGGTTCCGAAGTTCAAAGCCGGAAAGGCCTTAAAGGACGCTCTGAACTAAGGAAAAGGAAGCGTTTATGAGGCTGGACAAGTTTCTGAAGGTCTCCCGTCTGATCAAGAGGCGGACGGTTGCCAATGAAGCCTGCGACGCCGGGCGCGTACTGGTGAACGGGAAAGTGGCGAAGGCATCTCTGAATGTGAAGGAAGGAGATGTGATCGAGATCCACTTCGGTACGCGAACCGTGAAAGTGGAGGTGCTGGATGTACAGGAGACCGTCAGGAAAGAGGAAGCGAAAGAGCTTTACCGATTTTTATAAGGAATAAGAAGAAGGACCTCCCCATATATTTTAAGAGAATATGCGGGGAGGTTTTTTATGATGAAAATGGAAGGCGCGCAGGAACGCCCTCAGATTAAGGGCACGCATAAACTGTCCCTGATGAATCGGCGGACGGGCAGTATCACAGGAGTGTCCGACGTCATTTCTTTTGATATATCGGAGGTCCTGCTCGAGACCGATATGGGGATGCTGAAGATCACGGGGGCCGATCTGCATGTGAACCGTCTGTCTCTGGAGAAGGGTGAGATTGACCTGGAGGGCAGAATCGACAGTATCCAGTATCCCGAGGTTTCCGATTTTAAGAAGGGCGGAGAGACGCTTCTGAACCGCCTGTTCCGTTGATATGAGCGGCGCAATTTTTGAGGAGCTGCGCTTCTTCGCGCTGGCGCTGCTTCGCGGCGTTCTGATTCTGGCTCTCTACGATGTGATACGCGTTTTCCAACGCGTGATCTCCCACGGCGTGTGGGCGGTGGTGGCTGAGGATCTGCTTTACTGGATCGCGACGGCGTTTCTGGTCTTTGAACTGCTCTATCGGGAGAATGACGGTGCAGTGCGCGGCTATGCGCTCTTTGCGGTCGCTGCGGGAATGCTGTTCTACCATCAGACGGTGAGCGGCTGGCTGGTGGAGCACATCGCGGGGGTTCTGTGGCTCGTTTTTGGCGTATTGTCCGCTCCACTGCGTTTTCTCTTCAGAAAACTCAGAAAATTCCTGAAGCTGACAGGGAGATTTCACAAAAAGAAATTGAAAAATCAGCTTAAAGAGTGTATAGTTATCTTATTATCGAAGTAAATGTAAGGGGAGGGTGGACGCGTGGCTGCGAGGACGAAGGCGAAAGCAAAGAGCAGACGCATCCGGGAGCGCAATAAAAATCTGGGCGCCTGGGTGATTCTTCTGATTGTCGTGCTGGTTCTGGGCGTGAGCACCATAGGCTGTATGCAGCTCCGACAGAAAAATAAAGCCTATCAGGCCAGAGAAGAAGCCCTCGAGGAGTCGCTCGCCGAGGAGGAAGCGAGGACGGAGGAGCTGGAGGAGTTCGAGGCCTACACGCAGACGAAGAAGTATGTGGAGGAAGTTGCGAAGGATAAGCTCGGGCTCGTCTATGAGGATGAGATTATTTTTAAGGCAGAATAAGAGGATATAGAAGTTGGACAGAAGGGCTTCCGTAAAAGGGAGCCTTTTTCATGTCGAAAACTTTTTTTCTCGAGCCGATTCCAATTGACAAAGATTGCGCCTGCACCCTTTTTACAATCCGACTTGCTGATGGGGACATGCATGGACGGCAAAATAAAAAGGACGAGAGGTGTGAGGTCATGGAATGGAGTAAGTATGTGCTGGCGCTGCTGGTGGGAGGCTGTTTCCTGATTTTATTTGGCAGAAGGGGCGACGGGCGGGATAAGTGGATTCTGGGAGGCGTGGCCGGCTTCTCCCTGGCGGCGATGGAGCTGGCTATAGAATATATGCTGCTGCGCCCTGTCTGGGAGCGCGCGCTCAGTGTGATGCGGGGAGGCGCGCTGTTCTCCGCGATTGTACTGCTGGGATATATGCGGGAGTGGTTTGCCGCACGCAGGAGCGGGAAGGAGGAGCGCGAGACCATTCACCCGATCCGGCAGTGGATCGAGGAATGCCAGGAGAGCTTTGACCAGCTTTCGCGAAGCTTCTCACTGGAGCTGCAGCCGGCGGAGGGGCTGGACCGCGGGGAACGGCTTCTGCAGAACCGGCTGCAGGAAAACCGTCTGGCCGCCGCCGGTCAGATTCATGAGATGAGTCGGATTCTGACGGGAGCAATGGAGCGGATCTACGGAACCCGGGAGGACGAGGAGCTGGAGCAGGAGATCGGAAAGCGCCTGCGGCTCATGGGCGTACAGGTGCAGAAGGTCTTTTTCTATGGACCGCAGGGGCGGAAGCAGCAGGTCTACGTGACGATGCGGACGCGTCGGAAGATCTGCGTGCCTGTCCGGAAGGTGTCCGCCGTTCTGTCGGAGATACTGGACTGTGATATGATGGCGGCGCGCGACAGCCGCACTTTTATCAGCCAGGAACGGATCACCGTGCTGTTTGTGGAAGGAACGGCATATAATGTTCTCTATGGCGTACAGAAATCCGTGCGGCAGGGAGAACCCGTCTCCGGGGACAATTTTTCCGTATTCTGGCTGCCGGAGGGAAAATTCTACGCGGGGCTCTCCGACGGTATGGGTTCCGGCATCCGGGCCTGCTCGCAGAGTGAGACGGTGCTCGATCTGCTCGAACAGTTTCTGGAGGCGGGATTCTCCAAGGAGACCGCGGTTCGCATGATCAATTCTTCCATCGTACTGCAGCCGGACGCGCGCGTACTTTCGATGGTGGATCTGGCGTCGATCGATCTTTATTCAGGGGTGTGCGAGTTCCTGAAAATCGGTTCCGCGCCGAGTTTCCTGAAAAAGGAGAACAGCGTGGAGTGTATCCGCAGCGTTGGTCTGCCCGCGGGAGCGTCGGGGCAGCTCGCGCTGGAGCCTTATCGCATCCGTATGTACGACGGAAATCTTCTCTTTCTGGTGACGGACGGGGTGCTGAGCGCGCTGCCTGCGGGCGAGGAGGAACGGACGCTGCGCGACCTGATCATGAAGCTGCCGGTGGGGACGCCAGCGGAGACTGCGCGGCGGCTGCTGGAGCAGGTGCGCGCTTACGGGGAAGGGACGGACGACATGACCGTGCTCGTTGCCGGCATCTGGAAAAGATAATTGCATTTTCGACAGATTTTCCTTATGATAATCAGTATGAAGGAAAAAATATTTGCCTATATAGAAAAATATAAGATGCTGCCAGCGGGGACGCCTGTGCTCGTCGGCTTCTCCGGCGGCCCGGACTCCGCGGCGCTGCTGGCGCTGCTGAAAGAGTATGGCGCGTTGCATGGAAATCCGGTTCGGGCGGTGCACATGCACCATGGCATCCGCGGGGAGAGCGCGGACCGGGATCTCATGTTCTGCGAGGCTTTTTGCCGGGAGCGGGAAATTCCCTTCCGGGCCTTTAAGCGGGATGTGCCGGGACTGGCCGGGAAAGAAGGCTTAAGTATCGAGGAGGCGGGGCGAAAAGCCCGCTATGAAGTATTTCGGCAGTGCATGGAGGCGGAGCCGGGTATGCGCACGGCGCTTGCTCATCACCAGAATGATCAGGCGGAGACGATGCTGTTCCGGCTGATGCGCGGTACGGGGCTGAAAGGTCTGGGCGGCATGCGGCCGGTGAGTCTTCCCTATATTCGCCCGCTGCTCTGCGTCGGGAAGGATGAGATCCTGCGCTGGCTTGCGCAGGAGCAGATTCCCTGGGCGGAGGATGAGAGTAATGCGGACCTGTCCTATGAGAGAAATCGTATCCGTCATCAGCTCATTGTCCCGATGGAAGAAATCCGCCCCGGGAGCGCGGCGCGCATGGCTGCCGCGGCGGAGCGGCTCCAGGAGGACGAGGATTTTATGGAACAGGAGACGGAGCGCACGTGGAAACATTATGTCCGCGTGAGGGAGCAGGGCGTCGATATACAGCTCACAGCATTCAAAGAGCTCCATCTGGCGATCCGGAAAAGGCTGGTTCTGCGCTGTATGGAGCAGCTGCGCGGCAGCGCGCGTGATCTTGAGGCTGTCCACGTGGAGCAGATTTGCGCGCTCGCGTCTGGAAAGCACGGGAGCCGGATTCAACTGCCGGGGGATACCTGCGCGGTGCTGGGCTACAGGGAGATTTCCCTGCGAAGAGCGAAGAAAGAACCGGAGATAACGACGGAGATTCCGGTCATGCGGGACGATTCTGTGGTGTATGAGGAGCATGAATTCCTGGGAGAGACCTTCCTTTTTTCCCTCGAAGCGGCGGGAAAAAATGAGAAAATCCCCACAAATTGCTATACGAAGTGGTTTGATTATGATAAAATTAGAGAAGGAGCGGTTCTTCGGACCAGGCGCCCGGGGGACTATCTGGCAAACGGAAAGGGCTCTCACAAGAAGCTGAAGGATTACCTGATTGACTGCAAGCTGCCGCGGGAAGAGCGTGACAAATGTATCCTGCTGGCGGACGGCAGCCATGTGATCTGGGCGGTCGGTCTGCGCATCAGCGAGGACTATAAGGTGAGCGGCCAGACGAAGAGAATTCTGAAAGTACGAAAGAAAAACGCGGAGGGATGAGCGATGGAAAAACATCATGTGGAGACCATGTTGTCGGAGCAGGAGATTGACGCGCGGATTCAGGAGCTGGGCAGAGAGATCAGCCGCGACTATGCGGGAAAGAGTATTCATCTGATCTGTATTCTGAAGGGAAGCGTCTATTTTACCTGCGAGCTGGCGAAACGCATCACGATACCGGTTACGATGGATTTCATGCAGTGTTCGAGCTATGGCGCGGCCACGAAGTCCAGCGGTGTCGTGAAGCTGGATAAGGATCTGGACGAGCCGATCATGAACCGGCATGTGCTGATTATCGAGGATATCGTCGACTCGGGGCGGACGCTGAACTATCTCAAGAAGCTGCTTTCGCAGAGAAATCCGGCCAGCCTGAAGATCTGTACGCTGCTTGACAAGCCGGACAGGCGTGTGGTCGATGTCGACGTGGAATATGTCGGATTTCAGATAGAAGATAAGTTCGTGGTGGGTTACGGGCTGGACTACGACCAGCAGTACCGGAATCTGCCTTATATTGGCGTAGTAGAGTTCGATTGACAGGAGGATAAAGACAGTTTGAACAGACAATGGAAAGGAATCGGTACTTATCTGCTGTTTTTTCTGGTAATCTGTGCCGTACTGGTATTCTTTGAGAATCAGATGGACGAGAGCACGGCCTACACGTATCAGCAGTTCGAACAGGTTCTGGAGAACGGGGAGATCGCCCGCGCGCTGATCACGCCCAACCAGGAGACGCCCACGGGCACGGTGACCTACGTGCTGACGGACGGCTCCACGAAGACGACGGAGGTGCTGAACACCGAAACGATTGAAGAGAAATTCACGGAGCTCGGCGTCGCCTACGACATTGGAGAGGTGAAGCAGTCCGGCTTCTTCGAGACCTACGGCTTTTCACTGATCCTCTGCGCGATTCTGATTTTCTATGTGGTTATGATCATGGGAAGGAACGGCGGAGGCACGAATGCCAGAATGATGGATTTCGGCAAGAGCCATGCGCAGATGTCGACCGGAAAGGACACGCAGGTCGGTTTTCGCGACGTGGCGGGCCTGGAGGAGGAAAAGGGCGAGCTCGAGGAGATCATTGATTTCCTGTGCAATCCCGCGCGCTACACGGCGGTCGGCGCGCGGATTCCCAAGGGCGTGCTCCTCGTGGGCGCTCCCGGTACCGGCAAGACGCTGATCGCGAAGGCGGTGGCCGGAGAGGCCGGCGTACCCTTCTTCAGCATCTCCGGTTCGGACTTCGTGGAGATGTTCGTGGGCGTCGGTGCGAGCCGCGTGCGCGACCTATTCCAGAACGCCAAGAAAAACGCACCCTGCATCGTTTTTATTGACGAGATTGACGCGGTCGCCAGACGCCGCGGCGCCGGTATGGGCGGCGGACATGACGAGCGGGAGCAGACGCTGAACCAGCTTCTCGTGGAGATGGACGGCTTCGGCGTCAATGAGGGCATCATTGTCATGGCAGCGACGAACCGCGTGGATATCCTCGACCCGGCGATCATGCGGCCGGGACGCTTTGACCGCAAGATCGGTGTGAGCCGTCCGGATGTGAAGGGCCGCGAGGAGATTCTGAAGGTGCACGCGAAGAACAAGCCGCTCGGCGACGACGTGGATCTGCATCAGATCGCGCAGACGACGGCGGGTTTCACCGGAGCTGATCTGGAGAACCTGCTGAACGAGGCCGCGATCGTGGCGGCCAGAGAGGGACGCGCTTACGTCGTGCAGGCCGATATTCAGAAGGCCTTTATCAAGGTGGGAATCGGCGCGGAGAAAAAGAGCCGCGTAATGTCCGAGAAGGAGAAGCGCATCACAGCCTACCATGAGGCGGGACACGCGATCCTGTTCCATCTGCTCCCGGATGTGGGACCGGTCTACACAGTTTCCATTATCCCGACGGGCATGGGTGCGGCGGGCTACACGATGCCGCTCCCGGAGAAGGACGAGATGTTCGAGACGCGAGGACGGATGCTGCAGAATATCATCGTCGACCTCGGCGGCCGCGTCGCGGAGGAGCTGGTCTTCGACGACATCACGACCGGCGCTTCCCAGGATATCAAGCAGGCGACCTCTCTCGCAAAGTCCATGGTGACCAAGTACGGCATGTCCGAGAAGCTCGGCCTGATCCGCTACGGCGACGATGAGGAGGAGGTCTTCATCGGCCGCGACCTGGCGCACGCGCGGGGCTACGGCGAGCAGGTGGCCGGTGAGATCGACCAGGAGGTCAAGCGGATTATTGACGAGTGTTACGGCAAAGCCAGGAAAATGATCACCGAGCACCGCAGCGTGCTGGACGCCTGTGCGGCGCTGCTGCTTGAGAAGGAAAAGATCGGCCACGAGGAATTTGAAAGCCTTTTTTGTGCAGAATAGATAAATTTAAACCTTCATTTTTGTGAAGTTTGTGCACACTTCAATTGGAGTTTATGATATTATATCACTCGTAAACCCCCAATACATTTTTAGTTTTTGCTACACCCCATAAGAAACAAGAAATACCTTCTCCTAACCCGGATAAACCGGAATAGTTTTGCATTTCCCCAGCTTTTTGATATAC
>JAJQCG010000114.1:16553-17429 GCA_021202815.1 Lachnospiraceae bacterium | reverse complement strand
TTAATTTTTCAGAATTGTTTCAATTGTACGTTGAGTTTCCGAGACCACTCTTGGTTTATAGTAAGATTTATTACATTACTGCTGTTTTTCATCGGTCGCGCAGCGGATGAGAAGCTTCGGGTACTTCGCCGTGCGAAAATCTGCAAAAGCCTGCGCCGCATCCTCGATCGCGTAGACCGGGCCGATCAGGCGATCCATATCCAGGCGCTGCAGAAGATCCACGCTCCTGGGATACAGGTAAGGATTCGTAAAGGTAAACTGAATCCGCGCCTCCTTGTTGAACATATCGAAGAGGCTGAGCGGCAGACGGTAGCTCTCCGGATACACCGCGAAGTATTCGATGCAGCCGCAGTGCGCTACCAGCTCCGGGCAGAGCTCCGCGGCACTGCCGACCCCCGACATTTCGAAGACGACATCATATCCCAGTCCCTCCGTGATGCGCATGCCCTCCGCCACCACATCCTGCGAATTCGGGTCAATCACATACTGCGCTCCCAGTTCCAGCGCCAGCTGTCTTTTTTCCGGTACCGGATCAATCACCGTCACTCTGGTGCCGCCGCGATATTTCACGAGATCCAGCATGATCAGGCCAATACTGCCCGCGCCCGAAATGCAGACGGTGCTTCCGAGCTGCATGTTCGCAAGCTCCATACCCCTGCTGGCCGTCGTAATCGGCTCCACCAGGCAGGCATGCTCGAAGGGAATCTCCTTCGGCACACGGTAGAGCTGACGCGGTGGATACGTCCGGTATTCCGCCATCGCGTCCATCGGCTTTTTTGCCGGGTCGAAGGCTGCATTCTCACAGTGGGAAGGCTGCCCTCTCCTGCAGTGTGCGCAGCTGCCGCAGTAGGGAACGGGATTCGCCGTCACGTGATC
>JAJQCG010000114.1:0-16543 GCA_021202815.1 Lachnospiraceae bacterium | reverse complement strand
ACCGTCCCGGACATCTCATGCCCCACGATCAGCGGCTGATCCACGCCGAACAGTCCGTTGTTTACGAGATGTACGTCGGTCGCGCAGAGAGCGCAGTACTCGATCTTTACCAGAATCTCATCGGGCGGGGTCGTCGGCATTGGGATCTCCCGCACCTCAATTTTTCTATCTCCGACATATACTACCGCTTTCAAAAGCAAGCCCCCCCCTTTCGAACGCTCAGCCCATCTCCATGTCGTCGAAGGTATCCGGATCCGGCCCGAGGCGACGTCCGTGATCCAGCGCGTCGATCGCTTCCAGCTCCTCCTTTGTCATCTCAAAATCAAATAACTCTGTGTTCTGCCGGATCCGCTTCGGATTGGCGGACTTCGGAATCGGCGTGATCTGATTCTGGATGGCCCATTTCAGGGCGATCTGGGCAGAGCTCTTGCCGTATTTTTCACCGATCTGGATGAGCAGCGGCTCATCCAGCAATACCTTGAAGTCATCGGTCGGATACGGCACCAGCGGCTCTCTCGGACCGCCCAGCGGGAACCAGTTAATCACTCTGATTTTATTTTCCTGGCAGAAATTGCACAGAGGTCTTACCGCAAGATAGGGATTGCACTCCAGCTCATTTACATGCGGGACGATCTCTCCCGTCTCGAAGATCTTCTGAAGATGCTTCTCCTGAAAATTGGATACGCCGATCACGCGCACCTTTCCGTCGCGGTACAGCTTTTCCATGGCCTTCCAGGCCTCCGGATATTTGCCGACCGAGGGCACCGGGAAGTGAATCATAAAGAGATCGAGGTAATCCAGCCCCATATTTTTCAAAGCCGAGTCAAATGCCCTGATCGTATCCTCGTACGCATGGCAGGCGTTCGGCAGCTTCGTGGCGATGAACAGCTCCTCGCGCGGAACGCTGCAGTGACGCAGCACATCTCCGACCTCCGCCTCATTCTCGTAGAAGGGCGCAGTGTCGAACATCCGGAATCCGTTTTCCAGCGCGGAATCCATCGCCGTGTAAAATTCTTTTCCGTTCCCCAGCGCCGCAATGCCGAAGCCAATCTGCGGCATTTCCATGCCGTTGGAAAGACGGGCTGTCGGAATTTTTACTCCCATAATATTTGAAATCCTCCTTTACTCGTTTGCGTAATTGATATGACGTCTTTTCATGGAGCGAAAGACGATCACCAGCAGGACGACCGAGAAACTGATCGTCAGCGTGGACAGAAGATAGGTGACGCGGTAGCCTCTCGCATCCAGAATGGCTCCCCAGATAACCGGGCCTATTCCCATCGACAGATCCATGGCCAGAAAGAGGGTGCTGGTTCCCGCGGCTCTCCGGTTCACCGGCAGCCTGCGGACCGTCTCGCTCTGTACCACCGGCATGGTACCGGTCGCAATTCCGTAGAGCAGGCCGGAGAAGAGGTACAGGTAATAGTTCTGACAGAACGCCATATTCAGCGCACACAGGGCGGCGAGCACATAGACGATGGCAAGCGTCCTCATACATCCAATACGGTAAGAGACGCGGACCAGCGTAAGATTGCTCACCACCATTCCCACCGAACAGACGGTGAAGAACAGGCCTCCCCCGGTGAATCCGAGCGACTGGGAAAGCGACATCGCATAGAATGTGATCGCCGCAATCCCAAGGTAATAAGCAAACACGACAATTGTGTAGGGCAGCGCGCTCTTCTCGATCAGGCTGCTCGCGGAGAACATACGTCCGTCGGATGCCGCATCCGGAACCGGCGGCTCTCCTCCCTCGTAGTTGCAGGCCGCCGCAGACAGCACCGAGATAATCAGAAATACCGTAGCTCCGATAAAGAGCGGCTCATACATACTGCCCACAACCAGGACGACGGAGAGAATGCCGCTAAGCGTCTGCGCGACGCCCTGCGCCGTCCAGTTGACGCCCAGACCGATCGCCAGCTTCTTCGGCGGAATCACGTCCACCACCGCCGCCGAATAGGCCGTCGTCCCGCAGGCATAGCCGAAACCGTGCATGCCTCTGGCGATCATCATGGTCAGCGGGAACGAGGCCAGCGCCGGAATACAGTACAGAATCGAACCGATGGTAAACACGCCGCACCCCAAGATCATGGCCTCTCTTCTCTGTCGATGATCGGCGATCCAGCCGCCGACGATCCTTGCAATCACCGCTCCGACCAGGTAGGGAATGGCCAGGCATCCCGCAAACATGTTGGAAAAGCCGAGTCCGGTCGCATACACTGTGATATTCGCGTTATAAAGATTCTGTCCAAGCTGCAGCGCAAAGGTCTCAACCCATATCAGGACGAAATAAATATTCATCATTTTTACCGGAAGATAACGCTGCTTTTCTGCCATTGTGTTCACTCCTCAAGTTCAAAATTTTTCCGGATACTCCGGGCTTCCCTACATCGTCACGATCACCTTTCCCGCCTCTCTGGAAACCATCATATCGAAACCATGGCCGCTGTCCTTCAGACTGATGCGGTGTGTCACGATCGATGTCAGATCAAGCTTTCCCTGGCTCGCCAGATTGATCGTGTTTCTCCAGGAGACGGTGTTATAGCCCATGTGGCCGATCACTTCGATGGAGCGAAGCGTAATGCTGTTCAGCCCGTAACCGTAAGGGGTATCGTTGATCGCGATCCGCACCAGGCGCCCTTTCACGTGGAGCAGCCCCAGCGCTGTGTTCATCACAGCCGGAACGCCGGTCGTCTCGACCACCAGGTCCGCGCCGAAGCCATCCGTCAGTCGGCTGACTTCCTCCGCGCAGGCCTCCGGCTCATCGGAGTAGATGACATCCGTCACACCCATTTTCAGAGCGGTCGCAATCTTGTCCTTCGCCGTACTCCTGCGAACCATCAGGATCACATGCGCCGCGCCGCCGATCGCGGCCATGTGCGCGCTGTAGAGTCCGATCGCTCCCGCGCCGGTGACGACCACGTTTTCTCCGCCCATCAGGCGGCCCTCCTGGAAA
Source organism: Lachnospiraceae bacterium (assembly GCA_021202815.1). GTDB lineage: Bacteria > Bacillota > Clostridia > Lachnospirales > Lachnospiraceae > Hominiventricola. Next base: position 13,587 of record JAJQCG010000114.1, on the reverse strand, counting down.
ATCGCCTTGTATCCGTTCGCCGCCGGTTCCAGCAGCGGCGCCTCCTCGAAGGAGACATTGTCCGGAATTTTGAAGATGCAGTCCGGAACCTGACGAAGCATCTTTCCCGGTATCTTCACATACTCCGCGAGAATGCCGTCCGCCGCGATCCCCATGCCTTTGCGTTCTTCGCAGGCCACATAATCGCCGGTGATGCAGGCGTAGCAGCTGCCGCACACGTCCACCGTATTCTCGGAGGTGACGCGGTCTCCGACCTGCCAGCGCTCCGCCACGTTTTTCCCGCACTTCACGATGATACCGGCATTCTCATGTCCCATGATCACCGGATAGCCGCACAGCGGATCCATGGATCCGTCGTAAATATGAACATCGCTCCCACAGATCGCAGCCGCCTTCAGCTGAATCAGAATATCATCGTCGCCGATCTCCGGGACCGGAACATCCTGCATTTCAAACTGTCCCCGGCCGACGCCGGCAAAAGCCCTCATCGTTTTTTTAAGTTCTTCTCCCATATGAAAATCCTTTCTCCATGAAGTCCTGTTCAGTCCGCAGGATACGCATACTCGTTATAACCCTCCGGCAAGGGAATCGCCGGGATTCCGTCTCCAAGCTCCACAACAAAATCAAAATCCTTCTCTGAGTCCAGGTAGGCAAACTTCGTCGGACCGACCTGGCCTTTGATACTGAGCTTCATTCCTTTTTCCTGATAGTCGCTCAGCGTTTCCTCCCAGCGCTCCGGCGGCACCACTTCCTTGATGTGATGGAAGCCGCAGCCATGACGGTCGAGATAGCTCTGATAAACCGTCGGACCTTTGACCGGCTGGATCACCTCGAACTCAATACTGCTGTAAAAGGTAATCCCAAGTTGAAAGTGGAACTCCGGCTCCACAAGCTCGCCGTCCACCAGAATGCCCGGATCCGTCATGCTCCGGTTATTGAGCGTCCCGATGGACCAGGGTCCGATATGCAGAAGCTGCGTCAGTTCTCTCACTGTGCGGTCCACATCGTCCGTCACGACATTGATCTGTGTAATCCGTCTGGAATCCCGCCGCACAGGCGTCTTTCTGTTCCGATCCAGCCGCAGGGCCAGACACCCGCCCAGAATATCCATCGTATCGAGCCAGATGGTCTCGCCGCCTTCGTCCTCCTCTTTTTTCAGAAACGGAACACCCATCAGCCGGTACTCTCTTAAGCGTTCCTCCCAGGCCTCCTGCGGGACGTTCTCACGAACACAGCAGATGCCCGATCCATATTTGTCCAGATAAAGGCTGTTCGGCGAAACCCCGCTGAGCGGCTGCACAATCTGAAGCTCTACATTCCCCATCATGGTTTTCGCATACTGCTCTTCATAGCCGACGCTGCGCGTTCCTCTGTTCCAGTCCGTCAGGCCATACAGCCGGAAGAGATTATCCGTAACCCGCTTCAGATCCTCCGTGACAACCGTAATCTGATCGAACCAGCGTCCCTCCGAAGAGATCTGCAGCTCCTGCGCACTGTACGCGCGGTCCGTATTTAATAACATACATGCCCTCCATCGACGATAAGCTCCGTGCCCACGCAGAAGGTGGAGGCGTCGCTCGCCAGATAGAGAACCGCACCCTGCATCTCCTCCACCTGACCGGTGCGCTGGCAGGGACTGCTCTGGGCGAAGAAGTCCGTGACTTCCTTCGGCATGTCGCTGTGCATATCCGAGAGCACATAGCCCGGGCTGATGCAGTTCACGCGGATGCCATAAGGAATCATCTGCGTCGCGAAATGTCTGGTGAAGTGCTTCACACCCGCCTTTGAGACGCTGTACGCGGAGTTGTCAAAGGTAACGCCGAGCGGTGCTGCGTTGACGATGGATGCGCACATCGAAGCCGTATTGACGATCGAGCCGCCGTGACCGTCCCGCACCATGATACGGGCTGCCGCTCTGGCTACCAGGAAGATGCCTCCGAGATTGGCCTCCTGCACATGCTTCCACCAGCTGTAGTCCACATCCAGATCCGGAATCGGCGAGCCCCCGATTCCCGCGTTGTTATGTACCACATCGATGGTGCCGAATTCCTTCGCGATGTACTCGCACATCTCCGTCACGCCCTGCTCGTCCGTTACATCCACGCCGTAGGCGAGCGTGTTGACTCCGTACTCCTTTTTGAACTCGTCCGCGATCTGCTGCGACTTCTCCAGCTTCTGCGGGATATCTACGATCGCCACGTCGGCTCCCGCCTGCGCGAATGCCTTCGCCGTGTGATAACCGATCAGCCCGGATGCGCCCGTCACAAACGCCTTCTTCCCTTCAAGTCTGAACCTCTTCAATACATTCTCTTCCATATGCCTTCTCCTCTTCTTTGATTTTGCCTTAGCTTTAGGCTTTTTTACCAATATTCATTCTTTAAAAAATTATTTTTCCCGGTAAATTAACTATACTATAATTACTATTTACAAACAATCTGCCACTTTATTATCATTCGATAACCTGTAGGTAATGCTCTTGCAATCTACTCAAAAATGTGCAAAACTAGAGGACAGAATGGAGGTTACAATTCATGAATTTCGTACAGCTTGAGTATTTTATGACCCTCGCGCGCCTGGGCAGCTTTCGCAAAACGGCGGAGGCACACTATATCTCACAACCTGCGGTGAGCAAGCAGATCTCCCTTCTGGAGAAGGAATGGGGCGTCACCCTGTTCGACCGCAGCTACCGCTCCGCCACCCTGACCGCTTCCGGCAAGATCATGTACGAGATGCTGCTGAAATCCGAGGCCGAATACCGGGACGCTCTTTCCGAGGCCAGGCTCAAAAGCCGGGATATCAGCTGTGTACTGCGCCTGGGGCTGCCGGAGAGCAGCCATTTTGCAAACCTCTCCTCCATTTTGATGGAGTTTCAGCAGAAGCATCCGGAGATTCTGCTGCGTATCGCCTATACTCCCCTGTCTGCGTTGTCGCTTCGCTACCCGGACGGCGACTTTGACATGGTCATCAGCTACGGCTATAATCTGCGCAGCCAGCCTTCCCTTGAAACGCGGCGGCTGGCCACGCGGCGGCATCTCGCGATTGTTTCCGAGAACTATGCGAAAGCCGCCGGAGATAATCTCAGCTTCGAGGATCTGAAGCACGAGTGCCTTCTCGTCCCGGCCTCCAGCGGAACCAGCATCACGCAGGATTACGCGACTTACATCTGCGAGTATCACGGTTTCGCGCCGCTGAAGACGGAGCTTCTTCCCAATATCGAGTCTGTTCTCATGGCCGTCAAAATCGACTTCGGCTACGCGATACTGGACGACCTTGTCACGCTCCCGGAAGACCTGCATCTTTCCACGGTACCGACAAATGTCAGCTTTCCGGTTCTGCTCGCGTGACATCAGGAAAACAAAAATCCCGCAATCCGTCTGCTGGCGGATGAAATCTGTGCCTCTCTCACGCTGTCCTCCACCGTATCCTGAACGCGGCTGTCTGTATCAGGCCGCTTACGCCGGGCAGAAATAAGGATTGTATCCGTCCGGAAGTTTATCCATCTCTGCGCCATCGCTCAGCTCATAGACGCAGCCGATCAGCTCTTCCGTGTCGAGATTGCTGAAGCCGCAGGGGCCGATCTTGCCGGACAGCAGCGTCCCGACGCCCAGATCGGCAAAGCGCTGCAGCGTCTCCTCCCATTTCCCGTCCGGGATTTTCTCTTTCATATGATGGAAACCGGTCGTGCGGCGCTTCAAATAATCAAAATACGGGATCGGACCTTCTACCGGCTGCACCAGCTCAAATTCCAGATTTCCGAATACCTTGATCCCCGGCTTGAACTCCGACTTCGGCCAAGAGCCGGCCTTTATCAGGCTGGACGCCATATCCGTGACCGTCTGATTATTCGTGTAGCCGATCTCCCAGGGACCCATTAAGAGCAGTTCTGTCATCTGCCGCGCCGTGCGCTCCACATCGTCGGTGACGATGCAGACCTGACAGATCTCGTGCTGAATCTCGGAGGTCTGTGCAGCTCGCGGCGCAGAATCCTTCACCAGACCATGCATCGCTCCGAAGGGATCCAGGAAATCGAACCAGACCTCCTGCTCCGAGCTCTGCACCGCTTTGATCCCCTTCTCCTCAAAATGCTTCAGGCAGGCCTCCCACCTTTCATCCTTCACGCGCTCGCGCAATCCCATGATCCCGCAGCCGAAGCGGTCCAGAAACTTCTGATACATCGTATCCCCGCTGACCGGCTCCACAATCTTGAGGGTAAAGCCATTCGCCAGACTGGCCGCCGCCTCATGCCAACGGAAACTGCCGACTCCGGCCCGGACTCCCGGCTCCGTCGTATCATCCTTTGTGCCGATCACCCAGGCGCTGTACCGGAACACGCGCCGGAAGTTCTCAAGCGTGCGGAAAATATCATCTGTCACCATCACGATCTCGTCGACCTTCCGCTCCGATGTCGGTCCCATCACTTCGTTTCCCATAGTAAAAATCCCCTTCTCCCTTTCTTTTCTCTAGTTTGCCTCCGCCTCGCTCACCGTCGTGACGTTCAGACCCAGGTCGCTCCGGTATGTGGGCCATACGTCAGCCAGCGAACCATTGTGCGTCATAAAAATGCGGCTGACCTTTCCACCCACCCAGGCAAGAATTTTCTCGTAGGACTCCGTGATATCCTCCACCGTGCCGACGGCGAATTTCAGGTTGGGCAGGAAACAGGGGAAGTCCCTGGTTCCCGTAAAGCTCTCCGGCCGCATGCTCACGTCGCCGATCAGCGCAAAATGCGTCCCATCGTTGTCGATGAACAGCATACTCTGCGCAAAGCTGTGCCCGGAGGCCGCGCGCACGCTGATACCCGGGAAGAGCTCGTCCACGTCGCCGCTCAGATACGTGACTCTGCCTTTCGCATCACAGGCGTCCAGGAACTTCAGCGCCTCCATATCGACCACACTCTTATGCGTGAGCGGAAAATGCTCGTCCGCCATCACGCGCTTCCAGTTCCCGACCTCCGCACGCTGCACGTAGATAGTCGCATTCGGGAAATAGCGAAGCCCGCTCATGTGATCCCAGTGGCAGTGGCTGAGCACAATACTGTCCACCTTCTCCGGCTCCACGCCGATGCTGCACAGCACCTCCGCCGGGTCGTGGCAGTTCTGATCGCCCTCCATGGCGATCTTCTCGATGTCAAACTTCGCCTCCATGTCGAAGCCGCAGTCAAAGAGGATACAGTGCCCCTCGCCCTCCAGCAGCACCATGGAAAATGAAGAATAGATCTGACGATCCCCCATATGCCAGAAGTCAAACGCTACCCCCGCCGGAAATTTTGGATCATAGCCGAGCTCCAGTATCCGGATCCGATAATATGCCATCTGCTTTCTCCTTCCCTTTTGTTTTGCAAAGTATACGGTCTTTGATTTGACGAATATGTCTTCATCTGCTATACTTTATGAGGATATTTTAATTGTTTTTTGCCAAACGAATACATGACACATCCCCGTTAATGTGTCTATTTTGCACAATCGCAGCCATAGTGTTCAAAATGTACATTCCGTGGGATTCTGTTCAGATCAGAAGAGGTTTTAACATGCGCGATAAGAATACGATTGAAACAGAAAAATCAAGGAAAACGCGCCAGAAAATCATCGACACGTATTTCCAGCTGATTGAAACAAAGGATTTTGATAAGATCACAGTGCGGGCGATCGTGGAGACTGCCGGGATCTCCCGCGGTGCTTTCTATCTGTATTTCACCGACATCTACGAAATCATCACCGAGACCGAGGATATGCTGCTGGGCTCCATGCCCGCCTTCTCCAGGTGCCACATTCCCGCCGGGAGCGGGGAACGCGCGATTTATAAGCTGGCGGAGGATACAAACAGCCTCTGGGAGAGGGAATGGCTCGAGCATTATCAGAAGTACAGCTTCTACTACAACGCCCTGCTCGGCTCGCACGGCGATTCCGGCTTTTACTTCAAAGTTGTGAAATTTCTGCGCAGCTCGCTCAACGTCCAGATGAACAGTTCGCAGATGCCTGACGATGAAGTGCGCCAGCATTTTCTGGAATTTCTGCCGGATCTCTTCCTGAGCCTCGCCAGGCAGTGGACATCCGACAACAAGCTGGCCGACCTGAGTCTGGATATGATTACGCAAATCCTGAGTACGATCAAGATCGGCAGCCAGTATCGGTATCACAGCGGAAACTGATCAGGAATGCCTAACGTCTGAACTTTCCGACCTTCGTCAGACGGTTCGGCAGCTTCGGCAGCTTTCCTTCCGTGCGGACGACAGCGCCGTCGCCGCAGGCCTCCATGCATTTCCCGCAGCGGCCGCAGTCCACGGTATCGATCATATGAATATATTTCGCCCTGCCCTCGATGCAGTCCTGCGGGCAGACATCCATACAGTCCCCGCAGCCTGTGCAGAGCTTCGGATCAATATAGTAGGTCTCCGCTGAGAAACATGCTCCGGCGGAGCATTTCTTTTTGCGGATATGCCCCTCATACTCTTCACGGAAAGCGGAAACCGCGCTGAGCGCGAGCTTCGGCGCCGTCTGCCCGAGCGTGCACATCCCGGAGAACGTCATCGCGGAGCCGATCTCCTCCGTCAGATCCAGATAGTCCATCTTTCCTCTGCCTTCCGCGATCTCCTTCTGCATAAACTGCAGTTGCAGCAGCCCCTCACGGCAGAATACACATTTCCCACAGCTCTGCTTCCTGGCCGCGGTCATCTGCTCCTGCGCATCCCTGACGATACACTCGCCGGAGGTAAGAACCGCGATCACACCGTTGTCGATGTGCGCTTCCTCCACCGTCAGCTGCGCCGCCTCCGCCGGGTAATACGCATAGCCAAGGCGAAGAACCTTCGCGTCCCCGATGTCCGCGAGATCCGCAATCCTCGCGCTCCCTTCCACGCGCTGCAGCTTCTTTCCGTTTACCGAGACATAATAACATGCCTTCCCTACCGCATCCTGCGCAAAGGCTTCCGCCAGCTCCACTGCTGTCACGAGATGCAGCAGCAGGCACGCGGCGTCCGCCCGGACGTCGACAATCCCCACTTCCAGCGAAATCTGATGCTGTGCAAGCCTCTCTGCCAGAGCGGCGTCGTCCGCAAGATGCTGCGCGTACTCCGGAATGTGGAGCGTCTTTTTCTCTGCTCCGAGAGCGAGCGCCGCGATATCAATCCCATCCATCACCTTTTCGGGCTCATCCTTCAGCAGATCCAGCAGAATTCCGTCCAGATCAGCGTTGTTGAGCGCGCAGACGACAACTCCCGGCTCTTTCGTTTTCTCCATCTTCGCGGCGGCTTCCCCGATACGCTCCCGGAGGCTGCCGCTGCAAAGACCGTATTCCTGTATTCCGCTTTCCCCGATTTTATCCAGAATTTCTTCCCTGCTTACATTCATCATTCCTCTGCGCCTCCCGTAGCTTTTGTGAAATCTCCCCAGAGACTCGGCGCGGATATCTGAAGTCTCAGATCGCACTGCAGACAGCGCCCGGTCTCCGCGCAGATATCCTGCTCACAGATGCCGTGATCGTAGAGCCGGAAATTGTCGCTTCTCTCCTCCGGCGCATCCACCAGCGGCTCCTTTCGCTCAAGATAAGCAAAGCCCTTACACTCCCCTATATAAGGATTTGCCGTCTCCACCGGCGCCAGTACCTCCGAGATATCGCCGTCTCCGCCCAGATACAGGTCAATCTGGCTCGCCGCCTCCCGACCGGACTCGACCGCCATCACAACGGATTTCGTCCCGTAGATCGCATCGCCCGCCGCAAAAATGCCTTCCACCGAGGTCGATTTGTCCTTCTCCATGTCCTTCACGGCGATACTGTTCGCCCTTCCGAGCTCCAGCCCCGCCTCCGGCGTGATATCCAGCCTCTGGCCAACCGCGAAGATCACGGTATCTCCGTCAATATGATGCTCAGAGCCCTCCTCCTTCTGAATGATCGCGCGGCGGTTCTCATCGAAGGTGAAGGATTCGACGTTCATGAAGTCCACTCCTGTTACGTGATCCTCGCCGGTGATCCGTTCGAAGGTCTGCGCCGGGTGGACAAAGATACCCTCCTCCTGCGCCTGCAGAATCTCCTCATCATCCGCCGTCATCACCTCTCTCGCCTCCAGGCAGGCGAGGTGGATCTCCTTCGCGCCGAGCCTCTTTGCGGTTCGCACGCAGTCGAAAGCCGCATTGCCGCCGCCGAGCACGATGATCCGCTCTCCCATACCGGTTTCCTTTCCCATGCTTGCATTTCGGAGGAAATCCGCGTTCAGGATCACGCCCGACAGACTGCTGCCCTCCATCGGGAGCCGCACGCCGTTATGTCCGCCGATCGCCATCAGCACGGCGTCGTACTCCTTAAGAAGCTCCACCGGCTTCTCCACCTTTGTCCCGGTCTCGATCCTTACGCTCTGCTCCTTGATCAGCTGCACTTCCTCTGCGATAATATCACGGGGAAGCCGGTAGGCGGGAATCCCATAGGCCATCATGCCGCCCGCAGTCGGGAGCTCCTCTTTGATCGTAACGGCGTGTCCCTGTTTCTGGAGATAATAGGCCGCGGAGAGTCCGCAGGGGCCGCCGCCCACCACGCAGACCTTCTTTCCTGTATCCGGGAGCTGCTTTCCTTTTCCCTTCCAGAGCGAGCCGCTGTCGTGCTCCGCTGCATAGCGCTTGATATTGCGGATAGACATCGGCTCCCCGAGTTCTTTTCGCTTGCATTCCAGCTCGCAGGCATGAGTGCAGATATAGCCGAGAGACTTCGGGATCGGCAGCTTCTCGCGGATTACCGCGGCCGCCTCGTCATATTTCCCTTCCTTCACGTAGCGGATATAGCGCGGGATATCGGTGTGCGCGGGGCAGGCATGCCTGCAGGGCACCACCACATCTTCTTTCTTCTTACCTGCATCCGCCAGTTTGTCGCGAATCGTTCCGGTAGGACATACCTCCACACATGCCTGACAGAAGCGGCAGTCCGCATCCTTCAGAAGTCGGTCGTGGACGGTTCCCACATAGGTCTCCATATCTTTTTTCTGATACTGCAGCACCTTGACGCCCCGCAGTTCATTGCAGGCGCGCACGCAGCGCCCGCAGAGCACGCAGCGATTCATGTCATGAATGATCAGAGGGTTCTCTTCCCGGGTCTTAAAGCCCTTCGTGCGCATTTTCATACGGCCTGTCTTCGGACCAATGTACTGAATCAGCTGCTGAAGTTCACAGTTCCCGTATTTCGGGCAGGAGGAGCAGTCCTCCGGATGCCCGGTAAGCAAGAGCTCCAGCGCCAGAATTCTGAGCCGCTCCACTTCCGGCGTCTTTGTGTGGACGACCATTCCGTCCTCCGCCTCCAGCATACAGGACGGCGTGACGCCCTCCCGGCCCTCCACCTCGACGATGCAGAGCCTGCAGGAACCCAGCGGATTCAGATCTTTATGATGACACAGGTGCGGGATATAGATTCCATTGTCCAGTGCGCACTGCAGAATATTCCTGTTATCGGGTACTGTGAGATATTTCCCGTCTATCGTAATGACTGCCATTTTTAATATCTCCCAATTTTCAAAGTATCCACAGGGCGCAGTATGGCACCCTGTGGATCGCTCTCCTCTTACTCCTGTACATACTCCGCAGCCGTCATGCCGGCGATTCTGCCGGTATTGACTGCAAATCCCATCGAGTTTCCGGGAAGCAGGAACATATAACTGTCCTCGTAAATATTGCAGGCGTCCGCACCGGCCGCATAGAGGCCGGGAATCGGCTCAAAGTCCTTGCCACAGGCCTCGCAGTTCTCATTGATGCGGATGCCGCCGACGGTTCCATAGCCGCCCGGGCAGAAGCGCGCACAGTAGAACGGCGCCTTCTCGATCGGCCGCATGTAGCGCCTGTCCTTGAAGAACTCCTCGTCCACGCTCTCGCAGTAGTCGTTGTAGTCCTCGACAGTCGCCACGAGGTTTTCCACATTGATTCCGGCCTTCTCGGCGAGCTCCTCGATCGTATCTGCGACGATCAGAGCTCCCACACCGTTCTCCTGCGCCGTCTTCACGCCCTCGGCGAAATCCGATACATCCGCATCCGGATGAACGAGGCTGACATTGTCCACGCCGTTGCGCACATAATACTTAACGATCGACGAATCGACAATGCTGAATCCCATACGATCCTTCTGATGCGACAGCGCATTGGACAGGAATGTCGTGTTCTGCATCTGATCCTCGTTCATAAAGCGCTTTCCGTTGCGGTTCACCAGCAGATTCGGCTGCGAGAAAACATTGCAGACGCTGCCCGCGAGCTCTTCCGTCCCCAGCAGAACCGCCGCCTGCTCGATTCTCACCGGAAGCTTGTCCGCTCCTGCTTCCCAGGCCATCTTCAGGCCATCGCCCATGATGCCGGGAATCGCGAAGTTGAACATATCGACGCCATGAATATAGCCGGTTTCCTCTTTGATGAGCTCCTTATTTGCGCCCGCGCCGCCGGTGCAGATGATCGCTGCCTTGCAGCTGATCTTAACCTCCTCGCCGTCCTTGTCCGTCGCGAGCACACCCGCGACCTTTCCGTCCTCCATGAGAATCTTCTTTCCAGGAGTCTCCACAAGGAAGCGAACGCCGAGCTCCTGCGCTCTCGCGTACAGCGCCTTGTTCATAAAGGAAGCCGCGCGCGGTCCAATGCCGTGATCAGACTTCACGATGTGCCAGGTCGCCTCCGACTTCGGAAAATAGCGGAACGCGCCCTCGAACTCCACGCCCATCTCCTCAAGCCACTCGATCGTCTCCGCCGACTGCTCAAAGTAGCGCCGGATCAGGCGGGCGTCCGCGTTGTAATGCGTGTACTCCATGAACATCTCGAAGGCCTTCTGCACCGTGATATCATTCATACTCTGTTTCTGGTAGCGCGTTCCGATTCCCAGCGGTCCCATGCCCATATTGGCCGCGCCGCCGATGACCGGCTGCTTCTCAATTACCAGGACATTCGCACCATCCTCCGCCGCCTGTACGGCCGCCGTCATACCGGCCGGGCCCGCCGCGATTACCACTACATCTGCTTCATATGTTTTCATATATGGTTTTCGTCTCCTTTTTTATTATTTTTTTACGCCTTCGCGCCGTTTCTCTCCGCCAGTTCCTTCGCAATCTGAGCCATCTTCTCATTGGACAGCTTGTAGAAGAACATCGGAATCAGTGAGATACCCACGCAGACTGCCGGGAAAATATTGACGACGAGGTTGATGCCATTCATGGCCTCCGCCGTCTGCTGCGCGTTCGCCACATAGCCGGACGCTGCCAGCAGAAGGACGCCCGCGGAACTGCAGACTGCCGTCGCGATCTTCACGGACAGGCTGAGGAAGGAGAAGGAAAGTCCCACTTCCTTGTTGCCGGTCTTCCACTCGCCATAGTCGATGGAGTCGGATACCATACCGTAGATCACGCCCTGCACGGAGTTCGAAACACCGACAAGGAAGGACATGCCGCCGAGATACAGCACATTGTTGACCGGGAACATGTACATCAGTACAAAGCTGACAATCATCAGAATATTCAGCCCGACTGCATAATTGCGCTTTCCAAATCTTCTGGTCATCGCCGGGATCAAGGCGCTGCCGAGCAGGTTTCCGACATTCATGATCACATAGATCGGGGCGATCATCATATAGGAACCAACGACATAGATCACATAATAGGCCAGCAGGCTCATGCGTCCCATGATGCCAATCGTGCCGCCGAGCGTATTGATGACAACGATCACGAGCTGATCATTTTTCAGGATCGTCCGGACGCTCTCACCGATGCTTCTCTTCTTCTCAGTTGATGCAGTCTGCGGGTCATACTTCGGTACATACTTTTCCTTGCAGCAGACGGAAACGATCACAAAGCAGGGAATCATGATAACGGACAACACCACCACGGTCCAGAAATAGCCCTTTGCCGTCGCGACATCGCTCTGGCCAAAGTAAAGGATCAAAGGCATCGCGATCGCGGAGAGAATGATCTGGCTAGCCGCGTTGCCAAAGTTGCGGGCCGCGTTGAGCTTTGTGCGTCCCTCGGAGGTATTGGCGATCACATTCACCATGCTGGCATAGGCTGTCGCCACAATCGTGTAGAGCATGCCGGTGCCGACATAGCATACGAGACAGATAAGAGCCTTCGTCACGCCCTCCAGCAGAAAGACCGTGAAGGTCAGGATATTGAAAATCGCCAGGAAAGGCGGCGCGAACATGATATACGGACGGAACCTTCCGTACTTCGTATTGGTGCGGTCGCAGAGCATGCCCATCATCGGGTCGTTCACCGCGTCCCAGGCACGCGCGATCAGCATAATGAGAGAGATCGTACCGGCTGCCAGTCCCACAATGTCCGTGTAGAAGATCATCAGATAGCTGTTGATCATATACCAGCTGAACTGGCTTCCGAACTCACCGAAGGCATCGCCTACTGTAGTCCTGGTGTCGACGACATTTGCATTTTTTCATTCATGATATTTTTCCCTTTCTCATTGGATATTTCCGTTCGCGTTCGGATCCGGCGCAAAAGGCGGACGCACAAAATCGATGTATGGCTGCTTCAGTTCTTTCAGATTCTTGATCGAGCCTCTCGGCGCGGCCTGTGTCTTGATCTCCGTAGAGTGCTCAAGCTTGCCGCCCCAGCGCAGGCGGGAGCGATCCATCTCCTCCTGCGTATAGTGAACCCGGAGCTTTCCGTCCTCGATGGAGAAGGTTCCGTGACTTCCGCAGACGGCGCAGTCGACCGACTTCGCGTCGTGCGATACCTGCAGCAGTCTGGTGTGGCAGATCGGGCACATGCCCTCCTCGTCTCCACGCCATTTAATGCGCTCTTCCTCTGTCTCTGCGTTCAGCGAGTCCATAATGTTCTCCCCGACCTTCGTCATGCGATCCATCATCTTCTGATTTCCCAGTACATTCTCATAGGCCATCGCACCATAGTACTCGACGGAGTCGATCACATCGATACCGAGCGGGAAGGTTAATTCGTGCATGGACGGAAGCGTCAGCGCAATCCAGTTTTCCGTCATCGCACCCCCGATCGAAATCAGCGCGGCACAGCGCTTCTTAAAGGCACGCGCGTCCGGAAGCTCCTCCTCCGGTTTTCCTGCCGCTTTTCTCTCTTCATACGCGACCTTGCGGAAGGACACGTCATGGCTCGGCCCGATGCGGTCGCAGATCGTCTTATAGCGGCCTGTGACATTCGTCTCATATGTAGGACAGGCAATCACCAGTGCGTCCGACTGCATGATACACTCATCCAGAATGTCAAAATCATCATGCATCGTGCAATAGCCTCTCCCAAAGCCTGCCATGATCCCGATCGTACACGCGATGCAGCCGGTGCAGTTCTTTACATCCAGGTCGTCTGCCCGGATAAAAGCGACTTCACAGCCCTCCGCCTCGCACTTCATGAGCGCCTGTTTCACCATGACGTCACAGTTGCTGTTCTTCTTGCCGAAGGAAGCCCCAACACCTTTTTCTTCATCCTTTGCCTCCTTTTTCTGCAATGCAGCGCAGAACTTGTTTAAAATAGCAGTTAAATTCTGCTTTGCTCCTTCAAATTTTATACATCATTGCCTTTTTAATACATGACACTTTTAAAAAATATGTCGAAAATTGCAAGTGCAAGTTGAACACATCCGCGAAAAGCTTCAATAGAGT
>JAJQCG010000070.1 GCA_021202815.1 Lachnospiraceae bacterium | reverse complement strand
TGCCACTCCATTTGACCCTCTTTTCAAAGTGGAAGTAAACTTTTCACTTCAGCCTACTCTTTTAAGGTTCTCATTTACGCAAAAAACTATCTTTAATTTCCGCATTTTGCCGTATCTTTGTAGCAACCAAATGTAATATTTGTCAAATAATGTTGACATCACTTCTGCAAAGTAGTAAGATACCTTTTAAATTGAATCGCTTTCGATAGAGGCGCGGCATTCATAAGTAACGTTTCCGCCAGGGCAGGCAGCCGCGGGACGTGAAAGGGGAGGCCGCCGAAGCGTCCGGGAAGTGCCTGATTCCCCGATGCTGGGACGGTAGATAAGATCTGACCGAACTGTCACAGATTACTTTGTGGAGCGCTATCAGAGAGAATATGTCCCGTATTTTCGATGAACCGCCTGACAAAGCGGTTCTTATTTTATTTTCTTAATTCAAAGGAGGAACCTGTTATGAAAAAGTATGCAGCAATTCTGTTGACCCTGGCCATGGCCTGCTCTCTGGCCGCCTGCGGCAGCTCCGGCAGCACCGCCACGGAGACCACGAGCGCGGAGGAAAGCACAGAAGACACTGAAGAAACCGAAGATGCTGAAGCCAGCGAAGATGCCGAGACCTCGGAGGTCGCTTCCGGCGTGGAGGACGGCGTCCTGACGATCGCGATGGAATGCGCCTACGCCCCCTACAACTGGACGCAGAGCAACGATTCCAACGGCGCTGTCGAAATTTCGAACGTTCCCGGACAGTACGCGAACGGCTATGACGTCATGATTGGCAAGCTGATCTGCGAGGCGAACGGCTGGGAGCTCGAGGTCATCCAGTCTGACTGGGATTCTCTCGTACCTGCGGTACAGACCGGTACCGTCGACGCGGTCATCGCCGGACAGTCCATGACGGAGGAACGCATGGAGCAGGTCGATTTCGCGGGACCCTATTTCTACGCTTCCATCGTCTGCGTGACAAAGGCTGACAGCGAGTTTGCGGACGCGCAGGGCATCTCCGATCTTGCCGGCGGCACCTGCACCGCGCAGATCGCGACGATCTGGTATGACAGCTGCCTGCCGCAGATTGAAGGCGCCGAGATCCAGACCGCTTCCGAGACCGCTCCTGCCATGCTGATGGCGCTGGAGACCGACACGGTCGGCTTCATCTGCACCGACATGCCGACCGCTATGGGCGCGGTAGCCGCCTATCCGGATATGACGATTCTGGATTTCAGCGACACCGACGATGACTTTGAAGTCGATGAGGGTGAGATCAATATCGGTATTTCTCTCATGAAGGGCAATACCGTGCTGAAGGAAGCCATCGACAGCGTACTCGACACGATGACAGTCGACGATTTCAACGAGCTGATGGACGAGGCGATCGCAATCCAGCCGGTGAGCGAGTAAACCATGTAGTCCGGCTTTGCCGGATGTCTTAAGAAGGGATGAAAATCCATGAACAAATTTGTACAGCTTTCCGCGGATATCGGCAAGCTCTGGGCCAGTTACGGCAGCGGCTACTTAAGCGGCATCCGCAATACGCTTATTCTGGCGCTGATCGGAACCGTGATCGGCTGCCTGATCGGCTTTGTCTGCGGCGTGCTCAACACGATTCCGCATGAAAAGAACGATCCGCCCCTCAGGCGCTTTTTCCTCTGCCTGATCCGCGTCGTCGTGCGTGTCTATGTGGAGGTCTTCCGCGGTACTCCCATGGTGCTGCAGGCGGTCTTCCTCTACTATGGACTGCCCTATTTTACCAACAATGCGGTAAAGTGGGGAAGCGTCTGGATGGCAGCGATCTTTGTCGTGTCCATCAATACGGGCGCTTATATGGCGGAATCTGTGCGCGGCGGCATCATTTCCATTGATCCAGGGCAGACGGAGGGTGCGAAAGCCATCGGCATGAACCATGTGCAGACGATGACGAGCGTCATCCTGCCGCAGGCGTTGCGCAATATTATGCCTCAGATCGGCAATAACTTTATCATCAACGTGAAAGACACCTCGGTCATGTTCATCATCGGTTTCCCGGATTTCTTCGCCGCTCACCGGGCGGCGGTCGGCACGACCTATCTCTACTTCCCGTCTGCGACGGTGGAAATGGCCGGATACCTGACGATGACGCTGATCGCGTCCTTCCTGCTCCGCTACGTGGAGAAACGGCTGGACGGCGACAGCAGCTACGAGCTGGCGGAAGCGGACATGCTGACCATGCCGGCCGGCACCTACAAGCATCCGGACAAAGGGACACCCTTTGATGAGCGCAGCCGCGAGTATAAGGAGGAGCAATAAGATGGGTGAAATGATATTACAGGTCAGTCATCTGTCAAAGTCCTTCGGCTCCAACGCCGTGCTGCGGGATATCGACTTTACGGTGGAAAAAGGGGATGTGACCTCTATTATCGGCGCTTCCGGCTCCGGAAAATCCACGCTGCTGCGCTGCATCAACCTGCTGGAAACGCCGACCGGCGGCGAAATCCGCTACCATGACCGTCTGGTCAACGGGCGCGGCGTCAACGCCTCGGAGTATCGTTCCCATGTGGGCATGGTCTTCCAGTCCTTCAATCTCTTCAACAATATGACGGTTCTGGAAAACTGCATCGTGGGACAGGTGAAGGTACTGAAAAAGAAGAAGGAAGAAGCGCGGGAAAACGCGCTGTTCTATCTCGACCGCGTCGGCATGGCGCCCTATATCAACGCCAGGCCGCGTCAGATCTCCGGCGGCCAGAAGCAGCGCGTCGCGATTGCCCGCGCGCTGGCGATGGGACCCGAGGTGCTGCTCTTCGACGAGCCGACCTCCGCGCTTGACCCCGAAATGGTCGGCGAGGTGCTGAACGTCATGCAGTCCCTCGCGCAGGATGGGATGACGATGCTGGTCGTCACGCATGAGATGGCTTTCGCGCGCGACGTGAGCAGCCAGGTCGTCTACATGAACGGCGGCGTGATCTGCGAACAGGGCGCGCCGCAGGAAATCTTCGGGAATCCGCAGAAACCGGAAACAAGGGAATTTCTCTCCCGCTTCCGCGAGAACAAGGTTTAATCCTGTACGACTGCCAGCCAGTCCACGATTTCACGGGCTTTCCGCCACTGCTCTTCGGAGCAGCCGGGAAGCCCTTTTTCAATGTCCACGTCGGACATATCATAGCGTTTCCCGATCAGAAACCCGGCAAACAGTTCCGGAAACTCGACGTCCAGCATGTCGGAATAGACGGTCGCCTCGCTGATACGCAGATTCTGAAGCTTCAGGGAAATCTCGATCTCTCCCCATGTAAAACGCTTTCGGTAACTTGTCTCACAGGCGGGCGATTTTCCATAGCGCCAGTCCCAGGAAGAATAGAGCTCATAGATCTTCCGCGCCTCCGGGCAGTCTAGTGAAGTGGCGTCGAGCTCCGTAAAATCACCGTAAATCTCACAGAAACTCTCCTTCAGCGCCGCGCGCATCGCGTCCGTCGTGACATCGGCATTCAGTTCCTTCAGATTGCAGACGCGGGAACGGACAGACTTCACGCCTTTTGACTGCAGCTTTTCTCTGGACGGAGTCAGGTATTTTCCGAGCTGCGTAACGTCGACGTCGACCATCAGCGTCCCGTGCTGAATCCAGCACTGCCGCGTCTTTGAGAAGGCGTTCCCGGAGAATTTGAAACCCTCCTCCGTGATCATGTCATTTCGCCCGGAGAGCTCCGTCTCAATGCCAAAGCTCCGGCAGGCGCGCTGAATCACGCTCATCTGCCGCGTGAGATCGTAGACTTCGGGGGAAGCGAGGAAGGTAAAACAGAGATTTCCAAGGTCATGGTAGACCGCCCCGCCGCCGGTCGTGCGCCGTGCGAGATATCCGCCGTCCTCCTCCAGCAGCTTCGCGCGGCACTCCCGCAGCGCATTCTGGTTGCGGCCGATCACGACCGTGTGGTCGTTCTGCCAGAGGTAAAGCCAGACGTCACCCTCCCTGATCTGCTCTGAAAGATATGTTTCCACTGCAAGGTTCCACCAGGGATTCCAGGTTCTCGTCTCCAGAAAACAGTTTGCCATCTCGTCATTTCCCTTCGTTTTAAGTAAAACGTGGCCGGAACAGTACATTCCGACCCCGCATGTTTCACAGTTTCTTTTGCTTAGACTCCCAGCTTCAGCCTTCTCATCTGCTCGTCCGGCTTCACGTTCGTCGCGGGCTCATAACCCGGAAGCGGCATGATCTTCTCGTTGATCGCGTCGAGGATCCACTCCTTCTGCGGGAAGAAGTAATGATCATACTCGAAGGGCGGGGTGATGCCGTTCATCGCACCGACGACCACAGGCGGAGCATCCAGGTAATCGAATGCCAGCTCAGTGATGTTCTTCGCGACGTCGTTGAGGAAGGTTCCTCTCGCGCAGGCATCGGAGGCCAGGACGACCTTGCCGGTCTTCTTCACGGACTCGATGATCGTCTCGTAATCCAGCGGTACAAGGCTCGGCAGGTTGATGAGCTCAACGCTCAGGCCATACTTCTCCTGCAGCTCTTTCGCCGCTTCTACCGCACGGTACAGGGTCGCGCCGATCGTCAGCATCGTGATGTCGGAACCGGTCTGGATCACGTCGACCGCGCCGAACGGAATCTCATACTCTTCCGCCGGGACGCCGCCCTCGTGGAACTTCTCGCCGATATCGTAGATTCTCTGGCTCTCGAAGAACACGACCGGATCGGTGCCGTTCAGAGCGGACTGCATCAGACCCTTCGCCTCATAAGGCGTAGCCGGGAAGGCCACCTTCAGGCCCGGTACATGCGCACACATCGAGGTCCAGTCCTGAGAGTGCTGCGCGCCATACTTGGAACCGACGGACACACGCAGGATCAGCGGCATCTTCAGGATGCCTGTGCTCATGGCCTGCCACTTCGCCATCTGGTTGAAGATCTCGTCTCCGCAGCAGCCGATGAAGTCGCCGTACATCAGCTCTACCACCGCGCGGCCACCGCACATCGTGTAGCCGACGCCGGTACCGACGATCGCGGACTCGGAGATCGGGGAGTTGAACAGTCTGGAATAAGGAATCACGTCCGTGAATCCACGGTACACCGCGAAAGCGCCGCCCCAGTCACGCACATCCTCGCCGTAGGCGATGAGCGTCGGATCCTCGTAATACTTGTTGATCATCGGCTCAAAGATCGCGTCACGGATATTGTAACGCTTCATCGAGCTGACTTCCTTGCCGTCCGCGTCGTAATGCGTGCGCACCTTCTTCTGAATATCCGTGTAGCGCTTGCAGCTCTCCTTCGGACCAAGGACAGACGGCTCTCTGGTCGTATCCATGCTGCGGCGCTCCTCATTGTTGTACATCAGCTTGCGGATGATATCCGGATCCTTGTCAAAATCAAGGTACGGGGAAGCTTCCTTGTCGGAGGCAAGGCGGCAGATACGCGCCATTATCTCCTTCGTCTTCGCCCAGATCGCCTCGAACTCGCTGTCGTCCGCAATGCCCGCGTCCACGATCGCCTTGCGGAAGGTGATGATCGGATCCTGCGCTCTCCAGGCCTCGATCTCTTCCTTCGTACGATACGCGTTCTGGTCGGAGGTCGAATGACCAAGCAGACGGTAGGTCACGACATCGAGGAAGACCGGACCTTCGCCGCTCTTGACAAGCGGAAGCTTGCGGCGGTATGCATCGATCACAGCCAGCGGATTGTAGCCGTCGACTCTCTCTGCGTGCAGCTGGCTCTCGGTCACGCCTGCGCCCATACGCGCGAGCTCACCGTAACCCATCGTCTCACCGCAGGTCTGGCCACCCATGCCGTAGGAGTTATTGTTGATATTGAAGATCAGCGGAAGGCCGCCCTTGCGTCCCTCCTCCCAGAGGGTCTTGTACTGATCCATCGTTGCGAAGGAAAGAGCTTCCCACACGGGGCCGCGGCCCATCGAACCGTCGCCCAGGTTCGCGACAACAACGCCGCCCTTGTCGTTGCACTTCTTGAACAGCGCAGCACCGGTCGCGATCGTCGCGGAGCCGCCCACGAGCGCGTTGTTCGGATAAACGCCGAAGGGCAGGAAGAACGCGTGCATGGATCCGCCGAGGCCCTTGTGAAAACCGTTCTCTCTCGCGAACAGCTCCGCCAGCGCGCCGTAGACGATGAACTCGATCGCGAGCTCTTTCACATCGCCGTCAGCCTTGCTGACCTTCTTCACAGCCGCGAGGGTCTTGCCCTCGAAGAAATTCTCCATATCGTCCATCAGTTCCTTGTCGTCCAGCTTCTGGATGCAGGAAAGGCACTTCGCGAGGATCTCACTGTGGCTTCTGTGGCTGCCGAAGGTGAAATCCTCTTTATTCAGCAGATAAGCCTCGCCGACGGCTGCGGCTTCCTGTCCATAGGAAAGGTGCGCCGGGCCCGGATAAGTCGTCTCAACGTCGGCGTACTTCGCCTGCATCTTGATCTGGTTCAGCATGTCCTCAAACTCGCGGCAGATCGTCATGTCGCGGTAGATGCGGAGCAGGTCTTCCTTGGTGAAATTACCCTCCGTGACTTCTTCCTTGACAGTCTTCTGGTAAGTGTTGATCGGAATATCCTGGAATGTAATTTTTCCAGGAGCACGCATTTTGTCAGGATCGACATACAGTGACTTTGGCATGTTAATACATCTCCTTTTTAATATTGTTTTTATAGTTCAGAGCAGCAGCAAAATGAGAAGACAGACTTTGCAGATTTATCTGCATAAGGCTATATTTTCATTTTGAGATGGGCGGAACGGCGCTGGATGTCCGGGGGACGTCCGTCTAGCGCGGACCGTAGTGAAACGAAGACCCATCAAGCCTCAGACATATGACGCCGCAGGCGGCATATAGCCTGCGAAGCAGGCGGTCTCAAGGCCTGCAGCTCTGAGAATTTCAGTTATTTGATCTCGAACAGAGCTTCCCGGATGACCTCGCTCACCGTCGGATGCGGGAACACCAGCTCCTTCAGGTGATCGATCGAAATGTGCGTCTCGAGCATCAGCGCCGCGCCGTAGATCATCTCCGAGGTGTAGCTGCCGATCATGTGGACGCCGATCAGGGTATTGTTCTTCGCGTCGACGACGATCTTGCAGATCCCGTCGCCTTTCTCGACCTCGGCCATATAACGGCCCGACATCCGCATGGACACCTTCGCGACCTTTACGTCGATGCCCTTCGCCTTCGCGCTCTCCTCGGTCTCGCCGACACTCGCCACCTCGGGGTTTGTGTAGATGACGGACGGGATTGCGTTATAGCGCATGACATCCTTCTTGCCGATGATATTATTGACGGCGACCTCCGCCTCGCGGTAAGCCGTATGAGCCAGCATGATCTTGCCGTTGATATCGCCGACCGCATAGACGCCCTTCACACTCGTCTGCATGAATTCGTTCGTCACGACCGCGCCGCGGTTCATCTCAAGGCCCAGATTCTCAATGCCGACGCCCTTGGTGAAGGCTCTTCTGCCCGTCGCCCAGAGCACCAGATCGCCTGTCTCCTTCTTGCTCTCGCCGTTTTCCTCGTAGCGAACGCCGTCCGCCTCGATCGCGGTCACCTTGCAGGAAAGCTTGAAATCAATGCCCTTCTTCTTGTAATTCTTCATCAGAATCTGGGAGATCTCGCGATCCGTCGGTCCGGCGATCTTGTCCAGCATCTCGATGATGGTCACCGGTACGCCGATCATCGCAAAGTAGGAGGCCATCTCCAGTCCGATGACTCCGCCGCCGATCGCGATCAGCTTCTTCGGCAGCGTCTCCATGCTCAGAATCTCGCGATTCGTCACGACATAACCGGACTTCAGTCCTTCCTCAAGTCCCGGAAGCGGGAAGGTCGTTACCTCGGAACCGCAGGCCAGAATCAGATTTTCTCCGGCATACTCCTCGCCGTCCGCCTCGACGACAAAGCCGTCCGCGGTTTTCCCCTTTATGTAGCCGTTCGCCATCACGACATTCACGCCGTTCGCCTGCATCGTTGAGCCAACGCCGGAGACAAGCGCCTTCACGACTTTGCCCTTGCGCTTCACGACCTTCGCGTGGTCGATCTTTACATTCTCCACGATGACACCGAAAGCCTCGCCGTGCAGCGCATGCTCATATAGCTTCGCGGAATTCAGCAGCGCCTTAGAAGGGACGCAGCCCTCATTGAGGCAGGTGCCGCCGAGCGCCCGCTTCTCAATCAACGTCACGCTCTTTCCACCCTGTGCGGCCCGTTCAGCCGCCATATATCCGCCCGGGCCACCGCCCAATACTAATACATCCGTTTTGGTCATCCGGTTCCCCCCTTTACTTCATCATCAGCAGATCGAAATTCTCCAGCGCGTTGCACAGCTCCTTCATAAACTTCGACGCCGGCGTTCCGTCGAGCGCCCTGTGGTCATAGGACAGGCAGAGGCTCATCGCCGGATAGGTCTTGATCTCGCCGTTCACTTCCTTCACGCGGGTGGTAATGCCGCACACGCCGAGGATACCGACCTGCGGCGGATTCACGACCGGAGTGAACATCTCGACGCCGAGGGAACCGACATTCGACACGGTAAAGCTCGCGCCTGCCAGCATATCCGGCGTTGCCTGGCCGTCCTGGCAGATCTTCGCAAGGCGCTTCGCCTCCACGCTGATCTCAGCAAGACTCAGCTTGTTCGCGTTGAAGATCGTCGGCACCATCAGGCCCTTCGGCGTATCTACCGCCATGCCAAGGTGGACGTTCGTGTACTTACGCAGCACATTGTCCTCCGGCATAATCGCGTTCAGATCGGAATGGTTCAGAATCACGCGGGACACCGCATATATCACGATATCGTTCAGCGTGATGTTCGGCAGACCCATCGCCTCGCCGTTCGCCTTGATCTGCTTGCGCAGCTTCTGGATCGCAGTCGCATCGAAGGAATGGCAGTGCGTGAGCTGTGCCATCGTGCTCAGGGACTTCGTCATCGCCTTCGCGGTCGCCTTTCTCACAGCGGAGAACTTCACATCGACATACTCCGCTTCCGCCGCCGCAGCTGCAGCCGCCGCGGAAACCTGCTCCACCGGAGCGTCCGCCGGAAGACTCGCCGCATAGGCCTTCACATCGCTCTCCACAATACGTCCGTAAGGGCCGCTTCCTGTCGCTGCCGTCGCGTCCACACCGAGCTCGGCCGCCGTCTTTCTCGCTCTCGGAGACACCTTCGCGTCCGCTTTCACGCTTCCTGTGGCCGCCGGGGCTGCCGCAGGCGCTGCCTCAGCCGCAGGAGCTGCTACCGGAGCTTCCTCGCCCTCTCTCAAGCCCACGATGCAGTCGCCGGGCTTGCCAACCGCGCAGACATTCACGAGCACCGGAACCTCGTCTCCATCCTCATAGAAGATATCAAGGATCTCGCCCTCCGCCGTGGACTCGCACTCAAACTCTGCCTTGTCCGTCTCGTAGGTGAAAAGGATATCGCCGACCTTGACATGATCGCCCTTCTTCACCTTCCACTCGCTGATCACGCACTCCTCAACCGTGATCCCTGCCTTCGGCATCAGCACGCCCTGCGCCATGTTACCGGCCGGAGCCGCTGCCGCCGGGGCTGCCGCTGCTGCTGCGGGAGCCGCTGCCTCAGCCGGAGCGCTCGCCGTCGGGACATCCGTCCCTTCCTTGCTCCCGCTGATGTCGTCGCCCGGCTGTCCGACCGCGCAGACATTCACGAGCACCGGAACCTCGTCTCCATCCTCGTAGAAAATTTCGAGAATCTCGCCCTCCGCTGTGGACTCGCACTCAAACTCTGCCTTGTCCGTCTCGTAGGTGAAAAGGATATCGCCGACCTTGACATGATCGCCCTTCTTCACCTTCCACTCGCTGATCACGCACTCTTCGACCGTGATCCCTGCTTTCGGCATTAATACACCTACTGCCATGTTCCTTACCTCCATCATATTTTTTCTATATATAGTGAACGATAAAATAAATTTGTCGTTCACTCTAAGAACAATGTACTCACGCGCATACAGCGCGGCAGCCGCCTGTCAAAAGATTGTCTACAATACGATGCATCCCATCGTTTTCGCCTTTTCCGTCAGCTCCTGCGGCAGCTCTCCGTCGCTGACGATATAATCCACGCCCGTAATATTGCCAAAGGTGTAGGGAAGAATCTTCCCGCACTTGGAGCTGTCCATCAGGATCACCGTCCTGCCAGCCTTCTGCACCAGCAGGCGCTTGACCAGCATCTCGTCCTCCTTGCCGCAGGTGAAGTCGCCCTCCGCCGTACAGCCGGAAACGCCGAGGAACGCGATCGCAATATTAATCTGTTCGAGCATCTGGATCGTACTCTGTCCGGAAAGCGCCAGATTCGAGCGGTTCAGCGTCCCGCCGCACACATGGACGGTCGGCAGCGTCAGCCGCGCGAGCTCCAGCGCAATATTCGGAGCTGTCGTGAAAATATTAACGTCCATGTCGGAAAGCGCCTGCGCCAGCGCCAGACAGGAGGTCCCCGCATCGAGGAACACCGCGCTGCCCTGCCCGATCAGCGGAAGCGCCTTCTGAGCCATCTCCTTCTTTGCCTGGGTATTCGCGTGCATGCGCTTTTCAAACATCACTTCCGTGGGAAGCGTGATGGGATTCGCCGGCATCGCGCCGCCCCTCGTGCGGATGATGACGCCCTCCTCCTCGAGCTTCTCCAGATCGCGGTGAATCGTCATCGCGCTCAGATCCGGAAAAAGGGCGCTGATCTCCTTCACCGTCACCGCACCCTTTTCCTGAATATATTCCCCTATACTCTCTCTGCGAATCTGGTTCATCTCAGCACCCTTTGGTTTAAAATGTTATTCAATGTTTGTTTCTTTTCAAATTCTAACATTACATAACAACACTGTCAAGCGATATTTTCACATTTTTTATAACATTTTTCAGCAAACATATCAACACCACAATAAATCTTGTCGACAATGGACTAAAAGGTATATAATAGCTCACATGAAAAGAAAGGGGATTTCCCATGAAAATTTTATGTTTTGGAGATTCGAATACCTGGGGCTACGACCCCGAAGACGGCCATCGGCTCGCGAAGCCCTGGACCGTCGTGCTGCAGGAACTGATGCCTGCAGATAAGATACTGACATACGGGATGTGCGGCAGAACTGCTCAGGGTACGCGGCCGACGATCTCCGGTTCAGACGGACAGAAGGCTTTTTTCCGGAGGTACACGAACGACTCCTTCCGCGCGGACTGGCTCGTTCTCATGCTGGGGAGCAACGACATGACGAACTGCTTTACTGACCATGAGGTCGAACATATCGCCCAGGCGCTGCGCCGCTACATCCGGGCGTTTCGTGAAGTGCCGACGCATGCGGAAGCAGGCATTCTCGTCATTGCGCCGCCGCCCATCGGAAGCGCCGTCCTGACGCATCCGATGTTCGGAGAATTCTTTGACGAGCATTCTATAGAGAAATCAAGGCAGTTCGCAGCTGTCCTTGAAAAAATGGCCACAGAGGAGCAGGTCTCCTTCCTCGATGCAGGCAAGATTGTAAGCCCGTCGCAGATCGACGGCCTGCATCTCACAGAACCAGAGCACCGAAAGCTGGCGATGGCGGTCTACCACATTCTGAACAAATCGGCAGATGAGCATTGAAGGCAATTCATACAGCCGAAAACACAACGAAAGACGGGGACAAAACACTGCAAATTGTTTTGATCCCGTCTTTTTGTATGTTCAGGAAATCGTATACATAGCTTCCAGACCGCAGGTGATTCAGAACAGTTGATAAATCGGCTCCAGCGCATAATAGGCTGCGTCGAACGCGGCCTTCCGCTTCTGGTAGACCGCCTGGTTGTCCGCACTCGGGTGATATTCCTTCTGGAAATGAAGGAATTCCGAGATCGCTCCGAAGTCCGGATAAACGCCCGCGCCGACGCCCGCGATCACGGCCGCCGCGATGGAGGTGGCCTCCTCCACATGATCCGGCGTCCGCATTGTGCAGTTCAGCACATCCGAAAGGATCTGGCAGACAATGTCGCCCTTCGCCCCTCCTCCGGTCAGAATCATCGAATCCGCCTTCAGATATCTCCGATACGCCTTCAGAATCAGCTCCATATTATAAGCCACACCCTCGATGACCGCGCGGACATAGTCGTTCCGGTCATGCTGCATCTTGATGCCGAGGAAGGCGCCGCTCGTATGCTCATTCCAGCGCGGACTGCGCTCTCCCAGCATATAAGGCAGGAAGAGAAGACCGTTCGCCCCTGCGGGAGACGCCTCAATCATGTGGTTTAATTCTGTATAAGGTCTGTCAGGCTCCAGCAGCTTCCGAATATAGGAGTAGGAGCTCCCCGCCGCCTGCATCGTGCCGCAGGGCGCGTAAAAGCCCGGAATCACACTTGCAAAGCAGAAGAAAATCCGCTCTTCGTCGAGAAACTTCCTGGAAGTCGTGCCGCCGATCCAGGCCGAGGTGCCAAAGGTCAGATACAGCTTCTGATCCTCGATACAGCCCGAGCCGACTGCCGCGCAGGGACCGTCGCCGCCGCCGCAGATCACAGGCGTGCCTTCCTTCAGGCCGGTGAGCGCGGAGGCTTCTTTTGTCACATAGCCCGCAACATCGGTCGAGCGGCGCAGCTCCGGGAAAATATTCCGGGAGACACCCGCCGCCGTCAGAATCTCATCCGACCAGTCCATAGCGTCCAGATCGAGCGCGTTCGTCCCGGATGCGTCAGAATAGTCCGTGACAAAATTTCCGGTCAGCTTCATCAGAATATAATCCTTCGCGGTCAGCGTCTTATAAGCCTTTCCATAGACCTCTGGCTCATTCTCCTTCAGCCACATCAGCTTTTCCAGCGTGTAGCCCGGGCTGAGCCGCTGTCCTGTGATCTCATACATGCGGTCAAAGCCGACCTCACGGTCAAGGAAATCGACCTGCTTTCCGGAGCGCTGATCCGCCCAGATGATGGCGGGACGCAGCGCTGCCCCGTCCTCGTCCACCAGCAGGCAGCCCTGCATCTGTCCGGAGAAGGAAACCGCGAGCACATCGCGCTCTCCCTCCGGCAATTCCTCCAGCACCTTTTTTGTGGAGCCACAGACCGCGCTCCACCAGTCGTCCGGATTCTGCTCCGCGGAATTCTCCCCGAAGAAATGCACGTCATAGGGCCAGGTACAGCTCGTCACCAGCTCTCCCGCCGTTGTAAAGAGCGTGGCCTTATTCCCGGACGTTCCGAGATCATGTGCGATCAGATACTGCGCCATATCATACCCCTCCTACTCATAAATCTGAATGTCAAAGGACTGCGCGACACAGGCCCTCGCCTGCGCAAGATTCTCGAACACGCCCTTCTCGATCATCTGTGCCAGGATGCTTCCGATCGCAGTCGCCTCACCGGGTCCCGCGTAGACCGGAACACCCGTGAATTTCGCAGTCAGTTCATTCAGGTAGCCCGCGTTCGAGCCGCCGCCGATGATGTGAATGCGGTCGTAAGTTTTCCCGGTCAGCTTTTCAATCTCCTGCAGTTTCTCCGCATAGCACTTCGCAAGGCTGTTGTAGACGACCGCCGCCAGCTCTCCGAGGCTCTCCGGCACGATCTGTCCTCTCTTCCGGCAGTAAGCCTTGATCGCTTCTACCATGCTGTCCGGCGAAAGGAAGCTGTCGTCCTGACACTCCACCGTCGTCTGAATCGTCTCCTTTGCGGCCAACGCGCAGAGCTCGCCGTAGGACATCTCCGGCGCGAGTTCACCGCGCACGGACTGGATCATCCACAGTCCCATGATATTGGTAAGATACGTAATCCGCCCGTTGTAACCGCCCTCGTTGGTGAAGTTCGCCTTCATGCTCGCCTTCGAGCAGTCCGGCTCGACCCGCTCGACGCCCATCAACGACCAGGTGCCGGAGCTGATATAACAGACGTCCGCCTCATTCGTCGGAATCGCCATAACCGCGGAAGCCGTGTCATGGGTCGGCGGCACGATCACTTCGCAGCTGTAGCCGACCAGCTTCTGCACTTCCTCCGTCAGCGTGCCAACGACGCTGCCAGGCATGTGAATCTTCTGAAACATCTTTTTATTATAACCCAGGCGCTCAATCAGCTCATAATCCCAGTCGCGCGCCTCCGGGTCGAGGAGCTGGCTCGAAGTCGCCTCGGAGTACTCCTGCACCTTGTTCCCGCAGAGCCGGAAGTGGAAATAGTCGGGCATCATCAGCATCGCCGCAGCCTGATCCATGAGTTCCGGCGTCTGCTTTTTGACCGCCATCAGCTGGTAAATCGTATTGTAGATTGCCTTCTGGATGCCGGTGCGCCCGTAGAGCTCCTCCTCGCTGATGATCTTATAAACCTCTTCATCCATCCCGTCGGTGCGGTGATCCCGGTAACCAACGGCTTTCCCGAGAATCTGATCCTTTTCATCCAGCAGCACGAAGTCCACGCCCCAGGTATCGACTCCGATGCTCTCCGGTATCTTTCCGATCTCCGCACATTTCTTCATTCCCATGACGATCTCGCGGAACAGGCGCTCCACGTCCCAGCACAGGGAACCATCTATCTTTTCCATGTCGTTCCAGAAGCGGTACACTTCCTCCAGCACTATTTTCCCATTTTCAAGACTTCCCAGAATGTGACGCCCGCTCGAGGCGCCGATATCGACTGCCAGAAAATATTTCTGCATCTGGTCTTCCCCCTTATTCTGTATTCAGCCATACATCCGCGGGACGTATGGCTGGCCCATTTTATTCTGTCACGACGCCCTTCTGCAGCATAATATTCGCATAAAGGGCGGATTCTCCCGTTGCGATGATCGCGTAAACGGTCTTCGCCTCATCGTAGAAGGCGAAGCGCTCGATGTTGCCGAAGGCCGCAGCCCCACGGCTGTCGTACTTGCTTACAATTTCTTTATAAGTATCCCAGATCGGCGTCTCGACGTCGTCCCCCGGGACGACCTCCATCAGATTTACCGGGTGCTCCACATAAGTATCAAGTGGGAAGAGCTGAAGAATCGCATCCAGAAGCTCCGGCACACCGTGTCCGTCGCAGCGGATCACGATCGCGTCTTTGCCCATGGACTCCGCCGGGAAGTTGCCGTCGGAGATCACCAGCCGATCGCCGTGTCCCATCTCGTCCAGAACCATCAGAAGCTCCGGGGAGAGAATTTTCGGAATTCCTTTTAACATTGCATTCACCTCGTTATTCAGGAAACGGGACACACCGTGAGGCATGTCCCGTTTGGTTTTCGTGTCTTTTCAGACTTTAGAACAGGTATCGATTAGTCGTACAGGTTCTGTGCGATCTCCTCATCCTCCATGTTCTCAGCCGTGTACCACTGGCAGCCAGTGTCAACATCTTCCACTTCCTCGCCCATGGCCGCAGCGACCATCAGCTCTACCAGGATCTCGCCCATCGCAACCGGAGCCTGCGTGATAGCGCCAAGGAAGGTGCCGTCCGCAACAGCCGCCTTGATGGAAGCGCCGGAGTCAAAGCCGGCCGCGATGATCTGATCATCACCGGTTCCCAGAACGCCAAGGTTCTCGTTCGCGGTGATCATCGCGTTCGCGCTGTGCTCGTTGGAGCCGTAGATCGCGATGGTGTCTTCCTTGTTCATCAGCGTGGTCGCATCGGTAGCGGAGAGCTCAGAGGTAACGCTCGCCGGCACCAACACCTCGATGATCACGTCTGCGCTGTCGTCAGCTTCCAGAGCGGAATCAGAGATGTACTTCTCGTTGGAGTTGCTGGCCATGCCAACCGTCTTGCTGGACGCTTCTACGAGCTCGCCCATCTTGTCGATGAAGCCAAGGCCACGGTTGATAACGGACTCAGAGGTTGCATCCTGCGCCACAACGCCGATACGGACGCTGCCGTCAGCATTCGCAATCCTGTCCTCGATCGCCTCGTAAACCTTCTCCGCCGCAAGCTCGCCGGCCGCATAGTTGTCGGTCGCGCAGGTCGCGTAAACGGATCCCTCCGGAGCATCCGGAACGCCAGAGTCAAAGCCGATGACCGGGATGCCGGCCTCAGCCGCCTGCTCAAGCAGATCAGAAACAGCCTCGGTATCCAGAGCCGCCAGGCCAATCGCGCTCGGATTCGCGTCCAGAGCCGCCTGAAACTCGGTCACCTGTACCTGGATGTCAGACTCGCTGTCCGGGCCGACGAAGTTTACGGAAACGCCAAGCTCTTCCGCCTTGGACTCCACGCCCTGCAGAACCGCCTGCCAGTACTGATGCTGCAGACCCTTGGATACGATCTCGAGGGTGATGCCGCTGTAGTCAACCGCTTCCTCGGTCTCCTCCTCAGCCTCTTCAGCCTCCTCGGTCTCCTCAGCCTCTTCGGTCTCTTCGGTCTCGGTCTCCGTTGTGGACGAAGAAGACGAGCTTCCGCAGCCGGACAGCAGAGCCGCTACCATAGCAGTGCTCAGAAGTGCCGCCAAAAGTTTCTTTTTCATGTTACTTCCTCCTTTAATTTTCCCTTATTGGGATATTTTGTATGTAAACTTCCTCTCGGAAGCTGACACCTGTTACGCCAGTTTTTTATTTTTCAGCACGTCGACGTATACCGCGAGAATCAGCACCAGGCCGATGATAATCTGCTGATAGTTCGACTGAATCCCGATGAAGGGCAGACCCGTCTGCAGAACCGACATGATGAAAACGCCCAGGAGGGTACCGACGATGCTGCCGGAGCCGCCGCTCATCGACGTGCCGCCGATAATCGCGCCACCGATCGCGTTCAGCTCTATCCCGCTGCCGCCGCTTGGCGTCATCGACTGGAACGCGGAGCTGTAGGCCAGGCCAGCGAGACCGGTCATCAGTCCGCAGATCATGTAGGCCAGCATCTGGTAATTCGCCACATTCACGCCGGAAAGCCGCGCCGCTTCTTTATTACTGCCGATCGCGATAATATAGCGTCCTGCCTTCGTCCTGTTCAGCAGCATGCTCAGCAGAATCGCCAGCAGGATAACCCAGACCAGCCCCAGCGGAAACTTCGTATCTCCTATCGTAATTTTGAAAATCTTTCTCGTCCAGCCGTTCGCCACATTCGACGCCGGCCAGGTCACGCTCGTACTGTTCGTCACGATTGCCCCGAGTCCACGGACAATCATCATCGTACAGAGCGTCGCCAGGAAGGGTGCGTGCCCGCCCCGCGAGACGATCAGACCGTTGACCGTGCCCATAATCAGGCCGCAGCCCAGTGTCACGAGAATGCCGACGATGACCGGCATACCCTGTTTGGTAATCAGGTAACCGCCAATGATCGCGTAGCAGAACATACCGGTGCCGATCGAAAGGTCAACGCCTCCGGTGATCAGGCAGAAGGTCACGCCCATACCCAGGAAGGCCAGATAATATGTATAGTCCATAATACTCAGAAGCGTCGAGTATTTCCGGAAGGATGGACTCATCGCTCCAAAGAATACCAACAGGAGAATCAGAACCAGCAGGACTACGATCTTCTGCACGCCAACCGCTCTCACGATCGGGTTGTTTGTAAATGCGTTTCCTTTTTTCTTGTCTGTCATGATCTCTTCCACCTCCTAATTCCTGAGCGTCGCCGCATGCATGATCTTTTCCTGTGTGGCTTCCTCGATACCCAGTTCCCCGGTCTTCTTGCCCTCACACATGATCACGATCCGGTCGCTCATTCTGAGGATCTCCGTCATCTCTGAAG
>JAJQCG010000003.1 GCA_021202815.1 Lachnospiraceae bacterium | reverse complement strand
TAAGATATTTCCGGGCGTGATCGTGGCTGTCACGGACGGCGAGCGGATTATGCTTACCAAATACGCGGCGATTCCGGGGCGGATGGCGAATTACTCGATGGTGGCCGGGTTCACGGAGATCGGGGAGACGCTCGAGGAGACCGTACAGCGTGAAGTGATGGAGGAGGTTGGCCTGAAAGTAAAAAATATTCGTTATTATAAGAACCAGCCCTGGTCCTTCACCTCCACGTTGCTGTGTGGATTTTTCTGCGAGGTTGACGGGGATGCGTCGATCCGGCTTGATACGGAGGAGCTGTCGGTGGGAGAGTGGTTTCGCCGCGACGAGATCCCCTTTGAGGATGACGGCGTCAGCCTGACCAGGGAGATGATTGGTGTGTTTAAGGCGGGAGGACCTTTTCCCGGATGAAGCAAGACGAAACCCGAAATATGAATAGCAGGAAAAACAGCGATTTCATAAGAATCCTCTCCAACACGGCGTGGATGGTCTTTGACAAGGTGTTTCTGCTGGCTCTGAACCTCTTTGTCTCCGTGAAGATCGCCAATTACTACAATGCGCTGGGCTACGGTTCCTATCAGTATGCCGTCAGCGTCGTCGCGGTTATCGAGATCATAACGACCTTCATCGACGGACGGATTGTCAAAAAGAAGTACATGGGCTGCGATCCAGACGTGGTTGTGGTGACCGCGACGGTGACGAGAATTCTTCTTGCGGCGGTATCGGTTCTGGTCGGAACAGTATTTCTGTTCGTCTACGCGGGAGATGTTCAGTTTTCTGTCATCTTCTTCCTGCTTCTGCTGAATATGGCGCTCGGAAATCTGAAATTCGGTATGGTGAACCGCTTTGAGTACCTGCTGAAATCCCGCAAGGTCGTGGTGGCCTCGGATCTGGCGGCTCTGGCGGCGGCTGTGCTGCAGCTTTTTGCCGTGAGTTTCCACTGGCCCCTCACATCGCTGGCGCCGATCGCCCTTACTTCCACTGTGATCAGCACCGTCATTGTCACCCGGCAGTACCGGGCGGAGTTTGGGGGCAAGGGTCTGAAGCTTATGGACTGGAAGCTTTTTCGAACCATGCTGCAGGAGAGCTTTCCGCTGGCGGTGGCCTTCGCCTGCGGGACGATCTATAATCGCTGTGACAGCATCATGCTGGGCGCCATGATGACCTATGCGCAGGTGGGTATCTACTCGATTGCCGCCAGCCTGCTCAATGTCGTGCAGATCGCGATTTCTCCCATCCGCGAGTCCGTGTATCCGAAGCTTCTGAGCCTCTACGACACGGACCGGGAGGAGTATGCAAGGTGCTATGTGCGGATTTCCAGCGCCATGACCTGGATTTATATCGTGGGCGTAGCCTTCTCCTTCTTCATACTGCCGTACCTGTTCCGCTTTCTGAACGAAGAGTACGCGGAAGCCTTTCCGGTGTACCGGGTGCTGGTGCTGGGCACGTTTTTCATGTACAACGCGGCGCTGCGGGCCGGACATTTCACGGTGATCGGGAAGGGAAAGCTGCTGACCTACTCGCAGGCGGTCAGTGTGGTTGTCAATATCGTGCTGAACCTGGTCGGAATCCGTCTGTGGGGTATGTACGGGGCCGCGCTCGCAACGGTGATTACGCAGGCGGTATCGCTGTGGTTTTTCAATCTGTTTTTCGAGGAAGGGCGCGAGGTCTTCCGCTGGCAGCTGAAGGCGCTGGATCCGCTCCATATCATCGGCTTTCTGAAAATGATCTGAAGACGGCAGGCTCTTTCCGGATTCTGGCGGATCGTGCTGCCGCGCTTGAAAAAACAGGGGCAGTATTGTAGAATAGCAAAAGAGTTTTGAAATAAAACAGGCAGGAAGGTAGAGGACAGTTGGGAAATTTGATCAATCGCTGTAAGGAGGCCGCAAAGAAATTTCCGGTCGTGTGGTATGTATGGTATATCGTGACGGGAAACACGCCGGAGAAACGGGAATACATCGTGGATGAGGAGCAGAAGGTGATTTACCTCATGAACTCCAAGGCGGCCTGCTCTTCCATCAAGGTCAGCATGCTGAAGCGGAAGGATGTGCCGGACGATTATTCTATTCACTATATCGACGATCACAGCAAGATGCAGCAGGATTTGTTCTCGGCTGACGCCTGGTTCAAATTCACCTTTGTCCGCAATCCGTTCGCCAGGCTTGTCTCGTGCTATGAGAGTAAATACCACGCGGACAAAAAATTTGTCGGGAAGACGAAGGAAGTTCTGGATTTTGACGAATACCTGGGCGGCTATATGAAAGAGGATAAAGGCTTCCCGCATTTTGTCGATCAGGTGGTGAAGATACCGGATCGCTTTGCGGACCAGCATTTCCGCAGTCAGTACCGTCTGCTGGCGGGAAAGGAAAAAAAGCCGGCCTTCGATTTCATCGGGAAGATGGAAAATCTGGAGGAGGAATACCGGCCGATCCAGGAGAAATACGGTTTTGACCCGATCAAGGTGTACAATCGGGTGGAATACGGCGACTGGCGGGACTACTATACGGAGGAGCTGGTGCGGAAGGTCTACCGGAAATACAAAAAGGATGTCGAGTTTTTCGGCTATGGGCAGGATTACCGCGATCTGCTCGCCTACTGTTCTCAAAAACGATGATACAGCATACGATATAGG
>JAJQCG010000115.1:16626-17606 GCA_021202815.1 Lachnospiraceae bacterium | reverse complement strand
GGAAACGCTGGGAGAGCGCCTGTTTGAGGGGATCGAGCGGATGCTCCTGGAGCTGGGGCTGCCTTTCCGGGTCAATCATGTCGGATCGCTCGGCAGCCTGTTTTTCACAGCGGAGCCGGTGCGGGATTACACGAGCGCGAAGACGGCGGACACCGGGCTTTTCAAAGCATACTTCCGGCATATGCTGGAGGCGGGCATTTATCTCGCCCCGTCCCAGTTTGAGGCGATCTTCCTCTCGGCCGCGCACACGGACGAAAATATTGATTTCACGCTCAATGTAATGCAGGATTTTCTTAAAAAGGCTTAACAAGGCCGCGAAAATGTGTTACGATTGCTATGTCCCGCGGGAGGTGGGCCGTATTGAAAAAGAAGAGCTATGTGGCATATGTGGGAACCTATACGCACGGCAGCAGCCGCGGCATCTACATCTATGATCTGGATGTGGAAAACGGGCGGGCGCTGGAGCGCAAGGCCGTCCCGATCAACAATCCATCTTACATAAAGAAATCGCACAATGGGAAGTATCTCTACTCGATTTCCGACGAGGGCGTACGTTCCTTCCGCATCCTGCCGGACGGGGATCTCGAGCCGATGAACAAGGCTTCTATCGGCGGCATGAGGGGCTGTTATCTCTCCACGGACAAGGCGGACCGCTATCTCTTTGTCGCGGGCTGGCATGACGGGAAGGTGACGGTTATGCGCCTTCTGGAGGACGGGCGCGTCGGGAAGATGACAGACGAGGTCTTCCACAAGGGACTCGGCAGTGTTGCGGAGCGCAATTTCCGCCCGCATGTGAACTGCGTCAACCTCACGCCGGATCAGAAGTACCTGTGTGCCGTGGATCTGGGCGTGGATCAGGTGAAGCTCTACCGTTTTGATCATGAGACGGGGAAGATCCGGCTGTTCGATATTTTGCGCTGTGAGCTGGAGAGCGCGCCGCGGACGATCAAGTTCAGCCCGGA
This sequence comes from Lachnospiraceae bacterium, assembly GCA_021202815.1. Lineage (GTDB taxonomy): Bacteria > Bacillota > Clostridia > Lachnospirales > Lachnospiraceae > Hominiventricola. The sequence continues at coordinate 16,644 of JAJQCG010000115.1, read as the reverse complement.
CGGGCGTTTCGCCTATCT
>JAJQCG010000115.1:0-16616 GCA_021202815.1 Lachnospiraceae bacterium | reverse complement strand
GAAAAATTATATCAGCGTCTATTCCTATGAGGATACGTCGAAGGGACCGTCTTTCGAGCTGATTCAGACGGTGCCGACGCTGAACGATTATCACGCGAAGGGTAGCGCGGCCAGTATTCTGCGTTTTTCACGCGACTGGAATTATGTACTGTGTTCGAACGCCGGGGACAACAGCGTCGGGATTTTCAGGGTCGACCAGAATACCGGGATGCTCGAAAAAATCTGCATCCTGCCGGTCAGCGGCGATTATCCGAAGGCGGCGGATTTCTTCCCGGACAACCGGCATATTATGGCGCTGAACCACGAGACGAACACGATGACGATCTTCCGTGTCAATTATGAGGAGAAATATTTCAGCCTCTGGGGAAAGCCGTTGAAGGTGGAGACGCCGAACTGCGTGCTGATCTCCGAGATCGAGACAACATAATCTGATGCATCCTGTATGCAGGGCAAAGGCACCGCATTTACAGAATCATATACAAAAAAAGCAAAAGGGGGTACATATCATGGGATTTATTGATGTAATCAAGGAAAGAGCCAGAGCAGACAAAAAGGTCATCGTACTTCCGGAGACCGAGGACCGCAGGACCTATCAGGCCGCGGAGCAGATTCTGAAGGAGGGCATCGCAGACCTGATCCTGATCGGCAGCGAGGAGGCCGTGAAGAAGGGCAGCGAGGGTCTTGACATCTCCGGCGCGAAGGTTGTCGATCCGGCGACCGATCCGAATTTCGGAGCCTATGTTGACAAGCTCGTGGAGCTGCGCAGCAAGAAGGGCATGACGAAGGAGCAGGCGACCGAGATCCTCTCGAAGCAGTATCTGTACTACGGTGTCATGATGGTCAAGATGGGCGATGCGGACGGCATGGTTTCCGGCGCCTGCCATTCCACGGCTGACACGCTGCGTCCCTGCCTGCAGATTCTGAAGACGAAGCCGGGCACGAAGCTGGTCTCCGCGTTCTTCCTGATGGTTGTTCCGGACTGCGAGTACGGCGAGAACGGTACCTTCGTATTTGCGGACAGCGGACTCGAGCAGAATCCGGATACGGAGAAGCTCGCGAATATCGCGATTTCCTCCGCGGAGTCCTTTAAGCTGCTGGTGCAGGCGGAGCCGAAGGTCGCGATGCTGAGCCATTCCACGAAGGGCAGCGCGAAGCATGCGGACGTCGACAAGGTCGTCGAGGCGACGAAGATCGCGAAGGAGCTCGCCCCGGATCTGATGCTGGACGGCGAGCTGCAGCTTGACGCGGCAATCGTGCCGAGCGTTGGTAATTCCAAGGCTCCGGGCAGCCAGGTAGCCGGACAGGCGAACGTGCTTGTTTTCCCAGATCTCGACGCCGGAAATATCGGCTACAAGCTGGTACAGAGACTCGCGAAGGCCGAGGCCTATGGTCCTGTCACGCAGGGCATCGCGAAGCCGGTCAACGACCTGTCCCGCGGCTGCTCCTGGGAGGATATCGTGGGCGTCGTGGCGATCACGGCGGTACAGTGCCAGGCATAAAAGGATAAATGGAGGATTAAGAAAATGAATATTCTGGTTATCAACTGCGGAAGCTCATCTTTGAAGTTTCAGTTAATCAACTCCGACACCGAGGCGGTGCTCGCGAAGGGCCTTTGTGAGCGCATCGGCATCGACGGTCGGCTGACCTATCAGCCGGCGGGCGGCGTGAAGGAAGTGACCGACGACGCAATGCCGACGCATACCGAGGCAATTCAGCTTGTGATCAATGCGCTGACGAACGCGAAGACCGGTGTGATCAAGAGCCTCTCTGAGGTGGGCGCAGTCGGACACCGCGTGGTTCACGGCGGCGAGAAGTTCGCCTCCTCCGTGGTGATCACGCCGGAGGTCAAGGCGGCGATCGAAGAGTGCAACGACCTTGCGCCGTTGCACAACCCGGCGAACTTCATCGGCATCGAGGCCTGCGAGAAGCTGATGCCGGGCGTGCCGATGGTGGCGGTCTTCGATACGGCTTTCCATCAGACGATGCCGGGCAAAGCCTACACCTACGGCCTGCCCTATGAGTACTATGAGAAATACAAGGTTCGCCGCTACGGCTTCCACGGCACGAGCCACAGTTATGTCTCCAAGAGACTGGCGGAGTTCCTCGGCAAGGACGTGAAAGACATGAAGATCATCGTCTGCCACCTCGGCAACGGCGCTTCCGTCAGCGCGGTGCTGAATGGTGAGTCCGTCGACACCTCGATGGGCCTGACCCCGCTGGAGGGTCTTGTGATGGGCACCCGCTCCGGCGATATCGACCCGGCGATCCTGGAATTCCTTGCAAAGAAGGAGAACATGGACATCGCGGCGCTGATGAACATGCTGAACAAGAAGTCCGGCGTCTTCGGCATATCGGGCGGCGTTTCTTCTGATTTCCGTGACCTCGACGAGGCGGCGGAGGCCGGTAACGACAAGGCGCAGCTCGCGCTCGACGTCTTCGCTTACCGTGTGCTGAAGTACATCGGAGCTTACGCAGCGGCGATGAACGGTGTGGATGCGATCGCTTTCACGGCCGGCATCGGCGAGAATTCTGCTTCGATGCGCAGCCGTATCTGCGAGAACCTCGGCTACCTCGGCGTCACGATCGACGAGGCGGCGAACGCGAAGCGCGGCGAGGACAACATCATCTCCACGCCGGATTCCAAAGTGACGGTCGCTGTGATCCCGACCAACGAGGAGCTCGCGATCGCGCGCGAGACGCTGGCGCTGGTGAAATAAATGCTTGACATTCTCAGAAACCACGAGTATAATCTAACAAATGTGATTTGAGAATTGATGGGAGGTGTGATCCGTGTCTATTTGTCCGAAAAACAAATCTTCCAAAGGAAGAAGAGATAAGAGAAGAGCGAACTGGAAGATGAGCGCTCCGAATCTCATAAAGTGCAGCAAGTGCGGCGCTCTGATGATGTCTCACAGAGTCTGCAAGGCCTGCGGCAGCTACAATAAGAAGGAGATCATCTCCGTCGAGTAAATGAGCAGAAGCGTCCTCCCATCGGGGAGGGCGTTTTTTTCGTGGAACCTATTGACTTCGAGAACCTGTTTTCGTATTATGGAAGGGACAGACGAGGAGGAGAGACCAATGCAGGATTTGGTGAAGGTAGCGGTCGACGCGATGGGCGGAGACAACGCGCCTGCGGAGATTGTGAAAGGCGCTGTGGAGGCGCTCAGTGTCCGGGACAATGTGAAGGTGATCCTGGTGGGGCAGGAAGTGCCCATCCGCACGGAGCTGCAGAAATATTCCTACGATGAGGAGCGGATTGAGGTGGTGAGCGCCACGGAGGTCATCGAGATGGCGGAGCCGCCGGTGAACGCGATCCGGCAGAAGAAGGATTCGTCTATCGTGGTGGCGATGAAGATGGTGCGTTCCGGAGAAGCGGACGCTTTCGTCGGAGCCGGCAATACCGGCGCGGTGCTGGTAGGCGGCACGACGATCGTCGGCAGGGTCAAAGGTGTGGAGCGCGCACCGCTCGCGCCGTTGCTTCCCACAGCGAAGGGAGTCTCGCTGCTGATCGACTGCGGTGCTAATGTGGACGCCCGACCCTCGCATCTCGTACAGTTCGCGCGCATGGGTTCCATTTATATGGAGAATGTTGTAGGCATCAGGAATCCGCGGGTCGCGATCGTCAATATCGGTGCCGAGGAGGAGAAGGGAAATGCGCTGGTGAAGGAGACTTTCCCGCTGCTCCGAGAGTGTAGGGATATCAACTTCATCGGGAGCATCGAGGCGCGTGACATTCCGACCGGTTACGCGGACGTGATCGTCTGCGAGGCCTTCGTTGGAAACGTGATCCTGAAGCTCTTCGAGGGCGTCGGCGGCACGATGATTTCGATGGTGAAAGAGGGCATGATGGTCAATACGCGCAGCAAGATCGGCGCGTTGCTCATGAAGCCCGCGCTGAAGGAGAGCCTGAAGCAGTTTGACACCAGCAAGCATGGCGGGGCTCCGCTCCTCGGACTGAAGGGCCTTGTGGTGAAGACCCACGGTAATGCGAAGGCGGTGCATGTGCGCACGTCGATTATCCAGTGCGTGACCTTCACCGAGCAGGGGATGAATGAAAAAATAAAAGCCGGTATTCAGGCGGAACAAAACCAGGAGGGTTAGTTATGGAGTTTGAGAAACTGCGTGATATCATTGCGGAAGTGCTGAATGTGGACGCGGACGAGATCACGACGGAGACCACCTTTGTGGACGACCTGGAAGCGGATTCCCTCGATATTTTCCAGATTATCATGGGCATCGAGGAGGAGTTTGACATCGAGATCGCGAATGATGACGCCGAGAAGATTGTCTCGGTCGGGGACGCGGTGGAGCAGATCCGGAGCGCATTGAATTAGCGCAAAGCTGCTGAAACGGAGTATTTGGAATGCGGCGCCCACGGGATAGAAGACCAGGCTGTCTTGACTCCCGGCGGGCGTTTCATTCCGTTTAAGAGAGAGGTCTTATCATGGATCTGAAAAATCTGGAGCGACGGATCGGCGTGCAGTTTCACGATAAAGAGCTGCTCGCGCGAGCGATGCGCCACAGCTCCTTTGCGAATGAACGTCAGATGGGCGCGCTGGAGAGCAACGAACGCCTCGAGTTTCTGGGCGATGCAGTGCTTGAACTCGTGACGAGCGAATTCCTCTATGAGCAGTATCCGCAGATGGAGGAGGGCGACGCGACGAAGATGCGGGCGAGCATCGTCTGCGAGCCGAGTCTGGCCTTCTGCGCGAAGGAAATTCCGCTCGGCGACTATATTCTCCTCGGAAAAGGGGAGGAGGCGAGCGGCGGGCGGCTGCGCGCCTCGATCACCTCTGATGCGCTCGAGGCGCTGATCGGCGCGATTTACCTCGATCGCGGCTTTGAGACCGCGCGGGACTTTATTCATCGCTTTATTCTGCAGGATCTCGAGCATAAAAAGCTGTTCTTTGACAGCAAGACGATTCTGCAGGAGCGCGTCCAGGCGGCGCACGAGGGAGTCCTTCACTATGAGCTCGTGAAGGAGGAGGGTCCGGATCACTGCAAGCAGTTTACCGTGCAGGCGCTGCTCGGGGAGCGGGTGATCGGGACAGGCAGCGGCCGGACCAAGAAGGTGGCGGAACAGGAGGCCGCTTACCGCGCGCTGACAGAAGAAGACGGACGGACAGTATAGATGTATCTGAAGAGTATAGAAGTACAGGGCTTTAAGTCCTTTGCAAATAAAATCACATTTGAATTTCACAACGGCATCACCGGCATCGTCGGGCCGAACGGTTCGGGCAAGAGCAATGTGGCGGACGCAGTGCGCTGGGTGCTCGGAGAGCAGCGCGTGAAGCAGCTGCGCGGCGGCAGCATGCAGGACGTCATTTTCTCCGGCACAGAGAACCGTAAGCCCTTGAGCTTCGCTTCGGTCGCGATCACGCTGGACAATGCGGACGGCAGGCTTCCTGTATCTTACGAGGAGGTAACGGTCACGAGAAGGTTATATCGCTCGGGGGAGAGTGAATATCTTTTAAACGGGACGGCCTGCCGACTCAAGGATATTCAGGAGATGTTCTACGACACCGGTATCGGCAAGGAGGGCTACTCGATCATCGGTCAGGGTCAGATCGACCGGATCTTAAGCACCCGGCCGGAGGAGGCGCGGGAGCTCTTCGACGAGGCCACCGGCATTGTGAAGTTCAAAAAACGCCGCAAAACGGCGGAGAAGAAGCTGGAAAACGAAAAACAGGATCTCCTCCGCATCACGGATATTCTCGCGGAGCTCGAAAAGCAGTTGGGGCCGCTGGAGAGGCAGGCCGAAAAGGCCAGGGAATATCTGAAGAAAAAGGAGACGCTGAAGGACTGCGAGGTGCATATTTTCCTGCTGGAGATGGAAAATATGAAGGCGCAGCTTCAGAAGATTGAGGAGACGAGGGCGATCACGCAGGGCGATCTCGATGAGACGACCGCAGCCTTTGAAAATACAAAGCTGGAATATGAACGCATCGAGCGGGAGCTCGAGGCGGTTGAGACGCAGATCGACGCCGCGAAGGAGGAGGCTTCCCGGGCGCGCGTCGAGAAGCAGCAGCTCAAAGGGAAGATCGCGGTGCTCGAGGAGCAGGCACGCTCCGCGAAGGCGAGCACGCGGCATTACGACGAGCGGATGGAGGCCATCTCGTGGGAGCTGTCCGAGCGGACGAAAGAGCGCGGGACAATCACGGAGGAGAAGGACTCCCTCGACCTGCAGCTTAAGCAGGCACAGAAGGTGCAGGAGGACGCGCAGCAGCACCTTGCGTCGGTGCAGCAGCGCATCGCGGACAGCCAGACCAATATGGAGAACAGCAAGAGCGAGATCATGTCGCTCTTAAACAGCCATTCCTCGATCAAGGGAAAGCTGCAGCGCTACGCAGCCATGGAGGAGCAGAATCAGATCCGCGCTTCCGAGATCAGCCGGAAGCTGATCGCGATGAAGAGTGAGGAGCTCGATCAGCAGGAGCTTCTGGCGGAGCGACAGCGCGACCTCGACGAGGCGAGCGGGGAGCTGCAGCAGAAGACGCAGGAGCGGGAGCAGATCGAAGAGCGCATCCGCGCGCTGCAGCAGCAGATTACGATTTGCCGCAAGCGCGTCGAGGACGCACAGAGCGCGTATCACCGCGAAGCCTCGCGCCTCGAATCTCTGCGCAATCTCGCGGAGCGCTACGACGGTTATGGCGGCAGTATCCGCAGGGTGATGGAGCAGCGCAGCCGACAGAAGGGCATCTGTGGCGTCGTCGCGGACCTGATGCAGACAGAGAAGCACTATGAGACCGCGATCGAGACCGCTCTCGGCGGCAGCATCCAGAATGTCGTGACGGAGGACGAGGAGACGGCCAAGCGGCTGATAGCTTATTTAAAACAGAATCGCTTTGGGCGCATGACCTTTCTGCCGCTCAGCGCGGTGCGGCGTCCGCAGGAAATGCGGCAGCCGGAGGCGCTGAAGGAGCCCGGCGTGCTTGGATTCGCCGATACGCTGGTGCAGACGGAGGAGAAATACCGCGCCGTCATGGCGCAGCTGCTCGGACGGACGATCGTCGTCGATGAGATCGACCACGCGATCGCGCTGCAGCGCAAGTATCGCCAGAGCCTCCGGATCGTGACCCTGGAGGGAGAGCTTCTGAACCCCGGCGGCGCGATGACCGGCGGCGCGTTTAAGAACAGCAGCAGCCTCCTCTCGCGAAACCGGGAGATCGAGGAGCTGAAGGAAAAGGCCGAAAAGCTGAAAATGGATCTGGAGAGCGCGCAGAAGCGGCTGGTTGAGCTGCAGAACGAGCGCAGCAGCTGCTATTCCACGCTCGATCAGGGAGCGGCCGCGCTGCAGGAGCTCCGCGTCCGTGAAAATACAGCGCGCCTGAATCTGGAGCAGGAAAAGGCGCGTATCGAGGCGTCCGGCAGCAGTCGTGAAGCGCTCGAACAGGAGGCGTCCGAGCTGCGCCGCCAGACGGAGGAGATCGCCGGGCTGAAGCGTCAGAATCAGACGGAGCTCGAGGATTCGGAGAAGATGGAGAAGGCGCATTCCTGCGCGGTCGAGCTCTACCAGAAGCGGCTGGAGACAGACCGCGAGGAGGAGGCGGAGGCTTCGCGGGAACTGGAAGCCCTGCATCTCGACACGGCTTCTATTTCGCAGAAGGCCGAGTTTGCGGTGTCCAATCTGAAGCGTGTCGACGGAGAGATTGCGAAGCTGAAGGAAGAGGAAGCTGCGCTCACACAGAGCCGCGAGCAGGCGCAGGAGGATTCCAGGAGCCGCGAGGAGGCTACCGGCGCGCTGCGGCTTGAGATGGCCGCGCTGGAGCAGCGGGCGACGGAGCTGGATGCGAAGACGGAGAAGCTGCGCTGGGAGAAGGAGCAGCAGTCCGCTTCCCATAAGTCCTTCTTTGGCAGGCGCGAGGAGTTGTCCGCGCGCATGGGTCAGCTCGACAAGGAGCTGTTCCGCCTGGACAGTCAGAAGGAGAAGATCGAGGAGAATGAGAGCAGTCTCAGCGACCATATGTGGAGCGAGTATGAGCTGACTTACAATGCGGCGATCCCCCTTAAGAGGGAGGAGCATCCGCCGCTTGCGGAGCTGAAAAAGAGCCGCAGTGCCGTGAAGGAGGAGATTCGCGAGCTTGGCAACGTCAATGTGAACGCGATCGACGATTATAAGGAAATATCGGAGCGCTTTGCCTTTATGGACGCGCAGAGGCGTGACCTCGAGGAGGCGGAGGCGGCGCTTGTCCAGGTCATCCGCGAGCTGGACAGCGGTATGAAGCGGCAGTTCCGCGAACAGTTCGCCCTGATTCAGAAGGAATTTGACAAGGCCTTCAAGGAGCTTTTCGGCGGCGGAAAGGGCACGCTCGAGCTGATCGACGAGGAGGATATCCTTGAGACCGGTGTGCGCATCATCGCGCAGCCGCCTGGCAAGAAGCTGCAGAACATGATGCAGCTCTCCGGCGGCGAGAAGGCGCTGACCGCGATTTCGCTGCTGTTCGCGATACAGAACCTGAAGCCCTCGCCTTTCTGTCTGCTGGACGAGATCGAGGCGGCGCTGGATGATTCGAACGTCGTTCGCTTCGCAAATTATTTACATAAGCTGACGAAACACACGCAGTTCATTGTGATCACGCACCGGAGGGGCACGATGAACGCGGCGGACCGGCTGTACGGCATCACGATGCAGGAGAAGGGAGTCTCGGCGCTGGTGTCTGTCAGCCTGATAGAGAGCGAACTGGACAAGTAAGTAGTAGGAGGTGCTGCAATGGCGGAGGAGAAAAGAGGCTTTTTCAGACGACTGGCCGACGGCCTGTCGAAGACCCGGAATAATATCGTCTCCGGGATGGACGCGATTTTCAGCGGATTTTCGGACATCGACGACGATTTTTATGACGAAATCGAGGAGATTCTCGTGATAGGCGATATCGGGATCAACGCCACGACCGAGATCATTGACAATCTGAAGAAGAAAGTAAAGAAACAGCATATCCGCGAGCCGAAGGAGTGCAAGGAGCTCCTGATCAGCAGCATCAAGGAGCAGATGCAGGTCGGCGAGACCGCCTATGAGTTCGAAAAGCGCACCTCGGTCGTGCTGGTCATCGGCGTCAACGGCGTCGGCAAGACCACTTCTGTCGGGAAGCTGGCGGGAAAGCTGAAGGATCAGGGTCTGAAGGTCATCCTGGCGGCGGCGGACACCTTCCGCGCGGCGGCGGGCGAGCAGCTGAGCGAGTGGGCCTCGCGCGCAGGCGTGGAGCTCATCAGCGGAAGCGAGGGCGCCGACCCGGCGGCTGTCGTCTACGACGCGGTCTGTGCGGCGAAGGCGAGAAAAGCCGACGTCCTGCTGATCGACACGGCGGGACGGCTTCACAATAAGAAAAATCTGATGGAGGAGCTGCGCAAGATCAACCGCATCATTGAGCGGGAATATCCGGACGCCTATCGGGAGACACTGGTGGTGCTGGACGGCACGACCGGACAGAACGCGCTCGAGCAGGCCAGACATTTTGGCGAGGTGGCCGATCTGACCGGAATTATCCTGACAAAGCTGGACGGCACGGCCAAGGGCGGTATCGCGGTCGCGATCCAGTCGGAGCTGAATATCCCGGTGAAATACATCGGCGTCGGCGAGCAGATCGACGATCTGCAGAAATTCGACGCGGACAGTTTTGTGAATGCGCTCTTCCTGACGGACGCTGACGCATAAGAAAAGGAGACAGGAGAAAGATGATGACATTGGAAAAATTTGAGGAGGCCTGCGAGGTTGTGGACCGGGTGACGAACCGGACCGGCCTAATCTACAGCCAGGTCTTCAGCGAGCAGTGCGGCAATAAGGTCTATCTGAAGCCGGAAAACATGCAGAAGACGGGCGCTTTCAAGATTCGCGGCGCTTACTATAAGATCAGTACCCTTACGGAGGAGGAGCGCGCGAAGGGGCTGATCACAGCTTCGGCGGGAAACCACGCGCAGGGCGTGGCTTTCGCGGCGAAGGAGTACGGCTGCAAGGCCGTGATCTGCATGCCGACGACGACCCCGCTCATCAAAGTAAACCGGACGAAGGCCTATGGGGCGGAGGTGGTTCTCTACGGAAATGATTACGATGAGGCCTGCGTGCACGCGATTGAACTCGCGCAGGAGATGGGCTACACTTTCATCCATCCCTTTGACGACCTCGACGTGGCGACCGGCCAGGGCACGATCTCGATGGAAATCTTTAAGGAACTGCCGCTGGTAGACTACATCCTCGTCCCGATCGGCGGCGGCGGACTGATTGCCGGCGTGGCGACGCTCGCGAAGATGCTGAACCCGAAGATCAAGGTCATCGGCGTGGAGCCGGCGGGCGCGAACTGCATGGAGGAGTCGCTCAAAAAGGGCGAGGTCATCTGCCTCGAACACAGCGATACGATCGCCGACGGCACCGCGGTGCGCGAGCCCGGGAAAAAGATTTTCTCCTATATCCAGGAAAATGTCGATGAGGTGATTTCCGTGCCGGACGACGAGCTGATCGTCGCCTTCCTCGATATGGTCGAGAGCCACAAGATGATCGTCGAGAACTCCGGTCTCCTGAGTGTGGCGGCGCTGAAGCATCTTGATGTGAAAAATAAAAAGGTTGTCTGTATCCTGAGCGGCGGCAATATGGACATCATCACGATGTCCTCGGTCGTACAGCACGGCCTCATCCAGCGCGACCGTATCTTCTCCATCTCAGTGCTGCTGCCGGACAAGCCGGGCGAGCTCGTGCACGTCGCGTCGGTCATCGCGGAGCAGCAGGGCAACGTCGTCCGCCTCGACCACAACCAGTTCGTGAGCACGAACCGCAACGCGGCGGTGGAGCTGAAGATCACGCTTGAGGCCTTCGGAACAGAACACAAGAAGCGCATCATAAAAGCACTGCGGGACGAGGGCTACACGCCGAAAACCGTGGTTGTAAACATGTAATAAGAGAGGAGTACGAATGGAGAGCAGAATCAATAAGACCATTGAAAGGCATGACAAGGGCTACAACTGTGCGCAGGCCGTGGCCTGTATCTACTGCGATCTGTTGGGATACGATGAGGATACCGTCTTCCGCATGACGGAGGGCTTCGGAGCCGGTATGGGCGGCATGGAAGCGACCTGCGGCGCGCTCTCCGGGGCGGTGCTGCTCGCCGGTCTCAAAGGAAGCGGCGGAGCGGAGTGTTCCCCCAGAACGAAAGAGAGTACTTATAAGGTTTCGAAAGAAATGGTAAAGCGTTTCCGTGAGAGAGCCGGTGCGCTGGTCTGCCGGGAGCTCAAGGGCGTCGGCTCGGACCGCCCTGCGTATCCCTGCGAGGAGTGCATCAAAACGGCGGCGCGGATCGCGGAGGAGCTTTTATTTTCAGAAACAGACTGACTGGTGAAAGCTGGCTGGTTATTTCTATTGCCGCGCGGGAACACTGATACTGTGCAGTTCAGAAAGGAGTGTGCCGGGTGGAATTAAAAAAGGTTACCGGGGACAATTTTCAGACTGAAGTGACAGAGGCGGGCATGCCGGTACTGCTCGATTTTTACGCGGACTGGTGCAGCCCCTGTAAGGCACAGCACCCGATTCTCATGGAGGCGGCCGAGGAGGCCTGCGACGTGAAGTTCTGTAAGGTCAATGTGGACGAAGAACCCCGTCTTGCCGAGCGTTTCGGCGTCCGGCAGGTGCCGACGATGCTGATCATGAACGGGGAAAAGGTATTCGGGACGATGTACGGCCTGCAGTCGCTGGAATCGGTGCTGCAGCATCTGGAAATGTAGCGTTTCGGAAGAAAGGATACGGCTCTCATGGCATGCCATGGGAGCCGTATTTGCGAATCGCCCGCAGAGCACGTCAGGACAGCTTCAGCTCGTCGGTCGGCATTTCGAAGATCAGCGCCCGGAGCCGGTCATAAATCTCCGGCGTGGCGGCAATGAGATCTATATTCTGCAGATAAGGGAGCTCCTTCCCGCGGAAGGTGCCGATCTTTCCGCCCGCTTCCGTCAGAATCAGCGAGCCGGCTGCATAATCCCAGGGCTTCAGATTCAGCTCAAAGTAGGCGTCGATGCGCCCCGTCGCGACATAGCACAGGTCGAGCGCACAGGAGGCGCAGCGGCGGAAATCGGAGCAGGCCTCGAAGACATGCCGCATGATCGGGAAGAGCTGAGCCGCCAGTCCCTTATCATAGGGGGCCGCGCCGAAGGAAATGACGCTGGTCTCAAAGTCCGCGCGGTGGGAGACGTGGATCTCCTGGCCGTTCAGATACGCACCCTCGCCGCGAACCGCGTGCCAGGTCTCTTTCATAAACGGATTGTAGACCACGCCGAAGGTGATCTGTCCCTTCTCATAGAGCCCCAGCGAGACCGCGCTCATCTGATAATCATGGATCAGGTTTGTCGTGCCGTCGATGGGGTCGAGGATCCAGTAGGATCCCGCAGGGTCCAGATCTTTATTTTCCTGCTCTTCGGAGATCAGTTTCACCTCCGGCGTCAGGATGGCAAGCCCCGCGCGCAGAAACTCCTGCACGGCGAAGTCCACCTTCGTCACATAGTCCGCGGCGCCCTTGACCGTGACGGCATGTACCAGATTTTCATCGAAAATAATTTCGTCGGCGCTGTGCACCAGCTCAATCACCTGTTCATATAATGGATTCATATTTTTACACCTCGTTTCCGGGAAACAGTATAGCACAGTTTGACGCGTTCAGAAAGGGTTTTCCGGCCTTATTTCCATCTTGCAGAATACAACGCAAAGCATGTATAATAAAATATGGATTGGAGCAGGAGGATGAAGAAGGCACTGTAAGTCGGAGGCTTCTGGCAAGTGTGATGAAGTGCCGGGTGATCAGGTGGAGGTGAGCGGTTTGGAAAAGAAAAAATTGCCGATCGGTATAGAGGACTTTGCAAAATTACGCACGAACAATTTTTACTATGTAGACAAGTCGTCTATGATAAAGGAGCTTTTAAGTAATTGGGGAGAGATGAATCTTTTCACGCGTCCACGCCGCTTTGGAAAGAGCATGAATATGAGCATGCTCAAATATTTCTTTGAGGTCGGCACAGACAAAAGTCTGTTTGACGGACTGGCCATTTCAAAGGAAACCGGGCTGTGCGAACAATACATGGGACGGTACCCTGTGATATCGATTACATTAAAAAATGTAGACGCCGGTAATTTTGAGACGAGTCGCAAGATGATTGCCAGAGTGATAAACGAAGAAGCCAGAAGATTCCGCTTCCTTCTTGACAGTGACAGCCTGTCAAGGCAGGAGAAGCAGGATTTTGAGCTGCTTCTTGACAGGGAGATGGCTGACGACACATTATTCAGCAGCCTGAAATATCTGTCTGAGCTTTTGCACAGGCATTACGGGCAAAAAGTGATCATTCTGATCGATGAATATGATGTTCCCCTCGCAAAAGCGAACCAGCACGGGTACTACAAGGATATGGTTGGCGTCATCCGTAATATTTTTCATGCCGCGCTCAAGACAAACCCCGACCTGGAGTTTGCTGTCCTGACAGGCTGCCTGCTCGTATCCAAAGAGAGCATTTTTACCGGGCTGAACAATCCCAAAATGTACACACTCCTCGATGCGAGGTGCGACGAGCAGTTTGGGTTCTCAGATGAAGAAGTAAGGGAAATGTTGTCTTACTATGGCCTCATGGATTATTATGATTTAACGAAGGAATGGTATGACGGTTATAAAATCGGGCGTGCCTCCGTGTATAATCCGTGGGATGTGATCAACTGGTGTGATCAGCTTCGGACGAACCCCAATAAAGTTCCTAAGAGCTACTGGACAAACTCCAGCGGAAACGAGGAGGTCCGGCGTTTTATACAGCGGATGGGCGACGGGGTGACAAAGACTCAGGTGGAACGGCTGATTTCCGGGAATACTGTCCAGAAGAAAATCGAGGAGCAGCTCACCTATGATACGATTTACAGCAGCGTGGAGAATATGTGGAGCCTTCTGTATGCCACAGGCTATCTGACACAGAGCGAAACCCCGGTGGGAAATGTCGTGCGTCTGATGATCCCGAACGCGGAGGTCCGCTGTATTTTCCGGGATTCAGTTCTGAGCCTGTTTGAAAAAGAGCTTGCCCGGGAGGACGGCGTCGCCGTGTCGGATTTCTGTGAAGCGCTGAAGGCCGGGGATGCGGAAGGAGTGGAAAAGCAGCTGACAGATTTTATGAAGCAAACGGTCAGTGTCAGAGACACTGCCGTGAGAAAGGCGTTCAAGGAGAGCTTTTACCACGGAATGCTCCTCGGAATCCTCGGCTTTAAAGGCGGCTGGAGCGTCGACTCAAACGGAGAATCCGGCGACGGCTATTACGATATAGCGATTGAGATCGAGGAGGAAGAAATCGGAATCATCATCGAGGTGAAGTATGCGGAGGGCGGCCGACTTGACAGCGAGTGTAAGGAAGTGCTAAAGCAGATCAATGACAGGGAATACACGGCGGAGCTGAAAAAAGACGGCATGAGGACATTGCTGAAATACGGCATTGCTTTCTATAAGAGTACGTGCAGAGTCGCTGTGGAGCGGGAAACAGAAGCGAGAGAGGATTAACGGATGTATTTGGTAAAACCATCCGTCGGGAGAAGTCCGAAATGGATATACAAAAGCTGCTGAGCCTTGTGCGCCAGGCGGTGGAACGATACAGGATGATAGAGGAGGGCGACCGGATCGCGGTCGGCGTCTCCGGCGGAAAGGACAGTATGGCGCTTCTATATGCGCTGAAAAAGCTGTCTGCGTTTTATCCGAAGTCTTTTGAACTGCGTGGGATTTGCGTCGATCTCGGTCATCCGGGCACGGATTTTTCTGCCTTGCAGCGCTTTTGTGAAGAGCTCGGCGTGGAGCTTTCCGTCGTAGCCACGCAGATCGAACAGATAGTCTTCGGGGTGAGAAAGGAAAAGCATCCCTGCTCCCTCTGCGCGAAGCTGCGCAAGGGCGCGCTGGTGACGGAGGCGCAGCGTCTTGGCTGCAATAAGATCGCCTACGCGCACCATCGGGACGATTTCGTGGAGACGATGCTGTTGTCGCTCCTCTTTCAGGGGCGATTTTATGCCTTCCCTCCTGTGACGCGTTTCGAGGATCGGGATATGGAGGTCATCCGGCCTCTTATGCTGGTTGAGGAGAGCCGTATCAGGGGCTTTGTGCGGAAATATGAGATTCCGACCATCGAAAATCCCTGCCCTGCCGACGGCCGGACGGAGCGCGCCTATGTAAAGACGCTGCTTGCGCAGATCGAGCGGGAGCACCCGGGCACAAAGAAGCGGATGTTCCGTGCGATCACGGAGGGCGGGATCGAGGACTGGCCTTGTAATCCTGACGCTCCTTTTGATCAGGAAAGATGATGGAGGAATATTCCATGGCAAAAATTTTTAATGTGACGGCGGTTTGTCTGCCGGATATTCACTATATGGTGGATATTACAGAGCGCCTGTGCGCAATCAAGGAAATGGTGGACAGAGGAGATTATTTTACAATCAATCGCGCCCGCCAGTATGGAAAAACAACAACGATGTATGCGCTTATGGATTTTCTGAAAGCAGAATATACCGTGGTGTATCTGGATTTTCAGCTGCTTGGAGAGGGGGATTATGCCAGCGAGTCCTCTTTTGTGAAGGCGTTCTGCAAGGAGCTCCTGTTCGTCTGCGAGGATATGGAACTGCCGACAGATGTGAAAACACGACTGTACGGCATGGCGTCGAATGAGGAAGAATCTGTTCGCATGGCCGATATGTTTGTGGTCTTTTCCAACTGGTGCAGACAGACGGCAAAACCGATTGTTCTGATGATCGATGAGGTGGATTCCGCGTCCAATAATCAGGTTTTTCTGGATTTCCTGGCACAGCTTCGCGGTAATTATATACGGCGACGGATAAAGCCTGCGTTTCAATCGGTTATACTGGCCGGCGTGTATGATATAAAGAATCTGAAACGAAAATTTGTGCCGGAGGGTCAGCACACGATAAACAGTCCGTGGAACATCGCTGCGGATTATCTGGTAGATATGAGTTTTTCTCCTCGCGATATTGCGGGGATGCTGAAGGAATATGAGAAAGACTATCATACAGGGATGGATGTTGATGCAGTTGCGGAGCGGATTTATGAGTATACCGCAGGATATCCGTTTCTGGTGTCAAGAATCTGTAAGCTGATAGACGAACAGATTGCCGGTTCGGAGCGCTTTGCGGATCGCGCATCCGCATGGACCGAAAGTGGGGTGACAGAGGCCGTCGGCAGGATTTTAAATGAAAAGAATACTCTGTTTGAATCCCTGCAGGATAAGATAGACAGTTATCCGGAGCTTCGGCAAATGCTGTATTCCCTGCTGATGAACGGTAAATCCATTTCCTATAATCCAGACGATGCGGTCATTGACATTGCTCTGATGTTTGGTTTTGTCAAAGTAGAAGATTTTAAAGTGGTGGTAGCCAACAGGATATTTGAGACGAGACTTTATAATGCGTTTCTGACATCCAGACGATTACCATTTAGATAAAGGCTATATGCTGAGTTTTAATTTCAATAAAAAGAAAGAAATCGGTGTAAAGGAGATCCATTTGGGGAAGAAGATCCTGATAGAAGCAGTGGTATAGCAGATGAAAGCTATCATGATTGCTTTCTTAAAAGTTCCGAAAATTGCAAGTGCAAGTTGAACACATCCGCGAAAAGCTTCAATAGAGT
>JAJQCG010000036.1:2381-2632 GCA_021202815.1 Lachnospiraceae bacterium | reverse complement strand
GCTTTATATCGTGAAGCAAACGAAAACAGACTTTTATGGAATGTTTGTGTCACTGAAAAAAGAAATAGACGAAACGTGGAACTAAATTTACGGCGGAAAAGGAAAAAATATGGGATGCGTAAAGGATCTGCAGGCCGGTTTTGAAACGGCATTCATTAACCGACAGATTAACTCCAACCTGGCCTATCGGCCTGAGTTCATTTCCAATGATTCCGGTCAGGGAAAGCGTGTCATTTCTTCCATCGAACAGG
>JAJQCG010000036.1:1195-2371 GCA_021202815.1 Lachnospiraceae bacterium | reverse complement strand
ACGAGTTTTTCATCAGTGTTGCCTTCATCACACTTGGAGGTATTGCTCCGCTCTTACAGATTTTAAAGGAGTTGGAGACGAAAGGTATTCGCGGAAAAATTCTTACAACGGACTATCAGATGTTCAATGATCCGAAGGCATTGGATAAACTGCACGAGCTGAAGAACATCGAATTAAAGATGTTTCTCACTGATGATGATCGGGATGGTTTTCATACAAAGGGTTATATGTTCCGAAAGGAAGAGCTATACCGGATTATTATCGGAAGCTCTAATATGACGGCAAAGGCTCTGAAGGTGAATCGCGAGTGGAATACGAAGCTGGTGGGATATGAGACAGGGCAGCTGGTTGGCGATATTCTTCAGGAATTTCGTACGCTGTGGAATGCTTCGAATAGTTTGTATTATGAGGATTTCATAAAAAATTACCGCGTTCGGTATAATCTTGTGAGGGAGCAGCGCAGGATTGCAAAGTCGCAGTCGCCTGTTTCCCTTGAGGAATATCGGTTGCAGCCGAATGCGATGCAGATTGATTTTGTGAAAAACGTTCAGGATTTGATTGCCCGGAAAGAGACGCGGGCGCTTCTCATCTCAGCGACAGGCACCGGAAAGACTTACGCCTCAGCCTTTGCTCTTCGGGAAATGAAACCGAAAAAAGTACTATTCCTGGTACACAGAGAGCGGATCGCGAGGCAGGCGTTGGAAAGCTATAAAAAAGTATTCGGCAGGAAACGCGAGGATGGCTCCGCTTATCAGTATGCGCTGCTTTCCGGAAATACGTCGTCGGATTTGGCGAAAATTAAGGATGCTGACTTGATTTTTGCCACCATGCAGATGATGAGCAAGGAAAACATACTGCAAAATTTCCCCCGGGATTATTTTTCTGCCATCTGCCTGGATGAAGCGCATCACTCAGGTGCGGGCAGTTATCAGAAGATTATGGATTATTTCAGACCAAATTTTTGGCTGGGAATGACGGCCAGCCCGGAGACGAACCGCTTTGATGTTTATAAGATTTTCCACCACAATATTGCCTGTGAGATTCGTTTGCAGCAGGCTTTGGAAGAAGATTTGCTGTGCCCGTTTCATTATTTCGGAATCACAGATTTTTCGATTGAGGGCGATGTGATTGGGGATGACGATAGTGCAGACAGTTTGCGTCTATTTGCTCGTCTGA
>JAJQCG010000036.1:319-1185 GCA_021202815.1 Lachnospiraceae bacterium | reverse complement strand
TGGCCATTGCGGCGACCGGGTCAAGGGACTGGTTTTTTGCAGTCGGAAAGAGGAAGCACGGGAGTTGTCCCGGAAGTTTAAGGAGAGAGGGTTCCGCACGGAGGCATTAACAGGCGAGGACAGTGACGCGAAAAGAGAGTCGGTGATTGAGCGCCTGGTGATGGATGTTTCGGAAAAGAATGCAGCTAAGGCGGAGTATCTTGATTATATTTTTACTGTTGATATTTTTTCGGAGGGTGTTGACATTCCGGAGATTAACCAGGTGATCATGCTGCGTCCTACGCAGTCCGCGATTGTATTTGTGCAGCAGCTCGGAAGAGGCCTGAGAAAATCAGAAAATAAAGACTTTGTGGTCGTTTTGGATTTTATCGGAAATTATAAGAACAATTTTCTGATTCCAATCGCTCTCTCCGGAGACCGCAGTTACAATAAGGACAATATACGCCGTTATGTGATGGAGGGCGACCGGATTATTCCCGGGATTTCTACGATTCACTTTGATGAGATCAGTAAAAAACGAATTTTTGCTGCGATAGACAGTGCAAATTTCAGTGATATCCGGCTGATCAAGGAGAACTATACAAACCTCAAGTATAAGCTGGGGCGAATTCCGCGACTGAAGGATTTCGATGAGTATGGCGAGATGGATGTCTGCCGGATTTTTGATAACAGCAGCCTTGGGTCATATTATAAGTTTCTGGTGAAATACGAGAAAGAATATAAAGTGCGGTTGTCAAAGGATGAGGAGAAAGTGATAGAGTTTATTTCGAAAAAACTCGCTGCCGGAAAACGGATTCAGGAGCTGGAACTGCTGAAGAGATTGATGACTTATCACCATCGAATTCTGGGAATTCTGGAGAAATCAT
>JAJQCG010000036.1:0-309 GCA_021202815.1 Lachnospiraceae bacterium | reverse complement strand
CAAATGAATTTCCGTCCGGATCCGGAAAGAAGACATATAAAAACTGCGTTTTTATAGAAAAGGAAAGAGGGGATTACGGGATATCTAAATCTTTTGAAAAAATGCTGCAAAACCCGGATTTTTATGAAATGGTCAATGAACTGGTGGAGTTCGGCATTTCCAGATACCACGCGAATTATAAGCAGCGATATCAGAATACGGATTTCGTCTTGTATCAGAAATACACGTATGAGGATGCCTGCCGCCTGTTAAATTGGGAAAACAATGAAGTTCCGCTGAATATTGGCGGATACAAATACGACAGAAAGA
>JAJQCG010000110.1 GCA_021202815.1 Lachnospiraceae bacterium | reverse complement strand
TTGTACCTCCGATACTGCTTTACGGAAAAACTTTGGCTACGCTGCACTCAGCCAGTTCTACCATGGATGTGGAAGCCGAACGTAAAGTCTGTGAGAGTGAAGACAGAAGGCGGGACAAAGAAGATGTATGTGTGCACTTCTTGCCTCAAATCCGGCAAGGTTGAGCGGGCTTAAGAAGGCAGACCGACGAAGAAAGGCATAGAGGGTGTCGCGGCACGATGCCCTTTTTGTATGTAACGCTTCAGCAGGAAAAGCACTGGTAGCCGCAGATCAGAAAGACCGCAGAGAGCAGAATCCGGATAAAAAGGTTGTCGCCGGGCAGGAACAGGGTTATAAAAATACCGATTCCGATCCAGAATAATACAAAGCCGATGGTTTTCCTCACGGATCTGCACCTCCTGCCAGACAGAAGATTTCTTATTTTCAGTATATGCACAGCAAAAAAAGAATTTCCATTTTCCGCCATATGGGGTATACTATGGCTAACAAGAAAGGGAAAAGGAGGTATTCGTATGCAGGGTTTGATCAGCACAGAGCTGGGAAATATAACAATCGATGAGGATGTGATCGCTGCCTACGCGGGTTCGGTGGCGCTCGGGTGCACGGGCATCGTGGGCATGGCTACGCTCGATATGCGCGACGGTCTGATGAAGCTTCTGAAGAAGGACAGTATTAAACGCGGGATTGAGGTTTCGATTGAGGATAACGTGATCTATCTGGCTTTCCATGTGATCGTCGCCTATGGTGTGAATATTCCGGTCGTGTCAGAGAATCTGATTGATTCGGTGAAATATCAGGTGGAGGAGTTCACCGGTATGACGATCGGCAGGACCGACGTGTTCGTCGAAGGCGTGAGAGTGATAGATTGATGAGGGAGGAACTTCATTTTGATGAAAACAGTTGACGCCCCCATGGCTGCAAAGCTGTTCCTTGGCGGGGCAAAGAATCTGGAAGCAAAGAAAGAGTGGATCAATGAGCTGAATGTATTCCCGGTGCCGGATGGGGATACGGGGACCAATATGACGATGACGATCATGTCGGCGGTTCATGAGGTCAGCAGTCTTACAGATATGAATATGTACGCGCTGGCGAAGGCAATCTCCTCCGGCTCCCTGCGCGGCGCGAGGGGCAATTCCGGCGTCATTCTGTCCCAGCTGTTCCGCGGCTTTACGAGAGCCATGCAGAATCAGGAGGAGCTGGACGTTGTCGATATTGCGAATGCGATGCAGAAGGCGGTGGAGACGGCTTACAAGGCGGTCATGAAGCCGAAGGAGGGCACGATCCTCACTGTGGCAAGAGGCGCGGCGGACAAGGCCGCAGAGCTGGCCGAGACAGAGGAGGATATCGTCGAATTTACGCGGCTTGTCATCGAAGAGGCTGAGGCAATTCTGGAAAAGACGCCGGAGATGCTGCCGGTGCTGAAGGAGGCGGGCGTCGTCGACTCCGGTGGGCAGGGGCTGGTCGAGGTGCTAAAGGGTATGTACGATGTGCTGCTCGGCAAGGAAGTGGATTACGCCGCGGCAGGGGCTTCGGGAGCGAAGCCGGTGAAGATCAGCGCCGAGACCGAGGCCGATATTAAATTCGGCTACTGCACGGAGTTTCTGATCATGCTGCCGGAGCCGGTAAGTGTGCAGCGGGAGCAGGAGTTCAAGGCTTATCTGGAATCGATCGGAGATTCAATCATGGAAGTGTAAGCTGATGAGATCATCAAGGTAAACCTACAATCTAACGACCCCGGGCTGGCTATTCAGCGGGCTCTGACGTATGGACCGCTTTCCAATATGAAGATTGATAATATGCGGCTTGAGCACGAGGAGCGTCTGATCAAGGACGCCTCGAAGATCGCGGCGCAGCAGAAAGCCGCAGAGGAGGCCGCGCAGCCGACAGAGCGGAAAGATATGGGCTTTATCGCGGTGTCTGTCGGCGCGGGCATGGGCGGGATCTTCCGGGAGCTCGGCGTGGATTATTTGATCGAGGGCGGTCAGACGATGAATCCAAGCACGGAGGATATTATCGAGGCGGTCGAGCGGGTGAATGCGGACAATGTTTTCATCCTGCCGAACAATAAAAATATCATTCTCGCGGCGAATCAGGCGAGCAGTCTTGTGAAGGACAAAAATGTAATCGTGGTGCCGACGAAGACCATGCCGCAGGGCATCACCGCCATGGTAAGCTTTGAACCCGACGCGGCGCCGGAAGAAAACCTTCAGTCCATGGAGGCGCAGATCAAAAATGTGAAGACCGGAGAGGTCACCTATGCGGTCCGTGATACCACGATCGACCACATGGAGATTCATGAGGGAAACATTATGGGTCTCGGCGACGAGGGCATTCTGGCGGTCGGCAGTGATGTGAGCGGAACCGCGCGCGAAATGCTGGAGAAGCTCGTGGACGATTCTTCGGAGATTGTCGGTATTTACTATGGTGAAGACGTCTCCGATGAAGATGCCAGGGCATTCGGTGACGCGATCGCCGAGGAATATCCGGGCGTCGAGGTCGAGGTTCATTCGGGCGGACAGCCGATTTATTATTATATCGTGTCTGTGGAGTGATGATTACGAAAATTAGTAACTATTCAGAGCAGCAGGCCACAGACCGCCTTCTTTGAAGGCTATATGCCGCTTGCGCGTCATATGTC
>JAJQCG010000037.1 GCA_021202815.1 Lachnospiraceae bacterium | reverse complement strand
GTCGAGCACCAGGATCTTCGGCTCCTTGCTGAGCGCCCGCGCGATCGACACCATCTGCTGCTGACTGGTGCTGAGCTTCCTCACAATGTCTGTCGGCTCCGCATCAAGACCTACCATCTCGATATACTTCTTCGACTCACTGTTCATCCCCTGCCAGTCGACCATATTCTTTTTTCTGAGCCAGCTTCCCATAAAGATATTTTCTGCGATCGTAGAGTCCAGGTGCATGCTGACTTCCTGGTAGATCATCTCAATCCCCATTCGCTCAGACTGCAGCGGGTTCGCGAAGTGGCAGGCCTGCCCCTCCACGGCGATCGTTCCTTCATAACTCGACTCCGGATAAGAACCACTTAAGATCTTCATCAACGTCGACTTTCCGGCGCCGTTCTCCCCGCAAAGCGCAAGGATTTCTCCTGCATAAGCCTGAATACTGACATCATCCAGCGCCAGAACGCCCGGAAAACGCTTCGTGATATGCTCCATCTCCAGGACTATCTTGTTTCCCATAAGCTACTCCTTCCCGCTGGAAAGCTGTTTCCTTCTGTAGGTATCAATACCCACCGCAAAGATAATGATCGCGCCGACGACAATCTTCTGCCAGTAGGCGTTTACCTTCAGCATCGTCATCGAGACCGTCAGCGTCTCCATGATGGTCACGCCGATGACCACACCCGGGATACTCAAGGATCCGCCGTACATGCTCACGCCGCCGATGACGGTCGCGGTGATAACGGTCATCTCCCAGCCATTTCCCGCAGAAGCCTGCGCTGTTGAAAGGCGCGCTGTTGAGAGAATGCCGGCGAGGCCGTCGAGCATTGCAAGGATAACGAAAGCGTAGATACGAAGCTTCTTTACATTCAGTCCGCAAACTCTGGCGGTCTCCGCGTTACCGCCCACCGCAAGCAGCGATCGTCCAAAGATTGTATATTTGAAAACAAACCAGGCAATAATCGTTGCGACAAGCGCAATATATACGCTCCACGGAATATGGAATGGCCCAAAGGAACCGATCGCATTGAAACTGTCCGGCAAGCTTGTGATGGAATTCCCCTTCGATACCACATTGACGATACCACGCGCGATATAGCTGGTTCCCAGTGTCGCGATAAAGGCCGGAATTTCAAACTGATTGATAATCAGGCCATTCAGAAGGCCGATCGCTGCCGCGCTGAGAAGTCCAAGCAGAATTGAGGCAGCTACCGGAATTCCTGCGTTTTTCATACAAAGAGCCGCCACCATTCCTGCCAGACCGTATACGGAGCCAGCGGAAACATCGAGCATTCCACAGGAAAATACAAACGAAGCACCAATCGCACCAAGCAGTGTAATTGAGACAGAACGGAACAGCGAAGTCATATTGTTTGCCCCAAAAAATGCATGATTTGCCGCGTAAGTAATCAGCCAGAGCAGAATCAGCGGCACCAGAATCCCCGTCTCTGTCTGCTTTGTCAGTTTTTTCAAAGTTTTCATACCTTCCTCCTGTTATCTAAATGTGAAAAGGGACTGTCGAAACAAATATTCCTCCGACAGCCCCATTTAGCTAACTATTTATAGCTGTCGACATTGTTGTTGGTGACAAGGATCGTGCCGGTATCATAGGATTCACTCTCAAGTGATCCTGTATTCAGATATTCCGTCAATAATTCTACCGCCATGTATCCCATCGTGTATGGATCCTGTACGACAATTGCATCAATCACACCCTCGCGGATGTATTCAAGCGTCTCCTCCTGATCATCATAACCGATCAGAACAAGATCATCGAGCCCCTGTTCTACCTTGACCTGCGCAGCTGCCTGAACATCATAGGCCGAAGTACAGAGCACCGCTGTCATCTCCGGATAAGTATTCACAAGCGCCTCCATCTTCGTCACACCGGTCGAAAGGTCTGCATTTGTCTCCTCTGTAGCAATAATTTCGATATCATAATCCGCCACGGCATCTATAAATGCCTCAATTTCTTCCTGCTCCTTTTCCGCAGTGAGGGAACTGGTCAAAACCACAACCTTAGCGCTTCCACCTGTGTATTCGATCATCGCCTCGCCTGTCATGTAACCAGCATTATATGGATCGGTTCCAACATAGGCAATTCGCGAAGTGTCCGGAGCATCGCTGTCAACCGCCAGCACCGGAATTCCTGCCTCTGACGCCTCCTCAATCAGCTCGTAGGCAGACTCAACTCCGCAATAAGTGAAGATTGCATCCGGCTGCGAAGAAATCGCCGCCTCAAAGTAACTCAGATAGTCCGCCAGCATCGTAGAGGAATCGGTGCCTCCTACCACCTGCGTCGTCGTACCAAAGTCTTCATCCGCAGCAGCGATACCCTCCGCGCAAGTGTTCCAGTATTCCAGACCCACAAGCGGCGACACAAAAATGAACTCATAATCATTGTCTGCGCTTACAACTTCTGTGTCGGATGCTTCCTCTGACTCCGCTTCTTCTACACTCTCCTCCTCTGTCGTCCCCTCTATAGAAGTATCATCAGAAGCTGAGCTTGATCCGCAGGCCGCAAGACCAAATGTCATACACGCTACCATCAACAGTGCCAATACCTTCTTTGTCTTCATTGCTTTTTCTCTCCTTTTAATTTTTTTCTATGGGTCGATTGTAAAATGAAGTTGAACACCTAAAAAATCCATAGCGATTGAATCC
>JAJQCG010000202.1:5737-18021 GCA_021202815.1 Lachnospiraceae bacterium | reverse complement strand
CTCAGAATTGCTTTTTTTGTCTGCTCTGAATCTGATACTTTCCTTAAGTATTTTAAGAGTATAGCACAAAAAAAACACGCTGTCCAGACCGCAATCAGGCTCATTTGCCGCCGGATATTCTTAACTCATCAGCGTTTTCAGCCGTTCCAGCACATGCCCCACTACATAGTAGGTCGTCTCATAGCGCAGGAAATCCAGCGTGTTCTCATCCCACATAAACTTCAGACTGGCAGGAAACTCCTCGTCCGACTCCCAGAACTGCAGCACCAGGGGGAGAAATGGGAACGGGTGCAGGAGGTAAGAGACATCCCCGATCATCTGCCGCTCTCCGCCCAGCTCTTCGCAGGCTTTCCGCAGCTTTAGCGTCTTTCCGTCGAAATATTTCGCGTAATTCCCGTAAAACTCCTCTCCCAGGCCCGAGGAGCGGACCGTGCCTTTCAGGTTGTTGATCTTCGCGAAGCGGCCCGACAGTCGGCAGCCCTCCCTTGAATCGCACAGAACGTCGCAGATGGAGAGTACCTCATTGAATCCCGCGTGTGTCGCGTGGGAAAATCCGT
This sequence comes from Lachnospiraceae bacterium, assembly GCA_021202815.1. Taxonomy (GTDB): domain Bacteria; phylum Bacillota; class Clostridia; order Lachnospirales; family Lachnospiraceae; genus Hominiventricola. The sequence continues at coordinate 17,464 of JAJQCG010000202.1, read as the reverse complement.
CCTCCGACCATTCTGTCCGCCCCGTCGCGCGGTGAATCCGATAGTCTCTTCCCACAAACCTTATATACAGATACTGCTCATCATGCTGCAGCTGAAACCGGTCGATCATCTTCTGCTGATCGTATTCCAGAAAGCGAAGCTCCGTCCGGTCTCTCGTGATCTCGTAATTGGATATCGCCACACCCTTTTCCTCACTTTTCCTTATAATAAAGCATACAGTGACAGAATCCTTCAAAATCCGGATCGGCGATCTGCTCCCTGAACTCCTTACACATACATTTTGTATCCTCCGTCCTGTCCAGGCGGCAGGGACAATATCCGCCGCTTTCCTTTAACCCGGTCTTTACTAGGTTCACAGTCTCCACATCCGGATTCAATTTGATTTTCATTTTTCTCTGCACCTCATAAATATTTCCTGTAATCAGCCCATGCATTGCGAATGCATCCTGGGGACATCACGCAGACTATTTTTTCCAGATACGGTCTTCCGAGATATCGATGCGTTCTTCCTTCAGCAGATGACCCACCGCGCGCTTGAACGAATTCTTGCTCATGGAGAATTTCTCCCTGATGATTTCCGGCGAAGTTTTATCGGAGAAGGGCATCTCGCCGCCGTACTCCTCAAGCACCTGCATCACGCGCTCCGCATCCTCAGAGCTCTGCAGATAAGCCTTCTCGCGCAGGCTCAGATCCAGCTTCCCGTCATTTTTCACGGCGGTCACGCGCGCCTCGACGATATCCCCGATCTTTGCCTCCCCATAGAACTCACGCTTCGGTATCAGGCCGGACCAGTGATCGTCCACGGCCACGAAAGCGCCGAAATTTTCACTGATCTGATAGATCGTTCCCTTCACGTGGGCGTCCTTTCGGTAGGGACTGTCCAGCGCCAGGTACTCATAGACGTTCATCGTTGCGCACAGGCGGTCGCTCTTATCCTTGTAGAGCGCTACCAGACACTCCTCTCCCGCCTGTACCTTCCGTGTCTGCTGCCGGAAGGGCAGGAACAGATCCTTTGCGAGCCCCCAGTCCAGAAACGCCCCGATCTTCGTGACCTCCTTCACCTTCAGCCTCGCAATCCCGCCCAACGTGATGAGCGGCTCCGCCGTGGTGGCGATCAGCCGATCCTGTGAATCCTTATACAGGAAGACCTCCAGCCGGTCGCCGACGCGCGCACCCTCCGGCACCTGTTTTTTCGGAAGGAGCACCTGCTCCCCCGGCGCGTCCGGCTCTGCAAGATATACGCCGAACTCCACCTCTTTTACGATCTCAAGGGACTGTATCTTTCCTAATTCCATGACTCTCTCCTATCGAAACTCAATGACCGCGTAGGGCTTTCCCTCCGGGTCGTCCAGCGCGACCGTTGCTCCCCGCCCGTCCACAGCCACCTTCGGGCAGATCCGGTCATCCAGCTTTGCTGACTTCCGGTATTCCACCCGCATCTGGCGGATCTGAAAATCCTCCGGCAGATACTCCGCCGCCATCAGCACATACTGACCATTGTTCACATGATGGTTTACATCCAGCTGATGCCAGATCACGGAAAAAGGCTCCTCCTCGCGCATCCCCTCCGGAAGCATAATATGCCCATCTTCGTACTCCATATCCAGTTTCGGATTGATTTCATAGGCTCCGCTCACGTCCTCGTCCAGCCGACAGGGCCGCGCACGCTCCGTATTCATGTAAACCCAGAAGGAATCCGCATAGGCCAGCACCTCTCCCTGCCCATCCAGCATGCGGAAATTACGGCTCCCCGTCATCTTTCCAAAGGCATAGGGCCAGGTCTCAACCCAGATGCGCTCCGCCATCTTCGGATAACGATTGATCACGATCTTCCAGGAGCTCAGCACCCACATCCGCTTCCGGCTCTCCAGAAAGCTCATCCCGACGCCGCGGTCCTCTGAATGAAAAATACTGCAGTCCTGGAACTGATTCAGCACACTGGTCAGCGTCATCTGCTGATACTGATCCGCTTCTGTCATTCTTACTCTGGTTTCATATCCGTACATGTACTGCGCCTCCTCTGCATGCGAATATTATACGTTTTCTTCCTGAAAAAAGCCACCCTTTCTTTTCAGGCATTGCGAGACCCTTTCCTTCCCCGCATGAGGCAGCCGCCTCCCGCATATACTTCGATAATGGAAAATCAGGAGCCTGCCATGAGACGCTGGCGTCCGGTGCGAAGAGCGCTGATCCTTTGCGGCATCGCCATGATATTCTCCGGAAATGGACTGCAGAAGAGAAACCGCAGCACAATCCCTGTCGTGGAAACGGAATCCGCGACAGACGAGCCGGAAAATACAGAGACAGAGACAAAGCGCATCGCCCTGACCTTCGACGATGGACCACACCCGGTCTATACGCCGCAGATGCTGGAAGTGCTCGAACGGGAAAATGTCCCGGCCACCTTCTTTCTGCTGGGAGAAAATGTAGAATTATATGGAGATATCGTGAAGGATATCGCGGCGCAGGACCACCTGATCGGCAACCACACCTGGCATCACGTGCAGATCACGACGCTTTCTCCCGAGGAGGCCCGCGCAGAGATTCTGGAGACGAGCCGTCTCATCGAAGAGCTGACCGGACAGGGGACGGAGTATGTCCGTCCCCCGTTCGGCACCTGGAATCCAGATCTCGAAAGCGAGCTCGACCTGATTCCGGTCATGTGGAGCATTGATACCCTCGACTGGATCACGGAAAATGTCGATCAGATCGTGGAACAGGTCGTCCGGGAGGCCTCCGAAAACGATATCATCCTGATGCACGACAGCTATGAGAGTACCGTGCAGGCCGTGGAGCGTATCATTCCGCTCCTGCGAGCCGAAAATTTCGAGTTTGTGACGGCAGATCAGGTAATTATGGATTAGGACATCCGCCGTGCTTTCTCCAGGTAATAAAACATGCCACGGCAAAGACAGCGGCCGCGCCCACTGCAATATACCAGCGAAGCATCCCCTCTCCAAGAAGAAGTCCCGCGCCCTCGGCCATCGTGGTAAAGCCGAATACCGCAAAAATGATAAAAGCAAGCATGCTCAGGAAGCCCTTCGGCATCTTACTTCCCAGCAGATATCCCACCAGCATGCCGACCAGATCCGCGGCGAAAAGGCCGATGGAACACGCCAGCCACACGCTGAGCGCCTGCTGAAGACCTGTATTCGCGGCAAAAGCGATCGCTGTCAGCTGTGTCTTATCGCCGAGCTCAGCGAGAAAGAACGTTCCAAAGATAAAACGAATCGGATGCCCGACCTTCGCCGCAGCCTCTTCCTCCTCGTCATCCTCCTGCTTCAGGCTGGACCAGGCAAAATAAAAGAAAGCGACAGCGGCTATGATCTTGATCAGCCAGCCGGGGATAAGCTCGCTGATCACTGCTCCCAGTCCGACCGCAATCGCGTTCAGCGCCAGGATGGAAGCGGCCGTGCCGATGATGATATCCCGCAGCTTATAACGGGAGGTCATCGCGATCATCAGAAGCTGTGTCTTATCGCCCATCTCAGCGATAAACATCGTGAACAGGACCTGAAAGAAAACTGCCATACACGTTCCTCCTTGTGTATTACCGTCAGAAAAAGACGGCCGATCTCATTGTTCAGCCGCCTCACACAATCCCATGTACGGCAGCCGATGCCATACATGAGTCTCGTTATTTCATACAAGCCAGATCCTCTCAGGGTCAGTATGTTGACTTGCAACACCAAAAAGTGCCAACTACTCCCTCATGTCCGGGGTATCGTAACACGCACGCCGCGAACCTGTCAAGGAGAACTTTTCCGATCGCCGTCAATGTCACACTCATCACCGCCGCCCGCTTTTCTGACATGCACAGCCTCCGAACCCGAGGCAAGCGCCATCGCCGCGTAAAATGGCACACAGAACATCACCGGCATAATATAGCGCACCTGATAATTGAAGGTCGGCGCGGCAATGCAGACCAGCAGCGCCGTCAGAAGCGGAACCATCGGCAGCAGATAACGCTTCCGCCCGGAGCCGATGTAAAACGCGGTCAGCAGAATCGTCATCCAGGATACGACGCCCGCGTTCTCGAACCAGTTCACGACCGGCACGCGCGAGAGCAGCTTCGCGACACGCTCCATGACATTCCGGAAGCCATCCAGGAAAGCCGGCTGCGTGATCTCCCAACGGATATCCTGTCCCTCGATTTTTGACGTCATCATGTAGTTCTGGGCATAGCCCTCCTGGTAAAACCAGCCGTAAGCATTGTTCATCGTAGCCTCGACCGCGTTTCCGGGATGCCTCAGAAGCTGCCGGAACCACAGACCGAAGTAGGCCATCAGATCTTCCGTGAATTCCGCGTGATACGTCGCCTTTACCGGGTCGGAAGTGACCGGATCGTAGAGCTCAGCCAGATTTTCGGCGTCAAGCACGTGGGAAATGATCTCCTCATCCTCCTCCGTCAGCTCATATCCGTAATCACGCACATAGCGGGCCGTCTGCTGAAACGGGATTGACAGCGCCTCTTTCACTCCATTGTCCTCCACGCCGCAGGCCGGAAGCAGCACTCTCTGGTAGAGCAGCACCAGCAGCACCGGCAGCAGCATGGCTGTCAGCACCCGCGTGCATTTCTTTCTGTTTTCCTTCCACAGAAGCCGCGCGGCATAGACCGCCACAGCAATCCCGGAAAATAATACCAGATAAATTCCCTCGTTCCGGAAGCCCGCCGTCCCGAAGGCAGCCAGAATATAAGCGATCACCCACCGGCAGCTGAGCGGCTCCTCCGCCTTCATCGTCCGAATCAGCTCAAAGAGCATCAGTACGAGGAAAATCACACAGGCCGCGTAGGGCACGTCCTTCTCCACAATCGTCGATTCCATCGGAAAATACTGCACGATACAGATGATCGTGAGCGCGGCCGCGCGGAAAAGATGCGGCGTTCTCCAGCGTTTCATCAGGACAAATCCGTAGGAGAAGGCGGACAGCAAAAGCCCGAGCTGCAGCACTAGGTTCAGGAAGAAGCCAAACATATACGAGACAAGCAGATTTCCCAGCTCCATAACCAGGCACATCAGAACTGTGTGCAGCGGCGGGTAATAGTTGTTGATCATGTTCCAGTACCACTGCCGCATCTCCGCCAGTGTCTCCGGCATCGCCGCTCCCGGAAATTTTGCGATAATATAAGGAAGCCAGAACAGAAGAATCACGAGGAACGCGCCCCAGAACGCGTGCTTTTCGAAAATCCAGTTCCCCAGCCGGCTGCCGGCCGCCGCGTTCTCCTCAGTGACATGGCAGAGCTTCCGGATCAGCAGCGCGTAGATTCGCGCAAACAGCAGATAAAAGCCGATCAGCATCAGAAGCGAAACCAGCCTGTGAAAGGTATCCATAAAAATCAGATCCCAGGAATTTGTATAGCGGAAGCTGTAGCCGAACAGCAGAAAAAACGACGTCAGTCCGGCCGGAACCCGGTAGCTCCACCGCGAGACCTCCACATCCCATATCGGCTTTGCCTTCACAAAAAAATAAAACAGGAGGAAAACAAGCAGCGCGTCCCTGTAAGTAAAATCCGGCAGCAGATACTCCAGCTTTTTGATATTCACCGCCAAGAGCGTGAAGAAGCCGCCTCCTGCCGCCTGCGCACTGATCTCGCTCAGATCTGTATTCAGGGTCACCAAAAGCGCAAAACACGAAAATGCCCCGGCAATCCCATCTTTTAAAGAATGAATCATTCTCTTCATCATCGCTGTCCTCCATGCCAATCACTTTATTATTTTAGGAGGCATTTGTCAATTAAAGATATATTTTCCCATATTTTTACATCGTTCACATTTTGTTTAAATAAATTTCACATTTTAAATGTAATTTACTCAGTATGAGGAATTATGTCTGCGACAGAAAAATCTTACAACAGCTCATACTTCTGGCGATTGCACTGCTGTTGCTCCTGTTTTGTCTGTTTGCCCGCAGCAGCACAGCCGAGACACTGGACAGAGAAGGCTTGTTCCGGGACGGTTATACGGACCCCTACATCGATGACATCCTGCAGAGCCGCAGCTTTTCCAATCTGATCGTCTCCATTCAGGCGGATGAAAGCATCCTTTATGATGAGACGGACGGTCTCATCTCGGGCAGCCATCCGGCCTCCGGAATGGACGGGGAGCATAAGATACGCCTTTTTGTCTACGATGAAAGCGGCAGGGCCCTGATCGTTCAGGGCGTCGGCATCCGCGTCAGCGGAGCGGACGCCCGGAAGGCGGCGCGCAAATCCTATCGAATCATCGCGCGCGAGGAATATGACAAGCAGGCTCCCGACTTCACCTATGACCTGTGGGGCGGGCGGACGACGGTCGACGGCAGCGAGCAGGAGATCACAGCATACAGTTCCTTTACCCTCCACGCTGTGCGGCTTGACGCGGACGCCACCGGCATCCACAACAGCGCAGGCTATTCTCTCGCAAAAAAAGCGGGCGTCATCGGCGCGTCACCCACCACGCCGGCCGCCCTCTACATAAACGGCAGCTACCAGGGCGCTTACTTTATTCTTCCTTCCAAAACGGACAACGCGCTGGCAGAGCTTTATAATATAGAAGAAAAAGACGACATTGAAGTCGCCTCCATTTTTGATGAGGAAAAAACGGGCTCGCAGGTGTATCCGGAGGTCGTAGATGAATACCTGGAGCTGGTGGACTACATACTGTCCTCCGATCTGAGCGATCCGGATACCCAGTCCGTTGTGGAAAGCCAGCTTGATGTAGAACAGTTCTTACAGTATTATGCGGTGAATCTTCTGCTCGGAAACGGTGACTGGATCGACAACAATCTGCGCGTATGGCGCTGTCAGGACAACGATCTCCCGTATCAGGACGGCAAGTGGCGCGTGTACCTCTTCGATCTCGACTGGATCGGCACCTACCCGGAGATGATCGAATACGATTTCTGGCTGGCCATACGGGACACTTCCAATTACAACATCCTGCCAAAGCTGCTCGAAAATCCCGACTGGCGCGACCGCTTCATCGAGATTATTTATGAGATGGAGGAATCCGCGTTCAACGAGGAGACAATCAAAGCCGTCTTCGCAGAGGAGACTGCCCGTATAGAGGATGAAATCTCCTACGACTACCAATCCGACGCCTTTGGCACCTATATGACCTACTCCGTCGAAAGCGAAGCAGTTCCGGAGGAGGAATGGCTCACGCTGAACGACTGGGAGGACAAGGTGGAAAACTTCAAATCACGCCTCCTGAGGGCTCCCGGCATCATCAATCAGTGTATTGAGATGGCCTGGCCGGAGGAGTAATCACAGCAGACCCATGCGCTCCATCTCGTGAAGCACACCGTCGTCCCAGACCGACTCACACACGCGGTCTGCGATCGCCTTGAGCTCCTCATCCGCATTTCCCATGGCGACACCGACCCCCGCCCGCTCGATCATCTGATAATCGTTCAGGCTGTCGCCGAACGCGATCGTATCCGCCACATCCGCTCCAAACAGCTCCGCGGTCTTCACAATACCGGTTCCTTTATCCGACTCATGGGAAATCAGCTCTCCGTTATACATCCCGGCGCTCTGGTAAATATGATAGGTCGCCACGTGGAACTGATCCCCGAGCTCCCGCCGGATCTGCCCGAGCGCCTCCTGGCTGCGCACCAGGAAGGAGACCTTCGGAATCTCATCAAGCTCTGGATTCCGCTCACTCAGCGGCCAGGTGTTTTTCCGCTTCTTCAGGAACTGCAGCCAGCGTGCCAGCTCCGGGTTGACGTCCGGCATCGGCATATCCTCCCAGAGATATGTACTCCCGTCCCCGGCGACAAAAATGCGGTCGAATCCTTCCAGCATGAAAATTACGCCCGGAATCTGTTCCATCACCGCAATGATACGTCGCACCCGCGCCGGTTCAAGGGCATAGCGATAGACGCTTTTTCCGTCAATACGGATATCGCTGCCGGCGCTCGCGACGATGCCGTCCCACTCCAGCGCCGTCACCTCCTCCGGCAGACTGTTCCAGGTCCTGCCGGTCGAAATAAAGACCTTATGTCCGTTCGCGCGCGCCCGGCGAAAACCCTCCGCAAGCGCCGGACTGACGCCGTGGTCCATCATATAGATTGTCCCGTCAATATCGACAAAAATCAATTTCTTACTGTACATGTGATGTCACCCCGTAGTAGAAAGTAAAGAAGAGCTTCGTCGCCGCCCAGCAGGGCAGCGCAAGGCTGTGCTTCATCATGAAAATATACAGCTTCACCGACAGACCGAGCCTGTCCATCGTGTGGCAGCATAAGGCATCCCGCACGCGCTCATCCCGGCACATGGCGCGGACATTTTTCAGCACCTGCCGGAAGGAATCCTGATGATTTCTCCAGATTTCATTCTTGACCGCCATGATCGCGAGGCTCAGGAAATCGTTTCGGATCTGCGGACGAAAATCATAGACGCCTTTTTCGTCGGAGATATGCTCCAGCCTCTCCCGCAAAAGCCTGATCTTCCCGAGATATTCCGCATCGTACTGCCCGGTCATCGACGACTGATTGTACCAGTAGTGATAGGGATAATAATCCGGAATCTGGCAGATACAGCGCGCGTCAAGCGCCGCCGCGAAGACCATCTGCAGGTCCTCGCCCACCGTCACGCGCTCGTCCCAGAGCGGCAGATTGCGCTCCACCAGCTCACGGCGAAACAGCTTTGTCACGCGCGAGGGCTGGAGCGTCCTGCCGATAAAGCTCCCGTCGTTCAGCAGCACCGGCCAAAGCTCCTTCAGCTCCTCCCCGCGATAATACTCCCGTTCCATCCGGTTCGTCTCGCGCCGCGGCGGATAGCTCTTATCCTCATAGTCAAACACGAGACCGGCCATCGCAATATCCGCTTCATATTTTTCCATCGCCGCGGCGAGCCGTTCATACATATCCGGCTCAATCCAGTCGTCGCTGTCCACGAAGCCGAGCAGCCCGCCCGAAGCGTGGCGTACGCCCTCCTTCCATGCAGAGGTCAGGCCGCCATTCTCCTTGTGAACCGACCGTATATTCGAATAACGCGCCGCGTAATCGTCGCACAGCGCCGGACAGCCGTCCGGCGATCCATCATCGACGAGGATAATCTCGATATTCTCATAGGTCTGTGCCAGAATGCTGTCCACACAGCGGGCGAGGACCTTCTCGACCCGGTAGACCGGCACAATCACGCTGATCTTCTCTCCCATTTATATCTCCTGCATTCTGCTCAAAATCTGCCTGTAAAGCTTCGGCGAGACGCTGAACAGACGGTAACCAAAGCGGGTTCGAAACGGCAGATCACGAATCCATGCCGCCCCCTCTCTCCGATACTCGACAAGCCTGCTTTTCAGCTCCCGGCGCAGCGCCTCCGCCTCCTCCACATCCTCTGTGCAGCGAAAGTAAAAGGTAATACAAGCGTCGCACAGCTTCCGGTAAGCCGCCGGAAGCAGCTTTTCATAACCGTTTTCCCGGAAGAACGCGATGCGCTCCTCATGCGCGCTCAGCCACTGCAGACGTCTGCGCGAAAATACCGACGTAATACTGCCCGTGTTTTCCGTAAAATATCCATACAGCGCCCAGTCGAGAAACGCGAGCTTCCCCGCCGCATGGAACAGACGATATGTCGTCGCCTCGTCCTCGTGAATCCTGCCGAGCGGATAACGGATACCGGTCTTCACAAAGAGCTCCCGGCGATACAGCTTGTTCCAGGCCACGACAAAGTATGTCGCGTCCTCCTCCGGTCCATAGAGCTGTTCCATCAGACACGCCCCGCGGTATACGCGATATGCGTCTCCCGCCTCGTCTTTCAGCGCCTCGCCGCGTACCCGCGCGAAGCGGCACTGGCTGATCGCGCAGCCGCTCTTCTGTATCAGCTCATACAAAGCTTCTATAAAATCCGGAGCGACATAGTCGTCGCTGTCCACAAAAGCAATATATTCCCCCGCCGCCGCTTCGATACCGGAGTTGCGCGCACCGGAGAGTCCACGGTTCTCCTGATGAATCACGCGCACCCGGCTGTCCCGGGCCGCATAGTCATCACAGATCCCCGGGCAGTCATCGTGTGAGCCGTCGTCGACGAGGATAATCTCCAGATTCTCATAAGTCTGCGCGAGCAGGCTGTCCACGCAGCGGGAAAGCCAGCGCTCTACCTGATAAACCGGCACAACCACGCTGATGAGCGGCGCCGACTGCCCTCTGCTGTTGTCAGTTCTTTCCATGCCCGCCCCTCCTTATCCGGTGCAGCGCCGACACCAGAGGACGGCGAAGCGCGCAGAGCGCATACACTGTCCGCGGCATGTTCCGCCGCAGGAAAAACCATATCACCCTGTAATCCGGCAGGCTCAGCCGAGCCTCAGCGCCCCGCGTTCTCACCCAGGGATCAGCGGCATACGCGCGAATGGCCTGCATCTTTTCTGTATAAGAAAGACTTCTGTCTCCCGGGAGCTTCTCACACTCATCGAGCATCTCGCTCACATAGCGCGAGAAGATACTGCCGTCCCGACAGGCTTCCCCCCAGGTTTTCTCATAGAAAGCTTCCGTCTCCCCGCAGACCCGCCGCGCGAGCGCCGTGTGGTCCTGCCGCTTCCTTGAGGAGAGCGTAACGTTCCCCGCCAGCTCCTGTATATAGTAGCAGAGCGGCTCCGAGAGTATGCCGACGCATCCGCATTTTCTAAGGTAATCCAGATTGAAAAGCAGGTCCTCCCCGAGGCTCAGCGAACTGTCAAAGGAGCCGGTCATCTCCCGCCGGTACAGCTTATTCCACGGCATATTGAGAAAGCTTTCGCGATACAGTGAGAGGAAATCCTCCTGAAAATCTGAAAGCGCCAGAACCCTGCTCTCCCCCGGAAGCTTCACGATATCCGCCCCGTCATAGATATGATGAAACCCGCACAGCACCAGATCGGCGCCCGTTTCCGTCTGAAAACGGCCCATATGAGCAAGATAGTCCGGGGAGACATAGTCATCGCTGTCCGTAAACAGCAGGAATTCCCCGCAGGCCGCGCGAATTCCGGCGTTTCTGGCCGCGGACACGCCACTGTTTTCCTGGTGGATGACACGGATGATACAGCCGTTCCTCTCCCGCGTCCCCCCATCGGATGCGTCGCTTTCCTCTACGACGGATTCACCATTCCCTGCTTCCTTCTCTGCTTTCCCGTAAAAAGCGCCGCTCCCCTCGTGCTCCGCCAGTTCATCACAGAGCGCTCCGCTCCCGTCCGTGCTGCCGTCGTCCACGAGGATCAGCTCGAAATCCTGCTCCGTCTGGCCAAGCCACGACTCCACGCAGCGCCGCAGCATCTTTTCTGCATTGTATACCGGAATGACGATACTGTACTTCAATCTGGCCGCTCCTTTCCGATGATCTCCCGCGCCTACACCGTCGTCATCTGGCGGATCACATAGGCGATCGCAAAGATCTGTCCTCCCACCGCCGCGGCCATAACCGCCCGATCGATTCTCTGCCTCAGATAAATCAGCTGATTCCGGCACGCGGCCAGCAGAACCGGCATAAACGGCAGGAAATATCTGCCCTGCACGCCCTCTACCGACACGTAGCCAAGCGGCGTCCAGGACAGCAGCATGCCGAGCACGATCAATCCTGCTGAGGCCGCGCATAAAAACAGCATCCAGAAGCGCTGCCCCGCGCGAACACGTATCTGCTCTCCCGGCGCATTCAGCGTAGTCAGGAACAGCAAAAACAGGAAAAAGATCACCAGCATCTGGGAGGTCTCGATCTCGACCCAGCCAAGCTTGTAGCCTACGAGCGATTCCAGATAAAAGCGGCCCTTATCC
>JAJQCG010000202.1:0-5727 GCA_021202815.1 Lachnospiraceae bacterium | reverse complement strand
ATCCAGGATCGTATTGACAATCATATACACCAGTTCGAGCGGATCATGCAGGAAATATCCGAGCGTATAGCCCGCCGCATAGGCGCTTCCGTCGGATGTGCCGACTACACTTGTCGCGGCTGTCGTGCTGACAATACCGGTCACCGTGCCGACATTTTTTATAAGGAAAGCAAGCAGCGGTATCCCGAGCAGCGCCGCAGTCCCCATCCATTTTTCCCGTTTTCCGCCATAGCGCTCCTTCGGAATCAGCAGCGGCAGCAGCGCAAGCGGCGCGTAGCTTCCGCTCTTGCACCAGATCAGCGCAAAGGCCAGAATTTCCAGCGCCAGCATCCGCCATCCTGTCAGCTTCCGCTCTGAAAAGACGGCTACCAGACACAGGCAGACAAACAAAAATACGAGGCCGTGCACCATCGCGTCATGCGAGAAAGAGGTGCACTGCTGCATGTTGACCGGGAGCACGGCCAGCACAAAGAGCGTCAGCTTCCCAAAAGGCAGTCGGCGCATGCCCGCCCACGCGAGCAGCGCAAAAGCAAACAGATTCAGATAACGCGCGATCAACAGCATCGGAACCGTACCGAGTCCCATCAGCCGCGCGAGGGTCATGCCGAGCACAGCCGGCGCATAGAAGAGAATACTCCCCTCGATGTTGCTGTTTACCTCCGTCTCCACCATTGTGCCATCCTGCACGGTGGAAAACAGGCCATAAAAGATATTCCGATAATTCCGGATGGAAGGGGAGGAGCTGAACTCCATCGCCGCGTCGTCCGCGCGCATCAGAATCGTCGTGTCATCGATCGACTCATAGCCCAGCAGCGTATTGCTGTAGCGGTAGGCCATGTCGATATGCTTCGCCTCATCCGGTACCATCTGCGGCGTCAGCAGCACATTGTAAAACAGGCCGAGACACAGCACAGTCACCAGAAAAACCGTCTCCACCCGCGCGCGGCGCACAAACACGAGATACCAGAACAGGCAGAGGAACGCCTCCACTCCCAGGAAGAAAAAGAAGAAATAGTATTTCAAAAACAGGTTGAAGTACAGATGCGCGTTGACGCAAAGCCCTTCCTCGCTGGTCATCAGCGAAAGGCCGCTGTCCCAGAGCTCCTCTGAAAAGCTCAGATCGATCCGATAGCTGTGATCTGCAACGCCGGTCTGGGAATTTTCAAACAGAAGGCCGATATATTCTCCTGAAATGAACTGCTCCGCGCTGATATCGGTCTCGCACAGCGTCTCCGACAGGGTCAGATCGGTCACAACCGCGTGCATCGTCCCTTCCGTCAGTTCACTGCCCTCCGCAATGTAAAAACGGACGCCGAAACCGGTCAGACAGTCCTGCTCCGACTCCAGAACCTGACTGACCGAAGAGTTCTCCTCGTTTACGGCAAGCGTCTCCCCATTGGATTCCAGAAGCGTTACCCTTTCCGTCGAATTCTGCGCGATCCGAATCTTCGTATCATAAAGATAAAAGAACAGCAGAGCACTGCAAAGCAGGGCGACGCCGAGGCCCAGCACGCGCTTTCTCGTGAAGCCTGCCGCTGCGTCCCGGGGCGCTTTCCTCCTCCGTTCTGCTGTTCGCACGGAACGCTCTGCGCCCTCCGCGCCTGCCGGTCTTTGCATCCCGCCTGTGCTGTATATGCCGAGCCCCGCCAGCATCAGAATCATCCCGATCAGAACCGGCTGTAGCACGCGATGTGTCCGCACCATATAAGTCAGATTGTAGACAAGACTCTGGTCGAGGACGACGCCGTCCATTACGGCGCTGCCTGGAGTCACGGTCGTCTCATTCAGCCAGACAGACGGGCCCTCCGTCTCAGCGTCACAGGTCATACGTACGGTCAGGGCGGACGGCGCATAGTCGAGTGTGGCAAACAGGAACTGGTCCTCCGTCAGCTCCTCAAGCGGGAAATCCCGTCCCCCGATCAGGGTTTCCGTCTCCTGATCATAGGCCATGATCCGCAGCGTCCCATTCGAAAAAGTATGATCGTTCACAGAAAAGAAAAAACCGATCTGCGTCGACGTCTCAGCCGGCGATTCGAGCGTAAACGCAAGAACCCGCCCATCGACAAGCTCCTCCGTCGCATGCACGAGATTCGCCTGATTTGCGCCCTCCAGCCCCTGTGAACACGTCTGCGGCACCGGAATCGCGATTCCCACGCAGACAAGGAGCAGACAGAGTGCTGCCCAGAAAATCAGATAGCGTTTTTTCTTTCCCGGAAGGCTGCCTTTCATGCCTGTCCTCCTCTATTTCTCTTAAAATCAGAAAGGCAGACCTGAAGTCGTATCTTCCTCAGGTCTGTCCGTTCTCCGGATTATCCTTTTTGGGGCCTTACTCTTCCTCGGCCTCCGTCACTTCGATGGTAACCTCCGGTGCTTCCGCACAGCTCAGCCCATCCGGAAGCGTCACAGTCAGCGTCTCCGTATAAGTCCCCCTGCGAGTGACCTCCGAAAGATCCACGCTCGCCGTAATGTCCTCCTCCGTCAGCGCTGCCAGCGCGGAAGGAAGCCCCGTCACGGTGATTACCAGCGTATCCGCGTCTGTCAGCTCCGCCGCCAGACCCTCATCCAGATTTTCCAGCACGACAGAATCGGCGGAAAGACTATACTCTCCCGTCTCGTTGGCCACGATCTCCATCGTCACCACGATCTCGTGCTCCTCCTCCGACGGTATCTGGATGTCATCGTCCAGATACTGGCTGATATCCACCGTCTGCTGCACTGTGCCGGTCTCTCCGTCCGGATTCAGCGCGGAAGCGGGAATATTCAGATTATAAATCGAGCGGATGGCCGACGCTTCTTCCGCAATCGTCACAGTCTCCGGCTTGTAACTGATGGAAGCGACACCGTATCCCTCAGGCGCGGCCTCGCTGATGTCAAAGCTGATTCCCACCAGCTTTGTGCTGAGCGTCGTGATCGTCACGGAAAAATCCGTGTCCTTTCCGGTATACTCGAGCTGTGAGCTCGTAATTTCTTCCCCGTCGCTGTTTGTCAGCTTCAAACGGCAGGTTCGCGTCGTCGTCCCGGTAATGCCTGTGATATCCACCTCGGCCACCACGCGCTTCACGCGCTCAACCTCCGACTTCGGTCCGCTCACCTCAATCAGCGTCTGTTCCGGCGTCGTCACACCGACTACAAGCCCATCCGAGGGGCTTCCCGTCGTCTCCACGATCACCTTGAACTGCTCCGTCACCTTCTCCTCGATGCTGAGCAATACGTTCTCGCGGCTCTGGCTGACACTGTCGATCGTCGCGCTCCCCATATAGGTCACTTCGATCTTCACCATACTGTCATAACGCAGATCCTTCTCCACGTCCGCCGTCACAGTGAAATCGAACTCCTTCACCTTCGCCAGCTCCGTCCGCCGCGCATAGACCGTGATATTAACCTTGTCTGTCCCCTCCTCGATCATATAAGTCTGATCCTGCGAGGTCAGCGCATCCGTATTGATCAGGGTAACCGACACATTGCGGATCGTCTTGGACTCAATCGTATCGTCAATATTTACCACAACAATCCAGCAGATGATGGCAGCCACCACGGAGAGCATCTTCCAGGACAGGTTATTCAGAACTCGTTTTTTCATGCCGCCCACGTCCTTTCCAGAACCGTTTCCGGCTCTCCTCCGGCTTCGCCTGAATCGTCTGCAGCTGCTCCTTTAACTGCTCCTGATTCAGATTCCGCATGAGCCTGCCATTTTTTGCAACGGAGACAGACCCCGTCTCCTCCGACACGACAACCGTCAGAGAATCACTGACTTCACTGATTCCAACCGCCGCGCGATGTCTGGTCCCCAGCTCCTTGCTGAGATTCAGATTGTCCGAGAGGGGCAGATAACAGGTCGCCGAGCGAATCCTATCTCCGGATAAAATCACCGCCCCGTCGTGAAGCGGGGTGTTTTTCTCAAAGATATTCAGCAGGAGCTGGCTCGACACCGCGGAATCAAGCTCAATCCCGGTCCGCTCATACTCCCTCAGACTGACCTTCTGCTCCACCACGATCAGCGCGCCGGTGCGGGCGCGGCCCATCTCGAAGCTCGCCTTCACGAGCTCTGTCACCGTGCGATCCGACAGAAGTACCTCGCTTTTCCTTGAACCCTCGAAGGGCATGATTGCCGTGATGATATTATTCTGGCCGAGCTGTTCCAGCACGCGCCGCAGCTCCGGCTGGAACACGATGATGACCGCCATGATTCCCAGATTCAGGAAATTCCGACCCAGCCACAGAATCGTGTTCATGCGGAAAATGGATGCCAGCATGAAGACAAACAGAATGACGGCGAAGCCCTTCAGCAGCGACCAGGCGCGCGTAGACTTGATCCACATCAGAATATTATAGATAAGGACGGACAAAATGATGATCTCAGCCACATCTGACCATGTGACATTCAGCGCATTAAGCGAAAAATACTGATAAAGCTGCTGAAGATTCATCCTCCCACTCCCTTTCCGTCTCTGTCCGGACAGCTTTAGTGCTGCTTTTTCCGGCTGCTCTTATGTCCCGAACTGATCTTCTTTACCTTTTTATCCGAAACAGCGATGGACATCTTCGGCACCGCCTTCACGTAATAGTAGTACTCGTCGTCCTCAAACTGCGCGTACTCCGTACGTGAATAGTCCACACTGAACACGAAAAACTCCGCCACAAAGGCGATCAGCATGGAAAAAAGCGTGCCCAGAATCACCCCCGGCGTGGAGATCCGCACCTGCATGGCCAGACCTCCAACCAGAAACAGTACCATATTGCGCACCGCCCCGGATCCAATCGCGATATTCCATGCATAGTCCGCATTCATCCGACGTATCGCGTACACAACCAGCAGCACCACGGCAAAGATCACAATCGTCAGTATCGCAGTCTTATTCATCAGAACATTTTCTACCAGATAGGTCAGACGCGAACTCACATCCTCCGTATCGGAATCCGCCAGTATCGTCTCATTATTTTTCATAAAATACATCAGATAATACGTAAGGGTGCCGCAGGATACCGGTACCACGCATGCAGATCCTCCGACAAGGCCGAGCACCAGCGGCATGGCATAGGGAATCCGCATGTAAAACAGGAGCGGCGCCAGCGCCAGCACAAATCCGTAACCGGGAGCGACCCGGAAATAGAGAATGTACATCACCACAAAAAGCCCGACCGTTAAGGCAAAGACCTCCAGTGACAGCGAGAACGCGTGCGCGCAGATCAGAAGCGCCGCGATCACCGCGATCATGTTCACCGGGAGGAAGGAGCATACCAGCGCCAGCAGAAGAGACAGCGCCGGGCTCTTGATCCTGGTCATGAAACCGATCTGCCCGTTGATCGTCATAAAGACAGCGAGCGCTGTCACAAACTTCAAAAGCGGGAACAGATAAACATCATATTTTGCATAAAAAATTTTTAATCGTTGTTTTATCTCAAGTAGTGCTGCCATGTTTT
The DNA here is from genome assembly GCA_021202815.1 of Lachnospiraceae bacterium. Lineage (GTDB taxonomy): Bacteria > Bacillota > Clostridia > Lachnospirales > Lachnospiraceae > Hominiventricola. The sequence goes on along the minus strand of JAJQCG010000202.1, from coordinate 306 downwards.
GTCTCCTTCGTCCGGCTGTCCGGCTGCGCCGCGCGCTCCTCGCCTTCATAAATTTCGGAAATCTTCTTCAGCGTGTGGGCATATTCGCTCACATCTCTCCCCGCCATGCGATAACGCCGGTAATACAGCAGATACAGCAGACACAGGTAAACCACCGTCACGACAATGTAAATCGTGGCCAGCGTGACGCCCAGATCCTGCAGATCCATTTTATGAAGATTGTCCATCAGATATTCCATCCTGCAGACTGCCCACAGCAGCACCCCCAGCACATAGCAGACTGACACGGAAAGCCAGCCGTACAGA
>JAJQCG010000164.1 GCA_021202815.1 Lachnospiraceae bacterium | reverse complement strand
ACGGAGAGTGCAGACACTAAAGACACAGATACTACTGACTCTGACATAGATTTCGATAGCGATAGTGAAACTGAATTTAATGCCGACCACACCTACATAGCCGCAGGCACTGCCGACCTTTTTGGCAGTGAGTTTGACGGCTCTGACGAAAACAATCAGCTTACCTACAATGAAGATACAGGTCTCTACGAAATTGCGCTTACATATGAAAACGCTGAAGCAGGAGAAACAATCGAGTTTAAGATTGTTATGGACTACTCTTATTGGTACGGTGACGGTGATGACAATGTAATTATTAGATTTGATGAGGACGGAGACTACACTGTAGTTATCACCTTTAATGAGCAAACAAGTGAAGTCAGCTATCAATTATTGTCAGAAAATATTATTGTCGGTGGCACATATGGCGACTATGCATATCAGTACCTTGACGATAAAACAATAGAGATAGTTGGTTACACTGGATATGATACTGAAATAGAAATACCTTGTGAAATAGATAGTATAGCAGTAACAAGTATAGGCAATTATGCTTTCTACAATTGCACAAGCTTAACATGTGTAACTATACCTAACTGCGTGACAAGTGTAAAAAGTAATGCTTTCGATAACTGTACAAGTCTCACAAGTGTGATAATTCCAAATAGTGTGATAAGTATAGAAGGTGCTTTCATTGGCTGCACAAGTCTTGAAAGTATAACAATTCCAAATAGTGTTACAAATATGGATGGTGCTTTCTCCGGTTGCACAAGCCTTGAAAGTATAACAATTCCAAATAGTGTTACAAGTATGGACGGTGCTTTCTACGGCTGCACAAATCTGACAAGCATAACAATTCCCGATAGTGTAACTTGTATAGGTTATGAAACCTTCATGAACTGCACAAGTCTTACAAGCATAACAATTCCCGACAGTGTGACTAGCATAGGTCATTATGCTTTCTACCATTGTACTTCTCTTGCCTCGGTGAATATACCAGACGGCGTAACAGCTATAGGTAATTATGCTTTCTACTACTGCAAACACCTTGCAAGTATAGAAATTCCCGATAGTGTAACCAGTATAGATGATTATGCTTTCTACAACTGCACAAGCCTTGCAAGCATAGAAATTCCCGATAGTGTAACCAGTATAGGTAAAAAAACTTTCTACAACTGCACAAGTCTTGTAAACATAGAAATTTCTGAAAATGTAACCAGTATAGGTAAAGATGCTTTTTATAACACTCCTTGGCTTAAAAAGCAAGATGATTTTGTCGTTATTAATGATTGTTTGTATTTATATAAAGGGGAAGATAAAGAGATAACAATCCCCGACAGTGTGACTAGCATAGGCAATTATGCTTTCTATGACTGCGCAAGCTTTACAAACGTAATAATCCCTGACAGTGTGACGAGTATAGGCGATTCTGCTTTCAGTAATTGCACAAACCTAACGAGCGTAACAATGCCCGACAGCGTGACTAGCATAGGCAACTATGCTTTCCGTAACTGTACAAGCTTGACAAGCGTAACCATTCCTAACAGTGTCACGAGCATAGGCAACTATGCTTTCAACTCCTGCTCAAGTATGATAAGCGTAACAATTCCTGACAGTGTCACAAGCATAGGCATTTTAGCATTTAAAGGCTGCACAAGCCTAGAAAGTGTAGTAATAGGCAATGGCGTGATAAGTATCGTCAATCAAACTTTCTACAACTGTTCAAACCTAGAAAATGTAATAATAGGCAATAGTGTGACTAGCATAGACTATTGTGCTTTCTATGACTGTACAAGCCTGACAGATATAACTATACCTGACAGTGTAACGAGTATAGGTGACTCTGCTTTTTACTACTGCTCAAGCCTGACTAGCGTAACAATCCCCGACAGCGTAACAAGCATAGGCATTTCAGCTTTTTACAACTGCACATCTCTCTCTGATGTCTACTATAGCGGCACAGAAGATCAATGGAATGAAATAACTATATCTAGTGGTAACACCTACCTCACCTCCGCCACCATACACTATGCAGCTACAGATGACGATTCTGACACAGACACTAACACCAACTCCGATTCCGACTCCGACACCGCTACAGTCTACTCCGCGGCGGGCAGCTTCAACGAGTGGAACGAGGCAGACGAGACCACAGAGCTTATCTACAACGAGGAAACAGGTCTTTATGAAGTAACTATCTCTGTGAGCACAGGCACATACGAGTTTAAGATTGTTGAGGATCACTCTTGGGACGTTTGCTACGGTGACGGCGACAGCAACGCGCTCTTCAGTGTAAGTGCTGACGGCGACGTTATCATAGCCTTTAACCCCGAGACAGGCGAGATAACCGTAACCGGCGAGTATGTTTATGAGATTACCGACCACACCTACATAGCCGCAGGCGATGCAGACCTCTTTGGCTTTGGCTGGGACGGCACAGATACCGCAAACCAGCTCACCTACAACGAGGAGACGGGTCTCTACGAGATAACCTACACCTATGACGCTGAAGCAGGTGAGGTTATAGAGTTTAAGATAGTTCGTGACGGTGCCACATGGTTCGGCGTCGGCGACAGCGGTGCTGACAATGCTTCAATCGAATTTTCCGAGGACGGCGCATACGCAGTCGTTATTACCTTTAATGAGGAGACGAGTGAGATAGGCTATACTCTCACGCTT
>JAJQCG010000161.1:2212-2672 GCA_021202815.1 Lachnospiraceae bacterium | reverse complement strand
CGCTCACGATGACCGTTTGGATCTGCGGGCTCACGAGACCGCTTTCCGTGGTGGCGCGCAGCTGCAGGCAGTAGGCGCTCTCCTCCTGGGGCGTCCAGGTGAAGTCGAACCAGACGAGCTTGTTGACGTCGGTGTCGCCCAATTCGTATTTCGTCCAGGTTTTGCCGAAGTCCATCGAGAACTCGACGCTCGCTATCTTCTCGTCGTAGGCGTCCAGGTATCCGTGGAACGTATAGGGCTGGCCGTTCTGGATGACGAGGCCCTCGGGCACGCCCAGGATGGTGGCGTTGGGCTTGTTCGTCCAGTTCCCCTCGGCGTCGATCCAGCCGTTCGGGTTGCCGTCGTGATGCTCGAACTCGTACACGTGGTCGTCGAAGTCGGGCGCGTCGGTAGCCACCTTGTACTAGCTCATCTGCATGGAGTTCACCTCGGGAACCACCCCCTCGCACCACTACGTTCA
>JAJQCG010000161.1:1095-2202 GCA_021202815.1 Lachnospiraceae bacterium | reverse complement strand
GTCCAGCGGCATGGCGCGCTTGGATGAGCCGTCGGCGCGCATGACGCGCACGCCGTTGATGTCGGCGTTGTCGGTGTAGCCGCCCGCACGCTCGATGAGCCAGCTCACGGGGATGCCGGTGATCTCCACGTTGCTCACCGAGCCGGCGCCGGTGCCGTTCCAGTTGCACACTTCCTTCGAAACCTTCGTCACCACGACGCCGGCCTCCTCCGCTTCCTTCACGAGGTCGGGAAGAAGCGCGGTGTAGGGGCTGTTCACCTCGCCGTCCACCGTGATGGGCCAGCTGTCGAACAGGCTCTGGGGCATGGGCGTGTCGGCGTACTCGGCGCCGGAGCGCATGCGGTCGTACAGGCGGTTCCAGGCGTCCATGTTGAACATGTCCTCCTGCGCCATCGTGGTTTCCTGGTCGATGGAGAAGTCGCCCTCCACGTTCTCGACCTTCGTCACGCCGCGCAGGCGCTCGAACTTGGTCTGATCCCACAGCGCCATGCCCTCGCCGTCGTTGGTTGCATCGTGGCAAGAGTAGCAGTTGCCTTTGTACTCGTCCTCGAACCGACCGTCGGACACCAAGCCGTAGTGGACGTTGTGGATGAGCGTGCCGAACTCGTACTGCGTGGGGATGTAGCCCGGCGAGTACGTATGGCAGAACAGGCACTGGTCCACCGTCATCTCGGCATCGAGCGCCGGGCTGTTCGGCGAGGGATGCATGGTCTGCGCGAGGTGCTGCAGCGTCGCGTCGAGGTCGGCGTGGCAGCTGTTGCAGCCGCGGTTGTCGTTGTTCAGCCGGTAGATGTTGTACGGCGTCTTGCCTTGGCGGGCGCGCTCGGTCAGCTCGCTGGGGGTGCGCTGCACGATCTGGCCGCTCGGCAGCGTGCGCAGCTCGGGCGCCCATTGATCGACGTTCGCGTCCCACATGTCGTGCATGTCGTCGAGGTAGTCCTTGCCCGGGTAGGCGTCGAGCGAGATGCCGTCGTAGGTGGTGCCCTCCTCTCCGGCTATGATCGATTTCTGTTCGTCGGTGTAGTTCCGCTCCTCCGCTTGCGCGGCTTGCCGATCGTCCGTTGCGAGCGCCTCGTTCGCTTGGGGAGCGCAGCCGGTGATGCCGAC
>JAJQCG010000161.1:0-1085 GCA_021202815.1 Lachnospiraceae bacterium | reverse complement strand
TGGGATTCGGCGGCATCGTCCGAACCGGAGGATGCCGCCGAACAGGCAAAACGGCCCCGCAGATGCAGGGCCGCTCGCTGAAGTCATGCGCGTCGGGAGGGAGAGGGCGCGCTGTTCCGTAGAGGTTTACGCCTTCTTCGCTGTCTTGGGCGCAACGCGTTCGGCGTCGCGCGCTTCCACGGCGGTGTCGTCGGGCTCGGCGGAAAGCGCCGGGTCGACGGTGATCACGAAATTCGGTTTCGTCCCAATCGCGTCATCGGACACGATGTCGGCCTGGTGTCCCTTTTCGAGCTCGTCCATCTCGCCTACGGCGAGGTTCATTCCAGGGCACGCTGCCACGCAGGCGGGTAGCTCGCCGCGCTTTTGCCGGTCTACGCACATATCGCACTTGAACGTCTTGCTCTCCTGCTCGTCGTAGCAGGGCGCATGGTATGGGCACGCCTCGATGCATGTCTTGCAGCCGATGCACAGGTCGTGGTTCTGCTGCACGATGCCGTTCTCCAGCTTCGTGTACGCCTGCACGGGACAGTTCGCAACGCACGCGGGCTCATCGCAGTGGTTGCACGACATGGACAGGAACGACAGCGCAACCGGGTCGTCCTGTTTGATCTCGGTCACGCGACGCAGCAGCACCCCGCTTCCTAACCGCTTCTCGCTTTTACAGGCGATGGAGCATGTCTTGCACCCGTAGCAGTTCTTGTTGTTCATCCAGAATCCGAGTGCCATGGTTACGCCTCCTTCTTCACGTCGACGAGAGTCTGGTTACAGCAGTGGGTTCCGCCGAGCGTCTTCCACTTGTCGTTGGTGACGTAGCTCGACGAACCGCCCTGCTGCTCCCACCAACCGTTCTGCAAACCGACCACGCCGGCCTTGATGCGGTCGTTCACTTGGGCGTCTCCGCGGTGCGCGCAGCGATAGTTGAACACGACGAGCGCGTCCCCGGCGACGATGCCCCGCGCCTCGGCGTCTGCCTCGTTCAGCAGGACGACCGGCTGTCTGTCGCACACCTCGTCCATCCACTCAAGGTTGTTGAACGTGGAGTGCACGCTTCTATACGTCTTACGCTGCACGCTGAACAGCGGATA
>JAJQCG010000074.1 GCA_021202815.1 Lachnospiraceae bacterium | reverse complement strand
CCTGTTGAGAGTAATCGGTGAACCCAAGGCCCCGATTAAAATAATATTTTTCACCACAGTACAAAACATCCTTCTGGATCTTTTGTTTGTCGGCGCGCTGGATCTGCGCGCCGCGGGCGCGGCGCTGGCGACCATCCTCTCCCAGATCACCAGTCTCTGTCTGATTGCCTACGTGTGCACACATCGCTTTGAATTGTACCGTTTCAGCCGAAAATCTATCCGCATTGACATCACAATTCTAAAGCCCATACTGAAAGTCGGCGCGCCGCAGATCCTCCAGTTCACATCAACCAACGCGTCGTTTCTCGTGCTGGGCAGTCTGGTGAATGTCTACGGAGTCGCCGCCTCCGCGGCTGCCGGAGCCGTGACAAAGATCTGGAACTTCTCCGTCCTGCCCGGACAGGCCATGATGTCGGCTCTGGTTTCCGTAAGCGCGCAGAATCTGCCTGACAAAAAGTACGACCGAATTCTGAAAAGCTTCTTCTGCGGCGCCTCCATCGTCGCGGGAATTGCTCTTGTCGTAACGCTCTTCTGCGAGCTGACTCCGGCTGCCATGCTGAGTCTTTTCACCAGCGATGCGGAGGTCATTAATGCCGGAATCGGATACCTGCGGCTTTACGCGGTGGGCTTCATCGTGGAAAATGTCATGTTCTGCATGTACGCGCCGCTGATGGGCGCCGGACTCACCCTTGTCCAGATGAGCTGCGCGCTGGTCAATTCCTGCATCGTGCGCCTCTTTGTCGCCTGGCTGCTCAGCAGCTTCACCTCCCTTGGATTCCAGGGGCTGGCGCTCGCATTCAGCGCGGCTCCCTATGTCAGCGTCATCATCACTGCACCATTCCTGATCACCGGCAAATGGAAGGTGAACCACGTCAGGGTATGATACCCGCATTCATATTAATACTATGAAATTACTCAAGATAAAATACCTGCGAATACTTCTGCTGGCTGTAAAGATCGCCGTTGGAAGCAGCGCTGCCATCTTCCTGGCGGAGCTCCTGAATCTTAACTTTTCCGCTTCTGCCGGGACGATCACGCTCCTGACTCTTGTGATGACCAAATGGGAGACTGTCCGTCTCTCACTGGCCCGTCTGGTCACTTTTTTCATATCAGCATTTCTGGGCATATTGATTTTCACCCTTATCCGGAGCGACTGGATCGCATATGGTCTGTACATCTTTTTTACGGTAATGATCTGTGAGCTGCTGGACTGGCGGGCAACCCTGTCTGTAAATGCGGTTATCGGATCCCATTTCCTGACCACGGCGGAATGGGGAATGACATTCATCGTCAATGAGCTGGATCTTCTGCTCATCGGGATCTCACTGGCTCTCCTGCTGAACTTGTTTCAAAACAACCGCACGGAACAAAAGCATCTCGTACAAAACATGCGCAATACGGAAGCGCAGTTCAAACGCCTGCTGCGCGAGTTGGCAGACTACCTGTCTGAACCCGGAAAGGATCTGAAGGTGTGGGATGAGACGATTGCTCTTGAAAAACAGATGCAAAAATATCTGGATGAAGCCTACGCCTACTATAGCAATACCTTTCACTCCCACTCGCAGTACTATATCGATTATTTTGAGATGCGGCTGAACCAGTGCCACGTTCTGCACAATCTCCATTATGAGATGAAAAAAATGCGACAGATGCCGGAGCAGGCGCGGGTCGTCTCTGGCTATGTTTACTATCTCGCAGATCATGTCACGGAAAAGAACATGCCGCAGGCACAGCTGGACGAGCTGCACCGCCTCATCGCCGTCATGCAGAAGGAAGACCCTCTTCCAACCAGCCGCGAGGAATTCGAGGGACAGGCAATCCTCTACCATGTTCTTCTGGATCTGGAAGATTTCCTGATTTTCAAGAAAAGATTTGTGGACGGGCTCGGAGAAAGGCAAAAAGAAAGATACTGGATCTGAGTAAAAGAATACAGCTCCCGCGATTTTTGTGCGGGAGCTGTAAATGCGTTGGGTTCGGAATCCTATTCTGCTTCCTGAATCCTTGCGATCTCTTCAATATCGAGATGATCGGCTTCAATCACGCTGCTGATCACATATTTCTCCGGATGTGCCTTTCTGTCGGTCCGGCCTGTGACAAACCAGAATACAAGCAATATGACAGCAGCTGCCATTCCGATCAGGCTGGGGATGTTCCAGAAGGGCTGTATGACACAAATGCCGACGATAACGGCAATCACGCATTCGACTGGCTGCAAATCCCGGAAAATATAACCGCAGGTTCCGGCCGTATAGATCAGACAGCCCAGAACCATCATAACCACATAGTAAGCCAGGGTCGCCGCGGGCGTGCCGACGCCAAACATCAGTCCCTGGGTGAACAACGCGTAGCCGATCATCAGGAGAGGCACCATCGTGACAAAGCCCTTCAAACCAGTTGTAAACGGCGGCGAATCCGCGATTCTCGCCGCAGTGTAGGTCGCCATGCAGACCGGCGGCGTGATCGGCGCGGTGGTCGCGATGAAAAAGATAAACATATGCACAATCAGGGAGCTCGATGTCAGCTTTCCCAGTACGCTCGCCAGTATGGTAACTGCCGCCAGATACGCGACGCCGACAGGGACGACGCATCCCAGCAGCAGCACAATCAGAATCGCGATCGTGAGGCGCAGGAACAGCGAGCTGACGCCGCCCAAGATAAAGTTGCCCAGTACAATGTGCAGACCCGTACCGGTCATACCGGCCGCAAAGATACCCAGCGCGGCGGACATCATGCAGAGGCTGGCGAAGAGATCTGCGAAGGTATCGAGGATTTCCACGCACCGTTTTTTATTAAAACGCGTTGTCTTGCGAAGATTTGCAATGATGATCAACGCCACCGTGCCATAGAAAGCACCCTTCTCCGCGCTGGCTATCCGGATCAGACCGATCACCAGCCCGACGATTCCCAGCACGAGATGCCATTTTTCTTTGACGACCTTCAGAACATCCTCCATAGGAGGCCGGTAGATCTTGCAGCGCGCCTTTCTCGCCGCAAAATGCGCGTAGAGAAAGCAGACGACATACCACAGGATGGCGGGCAAAAGCCCTGCAAGGCATACCTGCATATAAGAGATACCAAGCATCGCGGACATCAGAAAGGCGCCGACACCCATGACCGGCGGCATGAGATTGCCGCCAGAACCCGCAATGGCCCGCAGAGACGCTGCGTCCGCAACCTTAAAGCCGAGCTCCGTGATAAGCGGAAGCGGGAACGTACCGACCGTCGCGGTACACGCCATCGGCGAGCCTGTCAGCATTCCCATAAGGGCGGCGGCAAAAACACAGACCTTTGCAGGACCGCCGACCGATTTCCCGGCAATACCGAGCGCACCTGCGGTGATCAGTTCCCCCAGACCGGTTATGATCAGCACTGCGGCAAACAGCATAAAGATCGACAGTGTCTTGGACATGACGGACATGAAGCTGCCGAACAGTCCCTGATCCTGGTCCAGATAGACGATCGAGATAATGTACTTCAGCGGCAGCTGACGGTGGTTTAAAAGACCACCGAGCAGATGGCCAAATGTCATATAGAAAAAGGCAAGAAGCATCAGCACCATCGTCACAACGCCGCCGCCTATTTTACGCAGCATCACGCTGTATGTCACAAGGAAAATCAAAAAGATGACGATTGTTGCCGTATCTGCCTGAAAGGCATTCTCCGCCAGCGCGCTGTGCGTAAACATCGGATAGCAGACTGCAAATACGGTGAATCCGCAGCAGATTCCCTCCAGGATAGCCATCGGAAGTTTTTTGGGAAACTTCATGCAATAAACCATAATCACAGATCCCGCCAGATACAGTCCACGGTATATATAGTTATTGGGCGGATAATGAATATTACAGTAGAAGGTAAACGCAATCAGAAACAGTGATACCGCGCGTACAACATATTGCGGTATTCTGGATTCCCTGATGCTGCCCTCCACCGGACTTGTCATCGTTTTTTCGTTTGCTGTAGGCATAAATATTTTTCTCCTGTTTTAATCTGGGAATCTTTACTCTTCTGCTTCCGGCGGGATCATGCTCTCCGGAACTGTCCAGCCCATGACCTCCGTGTAGTATTTATAAGCGCCGATATGATAGGGCGGGAGTCCGCTTGTATTCTCAACTGCATACTGCAGGGAACCGTCCTCGATAAATTCCTGCATATGTACCTCAACCAGGCCGATTTCCTCTGGATTTGAAATATAGGCGTCGCAGACCGCATAGCTGGCGCCCTCGCTCAGATCGTCCCGGCAGATAAAGGGATCCGGATACATAAAGGTGTTGACAGCCTCCTCCATGTGGTAGAATTCCGCCTCAACCGTGCACTCCATCAGCCAGGGAAGCGCTTCCGTAACCGTCGCAATATCGTCGTCCTCAAAACCAACCATCCGGACCGGGAAGGTCGGATCAATCGTCGTGATATTGGAATTGGGATTCGTACCGAGTATCACGATCGCATCCAACTTTCCGGCGACCAGATCCTCGGATGCCGTGCTGTGATCCATATAGACAAAATTAAAATCATTTTCAAAATCAAGGCCGAGTGCCTCGACAATCATCTCGACTTCCACGGTTGTAAACATCGTCTCCGTTCCAAGCGAGACTCTCTTTCCCATCAGATCGCGGAACGTTTCAATATCTGAATCCACCGGCACATAAATGTTCAGGGGGTTCTGCATGCGATAGGTGACGGTTCGCAGTACCTTGCCCTCTTCCGTTTCAGCATAGGCAACCGCGGGATCATAGACATTGCAGGCTCCGATATCGCCGATGCCGTCAATCACGCTCTGGTGATTGGTAGTCGTCGAGCCTGACGTGACGGAGGTCATAATGCCGGTGTGCTGCGCGACGACATTTGCGACCGCGTTCGTGCAGACCGTCGTCGAACCGGAAAGGGAACCACCCATGAACACCAGTGATGTCTCCGTGATCTCCGGACCATCGGTTTCTTCCGCAGACGCATCCGTGGTCGTCTCTGTGTCTGCTGAGCTGTCCGTAGTCGATGACGAGGAGTTTCCGCAGGCCGCCAGGCTGAAAACCATCACGAGTGATAATACTACAGTTGCCAGTTGCTTTTTCATTCCTTTTTCCTCCATTTCTCATTTTCACTGTTTCTATTTTCATTCGGGTATGCGTCCACATCTCCGAAGAAATCCCGGTATCCCACTGCGCGTTTTTATACAAAATTATTAAAACAATTTCATCAGCGGAAAACAAACGAAGATTTTTAATACAGGACATTACTTAATTTCATGATAATATTTGTACAAAAATGCTATATTTAAGAATAAGAAAGTGAGGAAAAAGCAATGTTATCTGACCAGATTTTTGCGGAAATGTTCGTGCCCTGTGAAAAACTCAGCCATGCGGAGGCAGAATATGCCAAATGTCTTCTCTACGATGCTTACCTTGCGATAGCCGCCGGCGCAATGACGCTGGAAGCGGACGATCTGAATGCGCTGACACGCGTCTGTGGCAGCGCGCCGGAGACACTTCCTTTATGGCCGTCCGTCCGGAAAACCGGTGCCGAAGACGCAGGCTTTGTGAACGGATATCTGGTACGCGCCGCAGACTGGGGCGACTCTATGCGCCTGAACGGCGCTGTCGCGGGTCATCCTTCGGATGTGATCGCCGCAATTCTGGCAATGTGTACCGGATCGGATGTGAGCGGGGAAAAAATTCTGGAGCTTATTCTGCTCTCTTACCGGCTTACCTGGCTCCTGTTTAAAGACATGCAGGCAGGAATCGAGGGGATTGACGCGACAAGCAGCCTGTCGCTCCTGATTCCCGTACTGGCGGGCGTCTGCCGCGGCGATACGGCAAAGCAGATCGAGAACGCACTGTGCGTGAGCGCTGCAGGCGGCGTCGTGACAGAGCAGGTTCGCGTCGGCGCGGTGACCAATATAAAATCCGGCGCGACAGGCTACGCGATCGCACGCGCTATGGCCTGCTGCCGGTACAGCCGTTTTCTGAAAGCATCGGAGACTATTTTCACCGGAAAATACGGCTGGTTCCGCAAAGTCGCCGGATCTGAAAAGGAGCCACCAGAGCCGCTGCCCTGGGGGGAAGGTTGCCTCCGCGCTTCAGTTTAAACGTTATCCCTGTTATAACTCCGCGCAGGCTCCGGTGGAATGTGCCGCCGCACTGTATCCGAAAGTCTCGGGTAAGATGTCAATGGTCACAGAGATACAGCTCCTGATCGCTCCTTCAGACACGAAATACTGCATCCGTCCTGGACAGGCGCTGCATCCCGTTTCTCATGCTGACGCTGACCACAACGTGCTCTATTGTAGCGTCTGTGCGCTGTACACCGGCACCCTGACGCTGCAGACTTTCACCAGGGCTTTTTTCAAAGAGCCCTCGATCTACGATCTGCTCGAGAAAAGCCGTATTGACGTCATGTCGGATCGGGAATGGCTGGCGCTCGGCGGCCAGGGAGGTGCATGTATTCTGCGCGTTTCCTTCGAAAATGGCGAAGTCCTGAGTGAATCCCGTTCCTGCGGCTGTGCCCGGTTTGCGTCCGCAGAAGAATATCCGGCATTCGCGGAATTTGAGAGGTCGAAACGCCGAAACCTGGAAACTGTATATGATCTGAATCTGAGGGCTGCAGAAAACGCTATATTTTCGCTGGAGAATCTGACAGGCGAAGAGCTGATAACAGCCCTGCAGGCTCCTCTCCGGTCAGCAACAGACAGGACAATTATGAGGTGAAACACACTATGACAAGTGCAGAAATTACAATCCATTATGAGGTAGGAGTCCGGGAGCTGAACCAGGCGCTGCTCTACGCTCTTGTAGTAAGGCGTCGTCGCATCTTCCGTCTTTCGCTGTATGTTATTCTCGCCGTCTGTTTTTATATCGCCTGCTGCTATGCCGGAATCGTGCCGCTTTATCCGTTGATCCTTTTTATCGGAACCCTCTGTGTCATCTGGATTCTGATGCAGTTATCAGGTGTTTTTCTCTCTGTGCGAAAAATGGTAGACGAAGACAGCGGGGCAAAGGGAGCCGGCATCATCGGCGCTCCCTCCGTCATGAAGCTCTGTCCGGAAAGTCTCAAATATTCCGTCCCTGAAAAACACTTGTCCAACAGGGTAAATCTCCGGAATATCGCGGCGGTGATTGAACTTCCCAGAGTCTATATGATCTACATTTCGTCTGCAGATACCTTTCTGTTACCAAAAAGGGCAATGGATTCTGATATGCTCACGCAGGTGCATGATTATTTTACTAAGCGCATTCCTGAAAAATTTATGAGCAGTTACGACGCGCAGGGACACGCGCAGCGCAATATGATAAGCAGCCTTTTCCGAAGCTGACTTACATATTCATACGACTTGTGCTATACTTGGAAAAGTGAAACGACAGAGAAAGGGGAGAGCACAGTGAGTGAGAAAGGAGAAGCTTCACGCAGCGAACGGATGCTGAACGAGCCGGTACAGAAGATCATGCCGGAGCTCGCGGTGCCGACGATCATATCGATGCTGATCACGTCCGTCTACAATATGGCGGACACCTTCTTCGTGAGTCAGATCGGGACCTCCGCCTCCGGGGCGGTCGGCATCATCTTCTCAGCCATGGCCATGATCCAGGCACTCTCCTTTATGATTGGAATGGGAGCCGGCAACCATATCTCGCGCCTGCTGGGCGCGGGACATGAGGAGGAAGCGAAACGCTACGGATCCACCGCCTGGTTCACCGGCTTCGGAATGGGCTGCGTGATCGCCGTTATCGGCACGGTCTTCATGGATCAGATCGTCATGCTGCTCGGCTCGACTGAGACGATCGCGCCCTACGCAGCAGACTACGCGAGGTATATTTTCTACGCGGCTCCCTTCATGGTATGCTCCTTTATCATGAACAATATGCTCCGCTTTCAGGGGCTCACCACCTACGCGATGATCGGAATCACGATCGGCGGCCTCCTCAATATGGCGCTCGACCCGATCCTGATCTTCGGCTTCGGCATGGGAACGGCAGGCGCCGGCATCGCGACCGGTTTCTCGCAGCTTGTGAGCTTCTGCATTCTGCTGGGCATGTGCAACCTGCACCGGGACGCGATCCATATTAGTCCCCGCTATTTTGCCCCTTCTCTGGAACGCTACGGAAATATCTTCTATACAGGCGCTCCGTCCCTCGCGCGGCAGGGAATCGCCAGCCTCTCCTCTGTGATGCTCAATACGATCGCCGGGCAGTACGGGGACGCGGCAGTCGCGGCGATGTCCATCGTCTCGCGCTTCACGCTTTTTATCAATTCCGTCGTCATCGGCTTTGGTCAGGGCTTTCAGCCGGTCTGCGGCTTCAACTACGGCGCAAAGCAGTACGACCGCGTGAAGGAGGCCTTCTGGTTCTGCGTGAAGGTGGCGACCGTGACGCTGCTCGTCCTCTGCGGCATCGCGCTCCTCTTCTCCGGAAATATCATCGCGCTCTTCCGCAAGGACGACGCGGAGGTCATCGCCATCGGCACCTTCGCGCTCCGGGCGCAGCTCATTACGATGCCGGTTTGGGGTTTCTATATCATGTGCAACATGTTCTCCCAGTCGGTCGGCTACGGCTTCCGCGCGTCGCTTATCTCCTGCGCGCGCCAGGGTCTGTTTCTGATTCCCGCACTGTATATACTGCCACGTCTTCTGGGGCTTCGCGGGCTGCAGCTCGCCCAGCCGGTCGTGGACCTGTTTTCCGTCGTCTTTGCATTTGTTCTGGTGAGAAGTATTCTGAGAGATCTGGATGGGTAACATGCTGTTCATGGCCTGTCTCCCGTCGCAGGTTTCGTTCATCCCGCGTGCTTTTTCACCAGTGCAGGGATAAGCGATACGAAGCTCGAGCCTTCGAAATTGTTCATGAAAAGGCGATGACTATGGATACCGGCTTTACATCGCAAACTGTATCGCGCAGTAGCTGAAATAGACCACGAGCAGGACAACTCCCTGCACACGGGAGAGCTTTTCGCGAACCAACGCCGGTATTGTCAGGAAAAGCATGACAAAGAGCATCACCGGAATATCCAGCACCAGAGACGCGTTATATCCAAAAAGCGTCGAGGAAACCGGAATATTGAAGGGCTGCAGCGTGACCGCGATGCCCAATACAAGCACCAGATTGAAAAGATTCGCGCCGATCACATTTCCAAGGGAGAGCGAGCCATGCCCCTTTATCAGCGAGGTGATCGCCGTGACAAGCTCCGGCAGTGAGGTGCCGAGCGCGACAAAGGTCAGCGCGATGACAGACTCCGGCATGCCAAGAGCCTGCGCGATCAGGGTGCCATTGTCTACCAGCAGATCCGCGCCGACCGCGATCAGCGCCGCACCAAAGATCAGTAAAAAGACATCATTCGAAAGACGAAAGGAACTCTCCTCCTCCGCTTTTGTTTCTTCGCTTTCGCTCCTTCCCGGGCCTGTCATCCGGCGCACCGTCAGAACCATATAAACCACAAAAATGAGAAGCAGCAAAACACCGTCAAGCCGGCTGAAGCTGCCTCCCGTGTAGGCGATCCCCGCATAGAAAAGCGCGGCGGCAAAAAAGAAACAGATCGGCAAAGTCAGATCCTTCCGCCGCACCTCCCCCGGGCGGACCGCCACCGTCACCGCCGCGATCAGCGCAGTATTGCAGATAACCGAACCGATCGCGTTTCCGTAGGCGATCTCACTGTGTCCGGTCAGCGCGGAGGTCGCGGAGACCATGACCTCGGGCAGCGTGGTGCCGATCGAGACCACCGTCGCGCCGATCAGAAGCTCCGGCAGATGAAAATGCTGCGCAATGTGGACGGCGCCGTCCACAAACCAGTCTCCGCCCTTAATCAGGAGCACCAGCCCCACAATAAACAGAATCACAGCTGTAAGCATCTTTTATTTCACTCTTTTCACATCAGGATGTTCCCATTTTATCGAAGTGCGCCGCGGATTACAAGGACTATGGAAAAATTTTCATGAAATTTAAAAAACGGACGGCTTTTTCAGGCCGTCCGCGGGGTATTTATCTGTCAGGCTGTCTTCTGCATGGCCTCGTTCAGCTCGCGGAAGGTCCGCGTGATCATCCAGACTGCCAGCAGGAAGGTCAGCGCGTCGGCTGCCGGGAAGGAATACAGCACGCCGTTCAGCCCAAAAGCGATCGGCAGCAGGATCGGCAGGCCCACGCCGAAGACGATCTCACGCACCATCGAGAGAACCGTGGACTGAAAGGCCTTCCCCAGCGCCTGCAGGGAGATGAACGTACCCTTGTTCAGCGTCGCCAGCGTCATCAGGCAGAGGTAAATGCGGAAGCAGCGCACGCCGAATTCCATATAATAGGAGCTCTCGCCCGCCGCCCCGAACAGCATGAGGATTGCGCCGGGGAAGAATTCCACAATCAGCGTCGCGACAAATCCTGTGATCAGCTCCAGAGTAAGCAGCAGCTTAAACAGCGCCTTCACCCGGTCCGCGCGCCGCGCACCCACATTGTAGCCCATTACAGGAATATTGCCCGCCGCGAGTCCGACCGAGATCGAGATGACGATCTGGAAGAACTTCATGACGATGCCGATGACCGCAAGCGGAATCTGGGAATACTCCTCCAGGCCGAAAACAGGATCCAGCGCGCCGTATTTCGCGACCATATTATTCACGGCAGCCATCGAAGCCACCAGCGAGATCTGCGAGAGGAAGCTCGTGACGCCGAGCGGCAGGAACTTCTTCATCAGATTTCCATAAAAACCAAAGCTTGCGCGCGTGAGCTTCACCGCTTTCATATGGCACAGATACCAGATCGAGGCAATCGCCGTCAGGATCTGCCCGGCCACCGTCGCGACCGCGGCACCCATCATGCCCCAGCCGAAAATATAGATGAAAACCGGGTCGAGAATCAGATTGGCAAACGCGCCCACCAGCGTGCAGGCCATCGCAAAGCGCGGGCTGCCGTCAGAACGGATGATCGGGTTCAGACACTGACCAAACATGTAGAAGGGCACGCCCAGCGTAATATAAAAGAAATACTCCTTCGCGAAGGCAAAGGTCTGCTCGTTGACGCGGCCGCCGAACGCGCCGAGGATCGGCTCCTGAAAGATCAGATAAAAAGCGGTCAGAACGAGGCTGACTACGATACAGAGCAGCACCGAGCAGCCGATGCTCTTATGTGCCTCGTCCTTTTTCCCGGCGCCCAGGCTGATGCTGACGAATGCACAGCAGCCATCGCCGATCCAGACCGCCAGCGCCAGCGCCACGACCGTCAACGGAAAGACTGCCGTATTGGCCGCATTGCCGTAGGAACCCAGATAGCTCGCGTTCGCGATGAAAATCTGATCCACAATATTGTAGAGCGCCGCCACCAGCAGCGAAATAATGCAGGGCAGGGAATACTGCAGCATCAGCCTTCCCGGCTTCTCTGTTTCAAGATAACTGTTTGTTTTCTGTTCCATTTTTTCATTCCTCCTGTTACACACAAAAAACGCATGATAGAGAACAACCGGACTTACGCTGTTCTTACCACACGTTGCACGTTGATTATTTTAGCAATCGATTTTTTATTTGTCAAGAATCGGGCTTCCATTTTTTTGCCTGCCGTGGTAGAATAGACCATATGTTCGATTCAGGAGGGAACGGATGGCCAGAGGCAGAAAAAAGAGACAAAAGAGACATCCTGTGCTCGCCGCAGCGCTTGTCCTGCTGCTGGGGCTCGCAGGCTATGGCGCGGGGCAGAGCGGGGATTTCATCACGGTCGGCACCGGTTCCGAGGCAGCCGCGGAGGTCACGGAGGAGCTGACAGTCCACTTCATCGATGTAGGGCAGGGCGACTGCACGCTCATCACGCAGGGCGAACACGCGATGCTGATCGACGCCGGGGACAATTCCCAGGGAGAGAATGTCGTCTCCTATCTTGACTATCTGGGCATCGATGAGCTGGACTATCTGGTCCTGACGCATCCGGACGCCGACCATATCGGCGGCGCGGATGTCGTTCTGTACCATATCGACTGCGAGACGGTTCTCGCGCCGGATAAGGAGACGGACACGAAGTCCTGGAGCGATGTCGTTGACGCCATGGGCGCTGGGAATCTGGAAGCCACGCATCCACAGCCCGGCAACAGCTATGCGCTCGGGGAGGCCTCCTTCACCGTGCTCGCACCTCTGCAGGACTATGATGATTCCAACGACTGCTCCATTGTCCTGAGACTGACCCACGGGGACAATACCTTCCTGTTCACCGGCGACGCGGAGGAGACGGCGGAGGCCGATCTCCTTGCCTCCGGGTATACGCTGTCCGCCGATGTGCTGAAGGTGGGCCACCACGGCAGCCGCAGCTCGACGAGCGACGATTTTCTGGCAGCTGTCTCTCCCTCCTTCGCAGTGATCAGCTGCGGAGAAGAGAACGATTACGGTCACCCGCACGCCGCCACCTTAAACAAACTGCGCGCTTCCGGCGTCTCGGTCTACCGCACTGACGAGCAGGACACGATCACCGTCACGTCCGACGGCAGCAGCCTCGTCTGGAATGTGAGTCCATCCGAGACCTGGCAGGCCGGGGAGTGAGACGTTCGCGGCAGCCGCTCCTGCATTCGGAGGATCTCATCCTCTGAACAAATTTTTTTCACAAATCGACAATAAGTGTTTGCTTTTCTCAGCGTTTGCCACTATAATAAAAAAATGGACCAAATCTAGTGGGAGATAATGTGATATGGAAGAAAACACGACGATGGATGATCTCAAGGAGGAGCTTGAGGCTTCCTGTGGGACTGCGGCTGCCGAGGCGCCCGCGGAGGATAAGGGTGTTGACCCGGTATGGGCGACCCTGCAGCAGTACATGGAGGACAAGACAGTCCTGACCGTGAAGATCGGCGGCGTGGTAAACGGCGGCGTGATCGTTTATGTGGAGAAGGTTCGTGGCTTCATCCCCGCGTCCCGTCTGGCGCTGGAGCATGTGGAGGATCTGAACGAGTGGCTTCACAAGAAGGTAAAGGTCCGCGTCATCACCGTTGACCCGGAGAAGAAGCATCTCGTACTCTCCGCAAGAGAAATCCTGAGAAATGAGGCCAGAGCCGCCGAGCAGGAAAAGAGAAAGGCTGCGATGGAGCAGACAAAGGTCGGCGACGTCATGGAAGGCACCGTAGAGACGCTGAAGGAGTACGGCGCGTTCATCCGTCTCGAGAACGGACTGTCCGGTCTGGTACACGTGTCTCAGATTTCCGACAAGCGGATCGAGACTCCGGACAAAGTGCTGAGCGAAGGGCAGACCGTCAAGGTAAAGGTTATCGCGATCAAGGACGGCAAGCTTTCCCTGAGCATGAAAGCGCTCATCGAGAAGCCGGATGCCGGAAAGCAGGACAGCGAGCGCTACGAGATGCCGAAGGCGGAGAAGATTTCCACGAATCTCGGCTCTCTGCTGAAGGATATCAAGCTCTGATATGAGCAGTGTTATAAAAGAGGAGCGGATGTCTCAAAGACCGCTCCTCTTTCTTCTTTATACTGCTAAAGTCTGTATTTTCATTTCCGACCTGTGGCCTGCCACTCTGCCTATCTCCAGACACTCCGCAGATCCCGTCCGGTCAGGCTTTCAAGCTTCCGGATATCCGCGTCGAAGTACTCCATCAGATATTCCCGTGTCTGCGGCAGCACTCTGCTTTTATCTGTATCGTGAAGCAGCGTTTTTCTCCGCACATCCCGGTAATATCTGCGAAATTTCCGGTAAAACCCCGGCATCCAGCGCATCGCGTAGCACAGGTCATAGAGACAGTAGTTGCACCCCTTTACCAGCCAGAACTGCTTCGCCCGTAAATATGAGGTGGCACACTCAGCGCCCTCATTGGACTTCACATGATAGTCGATATCCTCCACGTCCCCGATTCCAAGGAAATCGTAGATATCCCTGCAGGCGGCATGCTCATCATTTACAAATTCCTCGAAAATCACAAACTTCATATTGTGCAGGTCAAAGGTATCCAGATACTCGCCGATGCACGCGGCATAGTTGCTCTGGGAAAGGACGATGTACTTCATCCTCTTTTTCATGATCTGCGAGCGCTTCCTTTTATCCTCCAGAACGCTGCGCACATAATGATCGAAGCCCTCCGCGTGCCCATGCGCCTTATCATAATGCAGTACAGAGGCGGGGAGAAATCCGCGCGCCAGAAAATACCGATAGGCGGAATAGCTGCGGTCAACCGGATTGCGCATCATGAAAATCATCTTTGTATCCGGATCAAAATCGCGCTTGATCTTCCGCGCGCAGCCGCCATAACTCAGCCCGGCGTTCACCTCGCCGAGAAGGCGCGTATCGCCCTCCTCGATATGACCAAAATAACGCCAGCGATAAAACCTTCTGCCCATCAGACTCCAGAACGGCACGCGATAATACATCGGCTCCTTCACGTCCCGGCAGAGCGCCACCTGCGGATGCTGCTTTAAAAGCTGGTACAGCGTGGTCGTTCCGCATTTCTGAAAACCCATGCAGACAAAATCTGGATATCCCACCTCTATGCTCTCCTATCCGATGCGATCTTCTATATAACTCAGGATCTCGTCGACGCATTCCGCCAGCGGCTTTCTGGAGGTGTCGATCACAAGCTCCGCGTCGCGCGGCGTCTCATACGGGCTGGAGATGCCGGTGAAATTCGGGATCTCCCCCTTCCGCGCTTTTTTGTATAGACCCTTCACGTCCCGCCGCTCACACTCTTCGAGCGGCGTGCTCACATAGACCTCAACGAACTCTTTCCCTATAATCTCCCGCGCGTTCTTGCGGTCGCTCGAAAAGGGCGAGATGAAGGAGGTCATCACGATCAGCCCGGCGTCGTTCATCAGCTTTGCGACCTCCGCGATCCGACGGATATTCTCGACGCGGTCGGACTCCTCGAAACCGAGGTTCTTATTGAGGCCGAGGCGGATATTGTCGCCGTCCAGCACCATCGTGTGCTTCCCCATCGCCACAAGCCGCTTTTCCAGCTCGTTCGCGAGCGCAGACTTGCCCGAGCCGGACAGTCCCGTGAACCACACAGTCAGCGACTTCTGGTTCTTCTGTGCAGCGCGCAGCTCCTTCGTAACGTCCAGCTTCTGCTCCGTCAGGTTGCGGTCCCGCCGCAGCGAATTGTTGACCGTCCCGCAGGCGGAAGTCATATTGCTGATACGGTCGATCAGCAGGAAGGTCCCCAGCGCGCGGTCACAGTCCGCTCCGGCTTTCTTCCGGAAGCGGTTAAAAATCATCTTGTCCAAGACGGAAATGTCGCAGACCGCGATCTCATTTTTGCGGATCTGCTTCGCGGGAATGCGCGAGCCGTCGTTCACGTCGACCCGGCACTTGATCTTCAGCACGGTCGCCGGCAGCACCTTCGTCCCCAGCTTCAGCATGTAATTGCGGCCGGCCGTGAGCGGAGCCTCATCCATCCAGAGCAGCGTCGCGGTGAACATGCTCCCCACCTCGAGCGCGGCGTCCTTCATGATTACGTCCCCACGGGAAATGTCGATCTCGCGGTCGAACTGCACGGTCACAGCCTCGCCCCGGTGAATCTTCTTTTTCTCGCTGCCGCAGTTCAGAAGGCCGCTCACCTTCGCCTTCTCCCCGCTCGGAAGTACGGTCACCTCGTCTCCCAGGTTTAAGGAGCCGTAGGCCACCTGCCCCTGGAAGCCGCGGAAGGTGCGGTCAGGACGGCTGATGCGTTGCACGGGCAGGGCAAAGCCGTTTTTTAGCTTCTTCTTTGACACGTCGATCTGCTCCAGATAGTCGAGCAGAACCGGCCCCTCGTACCAGAGCATGTTTGTCGATTTCTTAGTAATATTGTCGCCCTCCGTCGCGGAGACCGGGATCACCGCGACGGACGCGGGCTGAAACTCGCTCGCCAGTCCCCGCAGCTCCTTCTCCAGCGAGTAGAAGCGGTATTTGTCATAGTGCGCCAGATCCATCTTGTTGACCGCGAAGACGAAATGGCGGATGCCCATCAGCGCGCAGATGCGCGTATGTCTGCGGGTCTGGATCAGCACGCCCTGCGTCGCGTCGACAAGAATCACCGCAAGGTCCGCGAAGGAGGCGCCGACCGCCATGTTTCTCGTGTACTCCTCATGGCCCGGCGTGTCCGCCACGATAAAGCTGCGGTTGTCCGTCGTAAAATAGCGGTAGGCCACGTCGATTGTGATGCCCTGCTCCCGCTCCGCCATCAGCCCGTCGAGCAGCAGCGAATAATCGATCGCGCCGCCACGGCTGCTGACCCTGCTGTCGAGCTCCAGCGCGCGCTCCTGGTCCGCGTAAAGCAGCTTCGCGTCGTAGAGCATGTGGCCGATCAGCGTGGATTTTCCGTCGTCCACGCTCCCGCAGGTAATAAATTTCAAAAGGTCGAGATTTTTGTGATCCGTATGCTTGTCCATCATCTAGAAATATCCCTCCCTCTTTCTTCTCTCCATGCTGCCGGCCGCCTCGTGGTCGATCACACGGCTTGTCCGCTCGGATGAGACGGCGCCGAGCGTCTCCTCGACGATCTTGTCGAGCGTGTCCGCCTCCGACTCCACCGCGCCGGTCAGCGGGTAGCAGCCGAGCGTGCGGAAGCGCACCTTCTTCATCTCGATCTTCTCACCCTCGCGCAGCTTCATGCGGTCGTCGTCCACCATGATGAGGTTGCCGTCGCGCTCGACGACCGGGCGCTCCTTCGCGAAGTAGAGCGGCACGATCTCGATCTTCTCGCGGCCGATATACTGCCAGATATCCTTCTCCGTCCAGTTGGACAGCGGGAAAACGCGGATGCTCTCCCCCTTGTGGATGAAAGTATTGTAAAGCTGCCACATCTCCGGGCGCTGCTTCTTCGGTTCCCAGGCGTGCGCGCTGTTGCGGAAAGAGAAGACCCGCTCCTTCGCCCGCGACTTCTCCTCGTCGCGCCTGCCGCCGCCGAAGGCCGCAGTAAAGCCGTAGAGATCGAGCGCATCTTTCAGCGCCTGCGTCTTCATGATATCCGTGTAGGCCGCGCCGTGGTCAAAGGGATTGATGCCCTGCCGCACGCCCTCCTGGTTCGTGTAGACGATCATTTCGATCCCCTTCTCCTTCGCGATACGGTCGCGGAAAGCAATCATCTCCTTAAATTTCCAGGTCGTGTCAATGTGCATAAACGGGAAGGGCGGCTTCTCCGGGTAAAACGCCTTCAGCGCCAGATGCAGCATGACCGAGCTGTCCTTGCCGATCGAGTAAAGCATGACCGGTTTCTCGCACTCCGCCGCGACCTCGCGCATGATATAGATGGCCTCGGCTTCCAGTTCGTCCAGATGTGTCATCGGTATTTTTCCTCTCTTTAAACGGGAGGCTGTATGCAGCCTCCCGTGCTAAATTGACTCACAAAGACAATATACTCCATTCTGTCCTGCAGTGTCAATGAGTATTCGATTCTATTCGTAATAATTCTGTAATATTTAAGAAAAATTTCAGATTTTATTTCTGAAAAACCCTGCGGGAAATGGCCATTTTCTCAGTCTTCCACTGCCAGCACCTGGTAGCCGTCGTCCTCGACCGCCTTCTTAAGCGCATCCTTATCCGGCGTGCCGCAGAGCGTGAGCACCGCGGTGCCCTTCTCATGGCTCACCTCGGCGGACTCCACCTCCGCGAAAGCCTCGAGCGTCTTCTTTACCCGCGCCTCGCAGTGTGCGCACATCATTCCTTCGATCTTCATCGTCATCTTCTCCTCACCTCCTTTCGCCTTCGGAAGGAGCGGCTCGCTCCCGAGCGCGTCCTTCCGCTTTTTATCCCGGCTCGCGTCGTCCATCCGGAACAGATTCAGACGCAGCGCGTTGCTCACGACGCAGAAGCTTGAGAGACTCATCGCCGCCGCGCCGAACATCGGGTTCAGGGTCCAGCCGAATATCGGAATCCAGACGCCCGCGGCGAGCGGAATGCCGATTACATTGTAGAAGAAAGCCCAGAACAGATTTTCGTGGATGTTCCGCAGCGTCGCGCGGCTCAGACGAATCGCCGCCGGGACATCGGAAAGTCTGCTCTTCATCAGCACCACGTCCGCAGCGTCGATCGCGATATCCGTGCCCGCGCCGATCGCGATGCCGATGTCCGCGCTCGTGAGCGCCGGGGCGTCGTTGATGCCGTCGCCGACCATCGCGACCCGTCCCTTCTTCTTCAGGGCGCTGATCACGGCCTCCTTGCCGTCCGGCAGCACGCCGGCGATGACCTCGTCGGCGCCCACCTCGCG
>JAJQCG010000135.1:15737-18124 GCA_021202815.1 Lachnospiraceae bacterium | reverse complement strand
AAAATTTATATCCAAGGCTAGCCGTCGCGTTAGCGACTTGGTACAATAATTGCAAGATCCAGAGATTCATTCATCAAAAGTTCTCGGCTGGATATAGATCCTATTTCATTTACTTCTATCTTTATATCCGGATATTTTCTTTTAAACCATATGAGTATCTGCGGAAAGATCAAAGTTCCAATCATAGGCGGAATCCCAATCCGAATCAAGTTATGTTTGTTTCCTAGATCTTTCATTTGTTGATATAATCTATCCAAATCGGCAAGAATTCTCCCCGATTCCTGAAGGAAAAACTCGCCCTCTCTCGTTAAAAGTAAACGCTTTTTTACACGATAGAACAGTTGAACGCCCAGTTCCTCCTCCAGACTCCGCAAAGCATTCGATAATGATGGTTGTGATACATGAAGAGCTCTGGCGGCTTTCGTCATATTTTTTTGCTTACAGATTTCATTAAAATATTGCAGTTGAATAATAGTCATATTCTCTATCAACCTCTCTATTTCAAAGTTAAAATAGTATCTCTATCCCATGATACATAACACAAATATTCTTTCAGACGGTGATTTCCCACAGCTGCTTATCGCCGACCACCGTCTGCCGCACTCCGGTCTTTTTATTCCTGTTAAAACTGAAGGTCAGCATATATCCCTTCTTAAGATGCAGCTGTTCCAGATATTCGCACAGCTGTCTCTCACCATCCTCGTTATATTGGGGACCATACCAGATCTTGGTCTCCACCACGAACTGCTCGCCCCGATAATCCACTACAATGTCGGTGCGCTTCGCGTCGCGTGTCTGCGCCTCGATATAATAATTTCCGGTTCCGTTTATCACTGGTTTCAGATACAGAAGAAATATTTTCCGCGCGTATTTTTCAACGAATCTCTGATCATTATCCGTATAAACACAGGAATAATGCTCCGCAAATTTACACAGCAATGCCTCCATATCCAGCCTGCCGCCTGAAATAAACTGACTCCGGTTCAGCTCCGCGTCCCTGTTCGTGGCATTTCCCACCGCCTCTTCAGAAAGGAAATAGTCATACAATACCACTTCAAAAATTCGATTGGAAACTTCCACGCGTCCGGAGACAGATTTAATATAATCAAACATTTTTGCCAGATTCAGAACATCGTTGTAGTCATTAAAAGGTATAGACGCGCCCTCGAACAGAATGCTTCGAAGAATCTCCTTCAGCTCCGGATAATCCTTCAACTGCTTGATCATGTCCTCAAACAGCGGCATTCTGGTATGTTCTATAATTTTTACTGCTTCCGCTACCCCTTCGCCGGTCCACGCAGCCGTCCTGTCCGGAAATGCCTCCATCCCCGCGACGTTCTCATCTAGACGCTTGCAAATGCCCGACACCAGAACCGGATAACCGGATGTATAATCATAGATCAGTTCAGAGATTGTGCGAATATCCATACCCGTATGATAATCGCTTTCATACTCTTCCAACATCCCCGCTATTTCTTTCGGGGAAAAACTCAGATCCTCCTCAAAATCAACCGCGACATTCCAGGGGCTGTTATACCTGTGTTCCTCATCAGGCCGAAGCTTTAATTTCAGATTTTTGATGTCGTATACTCCCGCCAGTATTACGCTTTGGAAGGTAGAATCTCTCCCCATTTCCCGCTGAATGTACTTATCTCGCAGCATTCCCAGAAATCTCAGAAGCATCTGGTTATCGGAAGCCCTGTCCGCCTCGTCTATCATCAGGACAATTCCCCGGTCGCTGTCACGGCACAGCTCCGTAATCCGCCTTCCCAGATCCCGGAACGGCTTTTCAGCGTCAATCGGCCTGTTCCACCTGTCTGCCAGTTTTTCCGGCACCTGCTCCAGATTCAGTTCATTTCCGATCAGATCCACAATGCCGGAAGCCATGCCGTATTCCGACTCAAACATAGCCTCCTCGCCCTCAAAGCTGATCTGAAAGCAGTAATAATCCTTCTTGAGCCTCCGGGCCAGAGCCCCCAACGTTGTGGTTTTTCCGTACTGCCTGCCCCGGTTGATTGAAAAATATTTTCCGGCCTCTATATATCGACCGGCAATCCGGTCGATTTTCTCTGATATATCCACCATATAGTGTTTTTGTGGATTGCATATGACCGCTGTATTAAATTCTTTCATTGCTGTACCAGACCTTCTCTTTCTGTTTTTACTATACTGGAATGGGACAAAAATTACAATAGTGGAATCCTGCCCGAAAATTGTTGAAAAAAATTATCACGGGCCTTATAATAGTTCCTATACATCAGAAGGAGCCCGTGAAGCCATATGATCGAACTTCAGAACCTGACAAAGACATTTGAGAATTTCACCGCGGTCGATTCCTTAAATCTCCGGATCGAGAGCGGTGAATTTTTTGTCCTGCTCGGGCCGAA
>JAJQCG010000135.1:3981-15727 GCA_021202815.1 Lachnospiraceae bacterium | reverse complement strand
ACGCCGACGAGCAGCAGCCTATCCACCCTGCTTCTGCCGAGCAGCGGCCAGATCCTCATTGACGGCGAGCGGCTCACCCGGCAGCGGCAGGACCTGAAGCGAAAGGTCAGCGTCATCACGCAGGAATACTCCATGCGGCAGGATATGGACATGGACGAAATCATGGAATACCAGGGACGGCTCTACTATATGCCGGTGCGACAGATCCGCGCGAAGGCGAAAGAGCTCTTCGAGTTCGCCGGGCTGACAAGCCATCGCAAGAAAACGATCCGCCAGCTCTCCGGCGGCATGAAACGCAAGCTGATGGTCTGCCGCGCGCTGCTGACTGACCCGCAGATTCTGCTGCTGGACGAGCCGACCACGGGCATGGACGCCATTTCGCGAAGACAAATGTGGAACCTGCTGCGCCAGCTGAACGAGCAGGGACTGACCATTCTGCTGACCACGCACTATATCGAGGAGGCGCAGTCGCTGTGCGGCCGTGTGGCTCTCATGAACGGCGGGAAGCTGATCGAGGTAAATACGCCCGCCGGTTTTATCGAGGAGCTGGGCGCCTGGGCGATCGACCAGCAGACGCAGGACGGGCTGCGCAGCCGCTATTTCCACGATCGGAAGGAAGCCATCGCCTGTCTGTCCGGGCTCGACGGGCAGTGCACCATGCGCGATACGACGCTCGAGGACGTGTTCGTCGAGCGGGTCGGCAGAAGCCTGTAAGAAAGTTTACCGGTTTGTGCAGAAAAGTTGAAAAACAGGCTGTCACGAAATATTACGAAGATGGCGCAGCGACACTTCAGGCGTCACGAGGAGAATATA
Source organism: Lachnospiraceae bacterium (assembly GCA_021202815.1). Taxonomy (GTDB): domain Bacteria; phylum Bacillota; class Clostridia; order Lachnospirales; family Lachnospiraceae; genus Hominiventricola. The sequence goes on along the minus strand of JAJQCG010000135.1, from coordinate 14,914 downwards.
TGGGAATCGTAACAATTTTATGGGAAAAATGGAGAGAATTTCTGCGTGATTTCTCCAGAATTACACTGGCGGCGATGGTCTCGCCGCTCATGTACCTGATCGTATTCGGCTGGGGCATCCGCACGACGATGAACGGCCAGCCTTATCTCTATTATCTGATCCCGGGCGTTGTGTCCTTGAGCACGATGAACGGCAGCTTCAACGCGATCGCACAGAACCTGAACGTACAGCGGCTCTACGAGAAGGCCTTCGACCAGGTCATCATCTCGCCGACCCCGCTGTGGCAGTTCGTCGCGGGACAGATCATCGCCGGGGCCCTGCGCGGCCTCTATGCGGACGGCATCATCCTGCTGCTCATCTGGCCGATTCAGACCGGCCTTGTCTTCAGCTGGCTCTCGATCCTGGTGCTCTTCCTGAACGGCGCGGTCTTCGCCTCGATCGGCATCGTCGTGTCCTTCATCGCAAAGAATCATGCCGACGTGCCGCGCTTCTCGAACTACATCATCATGCCGATGTCGTATCTGTGTAATACCTTCTTTTCCACGGACGCGATCCCGCACGGCGCGCGTGAGTTCATCGCGGCGCTTCCACTCTCCCAGACCAGCCGGATCGTCCGCAGCATCGCCTACGGCGAGACGCCGAACCTGTACGGGATCCTGGTCCTGCTGGCCTATCTCGTGGTCTTCACCGCGTTGGGGCTGTACTTTGTTTATAAGAAGAAAAATCTGTAGCTCGTTCACTCACTAAGGGGCGAAACAGGCGCTATCTTTCTTTCCATGCAAAAAATGTTATTATCCATCAAAATTTCGTTGTAATTTTTGTAATCAGGGGCTATACTATTTCTATCCGGATACGGAGGTGTGTCTATGTATCGAATCGCGATGGAAAAATTGTTAAAGTGGAAGAAAAGCAGACGCCGCAAGCTGCTGATCATCGAGGGCGCACGGCAGGTCGGCAAGACCTGGCTGATGAGGGAATTTGGCAGGCAGGCCTATGCGGATACGATTTACATTAATTTTGATTCTAATTCCCGGATGGCAGAGCTGTTTGCGTCTGATCTGGACACAGATCGGCTGATTATGGGACTGGAGCTGTATGCGGGGCGCAAAATTGACCCGGACAGTACGCTGCTGATCTTTGATGAAGTGCAGGAAGTCCCACGGGCGTTGACTTCGCTCAAATATTTTTATGAAAATGCTCCGCAGTATCACATTGTCTGTGCCAGATCTCTGCTCGGCATTGCCCTGCATGAAGGCACTTCCTTTCCGGTTGGCAAGGTTGATTTTTTAAAGCTTTATCCTCTTTCCTTCGGAGAATTTCTAATGGCGATCGGCAGGGAACGCTTTGCGGAGCTTCTTGAACGGCAGGATTTTGAAATGATCACAGGCTTCCGGCAGACATACATCGACGCCCTGAAGTACTATTACTTTGTCGGCGGTATGCCCGAGGCGGTGCTGAGCTTTTCTGAGAATCAGGATTTCAATGAAGTGCGGGAGATTCAGAAACGGATCCTGACGGCCTACGAACAGGATTTCTCCAAGCACGCGCCCAATGAGATTGTTCCGAAGATCCGCATGATCTGGAACAGCATCCCCTCTCAGCTTGCAAAGGAAAACAAAAAATTTATTTACGGTCTTGTCCGCGAGGGCGCGCGCGCCAAGGAATATGAGACAGCGATTATGTGGCTCTCTGACTGCGGCCTGATCCATAAGGTCAGCCGGGTCAATGCGGCCGGTATCCCGCTGAAGGCCTACGAGGATCTGAAAGCATTTAAACTGTTTCTGGTGGATGTCGGTCTGCTCGGCTGTATGACGGGACTGCGTCAGCGCACACTGCTTGACGGTAATGATCTTTTTGTCGAGTTCAAGGGCGCGCTTACAGAACAGTATGTCTGTCAGCAGCTTAAGACGATCGCGGATCTGGGCGTCTATTATTACACCAACGACAGAGGCTCCTGCGAAGTTGATTTTGTTGTCGATACGGGCGAACAGATTATACCGCTTGAGGTAAAAGCGGAAGTGAATCTAAGGGCCAAGAGCCTGAAGACCTATCGCGAGAAATTCTCCCCTGCGATATCTGTTCGCGCTTCGATGGCTGATTTCAAAAAAGAAGACGGGCTGATAAACCTGCCGCTGTATGCAATAGAAACAATCACATCCGCGGCAGGTAGCGCGGCAGAATCATGAAGTCCTCGCGCACTCCCCCTCCGTGCCCCGCAGGATCCCCAGTCCGTGGCCGAGATTCGGCAGCAGGAATTCCAACGCTTCCTGCACGGCTTTCGGGCTGCCCGGCAGATTTACGATCAGCGTCCATCCGCGGATGCCCGAGACCGCGCGGCTGAGCATCGCGCGCGGCGTGATCGTCATCGAGTAGGCGCGTATCGCCTCCGCGATTCCATTCGCCATGCGGTCGCAGACCGCGATCGTCGCCTCCGGCGTGATGTCGCGCACGGAGAACCCCGTGCCGCCAGTCGTCATGATGACGCTCACCTGGCGCTGATCGGCGAGACGGATCAGCTGCCGTTCCAAGGCCGCCTGCTCGTCCGCGAGCAGCAGAGTTTCCACGACCTCATAGCCCGCCTCCTTCAGCAGGCGCTCCACCTCCGGGCCGCTCCTGTCCTCGCGCTCGCCCGCGGCGCCCTTGTCGCTCAGCGTAATGACCGCGGCGGTAAAGGGCCTGTCCTTCTCGGGCGGGATCATCTCCACCGTATCTCCCTTCTGAATCCTGCCGCCATGAATCACGCGCGTGAAGACGCCCTCCCGCGGCATGATGCAGTCGCCCATTCTCTTGTAAATCGCGCAGTGACTGTGGCACTCCTTCCCGATCTGAGTCAGTATGAGCTCCACCTCCCCGATCCGAAAGCGCGTTCCGACCGGCAGCGTGCGCAGATCAAATCCCTCCACGATCAGATTCTCCCCGAAGGCTCCCAGGTCCACCTCCGCGCCGCGCGCACGAAACTCCTCTATTTTCTCATAGGAAAGCAGGCTGATCTGCCGGTGCCAGTCCCCGCCGTGAGCGTCGCCCTTAAGACCCCAGCCCTCCACGATCTCGCAGGCGTCAACCTCGTGCTTCGCCGTCCCGCGCTTCTCACTGATGCAGATACCAATAATCCGTCCCATCTGTCTCATCCTCCGATCTTTGCCATCTCCTGACGCTCTGTGACTGCCCCTGTATCCTCAAAACAGTGCATCCGCGGCTTCCCCTGAATTGCCTTTTTCAAGATATCACGCACCTCCGTGTCACTGCCGCCCCGCAGAGCGCCGCGCACATCCAGGCTGTCCTCATAGCAGAGACAGGGTTTGAGCCGCCCGGTCGAGCTCAGGCGCAGCCGGTTGCAGTGTCCGCAGAATTTTCCGTGAATCGCACTGATGAAGCCGACGCTGCGCGGCCAGTCCGCGATGCGGTAATAAACGGCGGGGCCGTTTCCATGGAACGCCCCGTCTCTCACAAGCGAACCATAACGAGCCTCTATTTTGCGAAACAGTTCTTCATTTGACACCATATGCCCGTCCGTTCCGCGGCCAATCGGCATCAGCTCAATGAAACGGACATCCGCCAGCCCTTCCTCCGCAAAGTGCAGAAGCCCCTCCCAGGCGTCCGCATTCAGTCCGTGCTGCAGCACCGCATTAATCTTGACCCGTAGCCCTGAAGCTGACGCGGCTTCTATCGAGCGAAGCACCTGCGGCAGCTCGTCGAAGCCCGTGATTTCGCGATATTTTTCACGATCCGTCGTGTCGAGGCTCACATTGACCGCCGAGAGCCCCGCATCCAGCAGCTCCGTGAGATACCGCTCCAGCAGAATTCCGTTGCTCGTCATCGTCACCTGCTGCACGCCCGGAATCTCCCGGATCATCCGCACCAGCGCCGAACAGCCGCGCCGCACCAGCGGTTCGCCGCCCGTGATCTTGTATTTCGTGATCCCGAGCGCCGCCGCCTCCCGACACAGCCGCGTGATCTCCTCGAATGTCAGGATTTCCTCCATCGGAATCCACGCAATCCCGTCCGGCATGCAGTAGCGGCAGCGCAGATTACAGCGATCTGTGACGGATACGCGCAGATAATCGATCTCTCTGCCATAGGAATCCCGCATGGCTTCTCACCTCTGTCTCTTCGTTCTTCCTGTCCTGGCGCAGCGTTTCAAAATAACCTGGTCTTTCTGTCCTGTTTTCCGATATTGCAGAACAGAACTCCTCAACATAGCTTCCTCTGTTACTCCGGAATGCGCGCCGCTTCACTTCCCCCGGTTCAGATGATAGCCCAGGAATGAACCCACGATGCCGCCGACGATATGCGCCATATTGGAAATATTGTCCTGCACCGTGATTCCCTCATACACCTGCTGCCCGATGAAGAAAACCGCCACCAGAATAAAGGTAAGCGGGATCTCGCCCTCCCGGAAATTCGTGAAGGAGGAGAGCAGGATGAACGCGAAGACCACCCCGCTGGCCCCGCACAGCGCCACATTCGGAAATAAAAGGCAGTTTACAAGGCTCGTCACGACCGCCGTGATCGCCACGATCGCCGCCAGGGTCTGCGAGGAATATTTTTCCTCCAGCATCGGCCCAAGCAGCAGCAGATAGCTCATATTTCCGATCAGGTGCGTCCAGCCTGAATGCCCGAAAATATGGGTGAACATCCGAAGCCAGGTCAGCGGCGACAAAAGGGACGAGCGGTAGGTCATAAAAAGAAGCATGTTCGAGACGCCGCCCGTCAGCTCGTTCAGAAGCGTCGCGACAAAGCTGATCGCCACAATAGACAATACCACAGGGGAGTTAAATGTAACCCGAAATCTTTTTTCTTTATTCATCTTACCTTGCCCCGGCCTCCAGCAATGCCTGCTTCAGTTCCTCTTCGATCTTCACCAGCTCTTCCTGCGCCTCGGCGCGCTTCTGCGCTCCCTCCTCGTGAATCTTCACGACCTCGTTGATGGAGGTGATAATGTCCTCATTGACTTTTCGCAGCGTCTCCGCGTCGACAATACCCCTCTCCGAGGCCTGCGCTGCGTCGATCGCGCCCTGCTTCAGCGTTTCCGCGTTTCTCCGCAGCAGCTCATTCGTCATCTCATCGACGGCGCTCTGCGCGTTCAGCGCCTTCGTCGTGTGGTCGATGCCCAGCGCCAGCACCATCTGATTTCTCCAGAGCGGAATCGTGTTGATCACGTCGGAGCGAAGCTTGTCGACCGCTTCCTGATTTGCGTTCTGCAAAAGACGGATCTGCGGCGCCATCTGAATGGACACCAGCCGGGTCGTCTCCAGATCAAAGAGCCTTTTCTGAAAGCGCGTGCAGGCGTCGCCGTAATCCCGGTAATTCTGGATGTCGAGCTGATCCTGCGTGGCGTCCGCCTTCGCCTTCAGCTGGGCCATCGTCGTGCTCTTTGCCCTCTCCAGCGCTTTTTTGCCCGCGATGATGTACATCGTCAGCTCCTTGTAGAACTCGAGGTTCTTATCATACATCTGGTCAAAGACATAGACGTCCTTCGTCAGAACCTGCTGATGTTTCTGTAGATCTTTCTCGATTTTCTTAATGTTCGTCTCGGCGCTCTCATAATTCGCGATCGCGTAGGTCGCCTTCTGCTTTCCTTTCTGAAACAGCCCCAGAATGTCCTTCTTCTCCGGCACAAGCGTGCTGTTGATCGCGACGCGCAGCTCGCGCAGGCTGTCCCCTACGTCCCCAAAGTCCTTTGTTCTGACCTTGCCGGTGATCGAGGCGGAGAAGGTCGAGATACCCTTCTGCGCGTCCGTGCCGTAGGAGTTGACCATCTTCACATTCGTCACATCAATTTTCTGTGCGAACTCCTCCACCTGCTTTTTCTCTTCCTCGGAGAGCATGGACTCGTCCACGGAACCCGCCGCCACTGCCTCTCCAGAGGCGCCCGCTTCCACCGCCTCCAGAGACGGCTCCGGGATGACCATGTCATACTCCCGGTTCTCCGGCTCCAGGGTCAGGGTCGGCGTCTTCGCGCTTTTCGCTTCCTGTACGGCTGCCGCCATTTCTCTCGTGTCCCCCATCTTATTTATCCTCCTGCTTTTTATTATACTGTTATTATTCAGACTTTTCATTTTGACGCTGTTCTGAACTTACTTTATCCTATATTCCGGATCGATATATCCGGCCTGGTTCAGCATGCTTTCGAGCGCCCTCGCCTCCGCTTTCGTCTCCATCGCCGCGAACTGGTAAATCTCATCGATCTTTTCATTCACCGCAAGCAGCAGGCGCTTTGCCGCGTCCAGCACCTCCGCTCCGGTCTCATTCAGCGTCTTCTCTCCCGCTCCGCCGTCCAGATATCCGATGTAAGCGACCGCCAGGCGGAGCGCCTCGGGTATATAATATTCATAAAACAAAAATAAATCCGGCTGGCAGCTCTCCTGAAACTTATCCAGCGCTTCCTGCAGAACCAGGAGCCTGTCTGAGAGTTCTCCATAAAATCCGCCCATCTCCTCCGGCAAAGGGCATTTTCGCAGCAGGCCGAAGGCTTCCGCATAAGCCGGAAGACGCTTTTCCTCAAGAAGCGCCTGAAAACGCTCCCTGTCGAACTGTGGGCGTGCGGGGTTCCCCGCATTCTGTCCTGGCAGATTCGACGGTTTCCACACATCTGGCTGTGAGCCCTGTTCTGATAAGGCCGTTGTCTCCTTCGATTCCGGCTGTGGCTCCTGACCTGGAATTATGAGGCCTTCCTGTGGCTGAGTCCCATGTTCCGAGGCGGCACGTCCTTCCTGCGACGCTCCTGCTTCCGGACGACTCCCTGCCCGCGCTCCCCCACGCCTCCGGGCTTCCTCCTCCTGCTGCGCCTTCGCGAAAGCGAGCACTTCTTCATAGCGGTCTTTCTTTGTGCCCTGATAATCTATGAAGCCCATCTGCTCCGTCTCCATTCAAAGCTTGTAACTATTCAGAACAGCAGGCCGTCCTGAACTGTTATCAAAAATCATTCAGTCCCAGGTTCGCCAGCATGTCGCCAATCTCCTCGCCAGACATGTCGAACCAGGACGGTTCCTCTTCCTCCGCGCGGCTGCCGCCCGCGGAAACGCCCGACGCAGATCCCTGATCCCGGAAACTTTTCACCTTGTCAAGGGACGAGTCCCCTGCCAGGCTGTCCAGCGTCGTCTCCTCGCTGTCCTTCGCCCAGCTCCTCGCCACTCTTTTCCAGAAATATGAATCAATCATAGTAGCTCTCCTGATCTCCGGCATAGCGCGCGTTCCGGCAGTATGCGACATGCGGGCAGAAGCTGCAGGTGTCCTGCCGCTCCGGCGCCTCGTATAGATCCAGCCCCTTACGCCCGTCCGGCGCATCCAGCCGCCCGTAGCGCGTATTTGCCTCCGTCCGGACGTCCTGGTTCGGGTAGTGCAGCTTCAGCCGCTCATCTGTATAGTAGCGCCCGCCGCACTCCGTCCGGTTCCCATAGTCCAGATCATGCCCGTCCAGGTCATGAGAAATATAATCGTAGACCTGCCTTTTCTCCGCCCGCCGCATCCAGGGAAACAGCGCCATCACCGCCTCGTAGGCCTCGTCCACCTTCATCCCCTGCTCTTCCATCAGATGGCTGATCGCCGATATCAGCGCGTTCAGCGCATACTGCATCTGAAAATCCGACTGATATGTCGGATATTTCTCCAATACATAGCCGAGCAGATATTTCATGGGGCAGAGCGCGTAGTCCATGCGCGCCTCCTGCACCGTGTCCTCCGGCATCTTTTCCTTATCGTAGTCCCTGATTCTGCCCGGGCGCAGCGGAACCGCACTTACTCTACTGTAAGTAATCGTGTCCCGCGCCGATGGTGTGATCGTCGTCCCCGTCGCCTCCTGCAGCAGGCGGACATAGGGTGAGGGCGCGAGCAGCTTCTCCCCTCTCGCGCTCACGAAGGAGAGCGTTACCTCCCGGTTCCGCAGCGCGCAGTAGGTAAAATAGCGATTGCAGAGAGCTGTCGACTCCATGATCTGCATCAGATTCCGAAGCAATGGATTCCCGGTCCGCGCGAACGTCTCCTCTATCTTTTTCCGGCTGAGCGGCCAGATATAGTCCTTATTCCCGCCAGGAAGACTCTCCACGTCGCACAGGCACAGATGCACCTTGCCGCGGCTCTTCACACAGGCCGCGTCGACCAGATACAGGGGGCGCACCAGGCCGATCTGACTCGTCTGTATCTCGCCTTCCTCGTAATGCCCGCTCAGATATAATCCCAGCGCTGCCGCGGTATCCGCCGGACGGCACAGGGCGTCGAAGCCGTTGTCCGCGCCCAGCTTTTCGAAAATATCCTTGACCAGCTCCCGCTCCTCCACGTAGAGCTCCACAGACACCGCATACTTTTTCAGCGTCTGATCCAGCGTGCGGATGTAGTCCTGTACATGCACCGGCTCGTTTTTCCCAAACAATTCCCCGGCCATCTCGAAGATCTGGCGGATCAGCTTCAGTATCACGTCCAGCCGCTCAGGCTCCACCGCAAATACGCTGAAATTTTTAAGCGGATTTCCAATCGCCTCCTGCCATCTCGCCGCCGCGTCATCCGCGGTCTTCTCCATCTCAAAAGACGCGACAGCCGACTCCTCGATTTCCTTCAGCAGTGCAATCCGCTCCTCCCACTCCCCGGCCGTGTGGCAGCCGCGGAAGAAAGGCAGCACATACACGAGGTCCTGCAGATACTGCCGCCCGGACACGCCGTCCACTGCCAGCCAGCCGGAGGAAAAGCACTCGATCAGCTGCTCCTCAGAAACCGCGACCGCCTGCCGCTCGTCGTCCCACATCCGGTTCAGCGTACTGATGAACTGCCCGATCGGGTAGGAGAGCAGCTTTCTCTCACCGTAGGCTTCCGGAAAATAATCCTTCAGCGTCTGATTCGCCGTCTTGTAATCCGCGGAATAAAGCGTAAAGCCCTGCTCCCGAATGTGTCGGACGTCGTTCACGAACTCCATCATGGATGCGTACTCTTTCAACGTAAGCCGATTCCGGATCCGCGCTTTCCTGCCCTCGAAAATCTCCCCATAAGGCTCCGCCTCGAAGGAACGCTCGATATGCCAGTCCGTCCTGGCGTCGTAGCCGCGCTCCTCCGAATAGGTCTCCTCCCAGATCTCATAGACAAAAGGATAGCGCTCGTCATAGGGAATCAGGTACACAAGCCGGAAGCCCGCCTGCTCCAATAGCCGCATGATCTGCTTCTGATGCGGCGTAATATAGTAAAATCCGTGGAACACCAGCGTGTCCACACCGGCAAGCGAGGACAGGTTGAACACCTTTTTAAAAACCGGCTTCCACGCTTCCCTGGAAACAAGACTTTTCATCCGGGCGCGAAATGCCCCGATCGCCGGATCTTCCCTTTCCAGATATCTCCAGGCCTGGGCAAGCAGCTCCAGGTTCCGGTCCCCATCCGGCTGCAGATCCTCCGGCCTTACCCCCGCCTGCTCCAGCAGAAGAATCGCCGAGAGAAGGGAAGCCTGATTGCGCATACAGCCAATCAGCCAGTTCCTCTGCTTCCGGTCATCCCCCGCCGCCGTAAGCTTCTCTCGCAGGAACGCGGAGAGGAAGGTCATCTGCCGAAATTTGCACGGGTCCGTATTCCAGTCCCCGTCGACCGCCCTCGCGAGGCTGGAAAATTCGGTCGCCCGAAAAGAGCCAATCCCCGCGGCCAGCCCCCACACCCGATCCACCTCAGGTCTGCCGTTCAAGCATTTGCGCAGATCGGAGGAGACCGTAATATGGGGATATTTCACCAGTTCCCAGAAATTCCGGCTCTCTCTTAATCGTGCCAGATCCATGTAGGTGTATACCGCTCTACTCATCGCGCGCAGTCACCTCCTCGATCAGCCCCGCCCAGGAAAATGGATTTCGCGGCTGCTCCACCACGCAGATCAGCGTGTCGATCACCCGCGTCATCCCGACATAGAGCAGCCGCACGCCCTCCAGCGTCCCGCTGTGCGCGTCGTCCGCCTGCAGACTGTCATAATAACTGTTTACCATAAAGGGATATTTCTTTCTCCGTTTCGGATTCTCCCTGTCCCCAGTATAATACCATCCCACCTTTTTCTCAAGCGGGTCGACGAGGAGCTCCGTCCGCGGCCGCCCACCGAAGCTCTCATTGGTATAAGGGATGATCACCGTGTCAAATTCCAGTCTCTTGGACTTATGTACCGTCATACAGAGCACCGAGGTATAATCGTCTCTCGACTGCACCCTGGCTTCCTCCTCCGCACGGTTCGTCGCGATATTAATCTGCAGGAAATGGTGGACATCGTAGAGGCTCACCTTGTCCCCGCCCAGATTTTCCTGCAGCAGCTCCATCAGCTTTTCCAGATTTGCCTGATACTGCCGCGCCCGGGTAAAGGTGTCCGCGTCCCTTCTCTCCTCCGTCCAGCCCTCCGCATCCCTCCGCGCTTTCTGAAGCGCAATGTAGTGATCCACGACCGGCTCGCCCTCCAGCATGTCCTTCAGCACCGCCAGCACCGGGCGGAGCCGCAGCTGCCGGTAGTACTGCTTCCACGTGGTCTGATTCAGAAAATGATCGAGATAGGCCACCAGATTCTCATAATCACCGCCAAGCCGCTCCATGATGTTCACGTCCATCGACTCGATCTTCCCCGCATAGGGCGTCAGAAGATAATTAAAAATATACTTTGGTTCATCGCAGAAGAGGAAGGAGGAAACCATCGCCTGGAAATCCCGCACCGCCTCCGAGGCGTAGAAGGAGCCGTCCCGCCGGACAGATACCGGAATCTTCGCCCCGCGCAGGATACCGGCCAGCTGACTCAGCTTCTTATTCGACCGTGTCAGCACCGCGACCCGGTTTTTCTCGGTCGGCTTCTTTCCGGAAAGCTCCACCTTCGCGATCAGCGCGTCCAGCTCGCGGCTGACAAGCTCGGCGATCTGCTGCGAAGGCGTTTCCGGCCTCTCTGCCGGAATCATCCGGATCGTGCCCGGCGTCTTATTGAAGGGAACCACTGCATTCC
>JAJQCG010000135.1:0-3971 GCA_021202815.1 Lachnospiraceae bacterium | reverse complement strand
ATTCCTGTAGTCCAGAAGCCCCCGCCCAGCCCAGGTGAAAAAGTAATCATCCATCCGGCGCAGCACGCTCGCCGCCGTCCGGTAATTATTGACCAGCGTAAATTGCTTCGGCTCCCCGAGGCTCATCTCCCGCATATCATGCAGGAAAATCTCGAAAGCCCTGTCCGTCGCGCCGCAGAAACGGTAGATGCTCTGCTTCACATCCCCTACGACAAATAAGCGGCAGCCAAAGTGCCGGCTCAGCAGGCACGCGACCCGGATCTGCGACAGGTCAGAGTCCTGAAACTCGTCGATAAACAGATATTTCATAGAGAGATCCGTAACCGGCAGCTCGCCGTCCTGCAGCAGCTCCTGCAGTTCCCGCATGATATCGTCCACCGAGACGGCCTCCTCCCGGCGCTGCAGGTCAAAATACTGCTCGTCCAGCTCCTCCACCAAGCCCTGTATCATCTCATGGAAATGCACCGAGCTCTCCGAGTCCGGTTCACCCCAGTCCATCTGCAGCAGATCGCGGTGCAATACCCCAAGCTGCAGGAACTTTCCCCAGTAATCGCCCACGATCGCGTTCGCCCGGTAGAAGGACAGACCGAGCTGGCTCTCGACGCTCCTTCGGTCGTCAATCCGCTGATCGAGCGCATTCTTGACCAGCTCCTTCTTCTCATATTCGAAACTGCGGATCTGCAGACCGCGGGTAAAGCTCTCCCCGATGCCCAGCCGCTTCAGCAGATCGTAGGCAAAGCTGTGGATCGTGGAGATATGCATCTGCGACTGCTCCTCGACCCAGCGCAGATATTTCTTCTGCCGCGTCAGCGTATAACGGGTCATGAGCGCGTCCTGCAGCCGTCGGCTCATCTGCTGTGCCGCGTCGTTCGTGAAGGTGATCATAAATACCTCCGACAGCCGTAACCCCGGCTGCGTGTGCAGCAGGTACAGAATGCGGTCGATCATCACCGTCGTCTTCCCCGTCCCGGCGGAAGCCTGCACCACGACATGCTCCGACGCCCGGCAGTGCTCCACCTCGTACTGCGCCGCATTGAACTGCGGGCAGTCTGCCACGGTCTTCGAGAAGAGCTGCAGATCGCCCTTCCCGTCGACGAGAATCCCGGAACAGTCAAGCGAAGTCTCATATGCCTGCAGCAGAAACGCCTTCGCAAACGGGGCGTACTTCTCCCGCAGCACGGCGGCGTCCTGGGCTTTGTCGAACCAGAGGACCTTGACGCCGAGGGCGAGCCAGTTTGCAATTTTCGAGTTGCAGACCTGCAGGGGCAGGTTGCAGAGGAGGATGGAGTAGAGTGGGTTCATGGGGGCCTCCGGAAGCTTTTCTAAAGCTTCACTAAAATATCTCCAAAGTATCTTAAAGCATCATAAATGAGGTTTTGTGATATTTTGAGAATGATTTATCTGTTCAGGAATCAAGCGATGTTTCTCCTTCTTCTTTTAATCTGTACCGACGATTTCGATAAGCCGTCGTTGACTCAATCTTCCCGAGTTCTTCCAATTCCTTTAACAGTTTTCTTACACGTCTTTCCTTCACGCTCAATATATCGCATAGTTCGATAACAGAACAATCTGGCACTGTGGTCATAAAAGTTATAATGTCAGCATACTGTTCTTCTGTCTTTTTATGAATTTTTTTACCGGCACTTTTTACTGGCACTTTTTCGGTGGTTACTGGCATTTTTTCCGTGGTTACTGGCACTTTTTCGGTGGTTACCGGCACTTTTTCGATCTCAATCGCCGTATCGCTCGATCCAATCGCCGAATTTTCCGTTCCACGTGTAGTCAAGGGAACCGTCAATCGAAAAACCTCGCCTTCTTCCAAATCTGGTTCCCCGCCGGAATATATCTTCGTAAATCTATACAGATTTCTGACGCCCGAACCCAGGCCGTCGGCATAACCTATATTGACAAAAAATTTGGCCAGAATCGGATTTTTCGGGTACGGCGTAAAGTCTTCCAGTTCCAGTCTTCCGGTGCGCTGCGTCTGATTCCAGTTCTCTGTATATATCCTGTCCTTCTCGATAATCAGCTTAGCCGGAAAAACGCTGCCAAAGTCACGATGCACCAAAAGATTGCTGACAAGAATCACTCATCCATTTCATCCATTTCCACAATATCACTGTCTTCCAATAATGCAATCTGTTTATCATCAGCATCGCCACTCTTCGCCCCATCAAACATCGCTTTTACCGTCGGCGCATTTTTTGTCAATTTTTTTATGCTCAGTTCCTCTGCTTTATTATTCGCCAAACGGAGATTATTTTCCGATGAAAGGAGGGCTTCTCTCGTCTTTTGCAGGTGAGAAATTGTTTTATCAATTTCTTCAATAGCCGTCTTAAATTTATTGCTGGCAATTCTGTAATTTCGTGAAAATCCTTCTTTAAAGGCATTCATGTTCTTCTCAAATTGAAGAACATCCACCTGCTGATTCCTTGCCAGCTCCAGTTCCCGACGATAACGCAAGGAATTTAACGCCGCGTTCCGCAATAGAGAAATCATTGGTATGAAGAACTGTGGACGAATCACATACATCTTTTCATATTTATATGAAACATCAACTATCCCTTTATTATACAGCTCATTATCAATTTCCAGAAGAGATACTAAGACCGCGTACTCGCACCCCTTTTCATGCCTGTCTTTATCAAGCTCTTTAAAGAAATCTTCATTCTTGTGTTTTGTAGCCGTTGTGTCCATCTCATTTTTCATCTCGAACATAATAGAGATAAACTCGACTCCTTCTGCCTCTTCCCGAAAGATAAAATCGCCTTTACTTCCCGTCTTTGCGTCATTATCCTTTTCAAAATAAGCTGCCGGAAACGCCATCATTCTTATAGAATTAAATTCATTCAGGCAATGTTGTTCCAGACTTTCTCCTATCATCTTCGTCGATTGTCTGGCTTTGAAATCTTTATAATATTCTATTTGTTCATCTTTCTGCTTTAGCTTATCCTCGTATTCTTTCTGCAGAGCCTGTTCTTTCAATTGTCTTTCCGTTTCTTTATTTGACAACTTGCTTTTTAACTCCATAATTTCCGTATTCTTTTGCGAAATCTCTTCTTCCTTTTTCTGTACTGCTTCTGACACAGCCAGCTCTTTTTCCATTCCGCCTGCGGATACCTGTGCTTTTAGCTGCTCAATCTCCTTAATTTTTTCTTTTCCCTCTTCGGCAAACCTTTCTTTCAAGGAAGTAATTTCTTCTATCTTTTTTGAAATTTCTTTTTCTTTTTCACCGACAACCTCCGAAACAGCCAGTTTCCTTTCGCTTTCACTATTCTCTATTTGAGCCTTAAGTTGTGCGATTATACGATCCTTATCCGCCAGCTCGTCATTTTTCTTTCCTAGCGCTATCTCACGCTCCTTTTCCTTTTGATTGACCGTCTCACTCACAGCAAGTTGTCTCTCTGTATCACTTTCAGATACCTGTGCCTTTAACTGTTCAATCTCTTTATCCTTTTTGGCAAGCTCCGCTTCTCTGGAAGAAATTATCTTTTCATATTCATCTTTCTGTTCCATCTTCGCAAGCTGAACGTCTTTTTCGTTTCGTTCTTTATAATCCTTTTCGCGTCGTTTAAGCTCTTTTTCAAATTCTTTATCTCTTACCTGCTGAACAATCTGGGAATACCCTGACTCATCAACTACAAAAACCTCTCCGCACTTTGGACACTTAATTTCCTGCATAGTCAATTATCTCCTTATCTATTTCCATTCTCCATCCCTGTCTACTGAAAATGTCTGGTACTTTTCCCCATTATATCCTTTGATACGCCATATTGTAAAGCACAGCCTGCATTTTATGCGGAAGTTTTTTGTGCAACTTTCACAAATAATATGAACAATTTGTAAACTCTGATGACACTCCCCGTCTCTTCGTGTATACTATCCTTATCCTGTCCAGCCGGACTTATTACCGCGTGCACCGCGCAGTGTGCGCTCTCCTCTCTTTTCCCACGAAATAGAGCAGTATCATC
>JAJQCG010000078.1 GCA_021202815.1 Lachnospiraceae bacterium | reverse complement strand
ATTCAATCGCTATGGATTTTTTAGGTGTTCAACTTCATTTTACAATCGACCATCAGAAAAAATATCTGGATATTCTGAAAGGGTGACAAAGACGATGTTTCAATCAGGAATCCAATACGTAATCGCAGCCTATTTTATCATCATCAATCTTGTCGGCTTCGCCCTCATGGGCATGGACAAGCGAAAAGCCAGGAAACATCTCTGGCGTATTCCGGAGAAGACGCTCTTCCTGGCCTCGATCATCGGCGGCTCCGTCGGGACGCTGCTCGGCATGTATGTGTTTCATCACAAGACGAAGCACTGGTACTTTGTCGTCGGGATGCCGCTGATATTGATCATACACATTATAATTTTCGTGAGGTTTTTTCTGCTATAAGTCCGTTTCAAACGAACAGGGTTCTTTCCCGTATGTCCTATATCCTGCCGAGGGAAAATATCTACAGAAGGAATAAACTTCGCTCTGTCTACATCACCACACCGGGCTCTGTCAAAAGAGCAGCGCCGACACTTCTGTCTACGCGTGCAGCCTCCGTATAATCTTGTACACAATCTCGCTCTCCGTCACGAGCGGTCGGTGATGCGCAAAGAAGACGATGCCGTTCGTCGGCGCCGCGATCTGCTCGGTGACGTAGCCCTCGTAGGGGTGCAGAATCTCCGCCATGATCTCGCCACGCACCACCTCGTCGCCCGGATTTTTCAGGCGGCGGTAGATGCCGCCGGAGGCCGTGCGGACGACCAGCATCTCTTCCTCCTGTATCACACTGGAAATATAGCCGCCGTGGCAGTCGTAGCGCAGAATCCCCATCCTCGTTAGGAAACGCAGCACCGCGGACACCGCCTGGCGCGCCGACTCCTCGTCGATATCGTCGGTCTCCTTCGTGTAGAGGGAGAAGGCGTTCGTCTCCCAGATCTGCCAGTTGTAGTTCAGCGTCGTCGTGTCGATCGGACGCAGCTTGCGGATGACCACGTAGGGCAGGCTGAAGAGGTTCGCGAGGCTCGCGTTCTGATAGCCGGTCTCCATCATGCGCACATGCGGCATGAAATCGCCGGGCAGATAAAAGCTCGCGAACTGAATGCCATAGGCATATTTCTGCACCTCGTCGAAGAGCCCCGCCGCGATGCGCTGCGTCGTCTCACCACGATCGTAGCCGGGAAACATGCGGTTGATATCTGTATTGTCCGAGGGCCAGAAGCGCTTTCCGATGTTCATCGAGGAGCGGTTCACCGAAGGAATCACCATGATCTCATTGCCCGCGGCGATATGCCCGTGCTCCTCCAGCTCCCCCAGGATGCGCACGAGCTGCGAGCAGATATAGAGCTGCTGCACCTCATTTCCGCGGATCGCGCCGACGATGCAGGCGCTCTTCTTCCCTTTTCCGAACACATATCCTGTGATATCCATATTCTCCCGGTAGGGAGCCTTCAGGGAATATATAATCTCTTTTCTCATGCCTCCACGCCCTCCAGTATCCGGGCCAGCAGCGAGCCCTCATAGACGACCGGATACTCCCGGATCGTAAACACCTTGCCGGAGACGCAGGCCTCCACACGGCTTAAAACTTCGCCGGTCAGCGGGCTTATGATATCGCCGATATGCTCGCCCTCCCGCACAATCACGCCGTGCGCCACGGCCGGTACGAAAACGCCGGAGGCCTCCGCGTTCAGGAAGCCCACATTGTGGTCCTGCGAAATGATCGGCTCCTTTACCTCGCCGAAGGTGTCGCCATCCCAGACCCCCAGGTCCTTCATCAGATGGAAAATGCCGGTGAGCAGCTGTGCACAGTACTTCTTCGTGATACGCATGCCCACGCCCATCTCCACGACGAGCGTCGGGACGCCGACGCTGTTCAGGCTGTGTGCCAGTGTCGACTCAAGCACGGTCGCCGCCGCGTGAATCCAGATCAGATCGACGTTCAGCTTCTTCGCGTAGGGCACCAGCGTTTCCGCCGTATTCTCATTGATCCGCACCTGCGGGATCTCCATCAGGAAAATATTGCTCGCGTGAATGTCGATACACAGATCCGAGCCCTTCAGCTCCTCGACCACATGGTAAGCCAGATTTTCTGCCATCGGCCCCTTGTCCGATCCCGGGAAAATGCGGTTCATATCGAGGTCAAACATCGGAATCCCGCGGCTGATCGAGTCGATGCCGAGCGGATTGAGCGCCGGATAAATATCCACAATGCCCTTTAAATGCTGCCGGTTCTCCCGGATAATCCGGTTCAGCTCATAGCAGACATACTGTCCCTCCAGCTCATCGCCGTGCGTGCCGGTCACGATGGAGATGCGCTTCTCCTCCCCGGTCATATGCTCCGGCGTCAGCCGGTTTTTCTGAATCCGCAGCCGCTCGTCCACCGGGAGCTCTACGGATGCCACATCCATAATCATTTCTCTTCCACCTTTACATGTACATGCTGTGCCTGCGACGCGTCGCCTTTCAGCACGCCCCGCTCCACCGGGCAGTCCTGGTAATCCCGCCCCTGCGCGATTCTGATATAATCGTCCGTCGCCACGCGGTCATTGGTCGCGTCCAGTCCCATCCAGCGTCCATCCGCGTAAATCTCCGTCCATGCGTGGCTCGCACCCTCCCCGAGCATCAGACCCGAGACATAGCGCGCAGGAATCCCGTCCCGCCTGCAGAGTGCGATCAGGATATGGGCATAGTCCTGGCACACGCCGCCGCCCGCGTGGAAGGCCTCCGCCGCCGTCGTGCGCACATCCGTGCTGCCTTTTCTGTAGGAGAAATTCTCATACAGGCCGTGCATCAGACAGACTGCCCTCGGAAAGGCGGACGCCTCCGAGGGATAAAGTTTCTGATAAAGCTGTTCCAGCCCCTCATCCATCGCGGTGAGCGGGCTTTTCCTGCGGTAAAGCGGATGCAGCGCCTCCGGCAGGCCCTCCGCGCAGGAGACCTGCGCGATACCCGTCGTCCGGTACGAGAAAGCCTCATGGCTCTCCCGGATATCGCCCACGAGAATCGGATTGCCAAAGCCGTCCCTCTGCCGCGCCAGATGCGCCGCGGGACAGACCTCATAGTCCAGCTCCTCCATCGTCTGCACCGCACTGCTCTCCGGCACAAAACGCAGCACAAAATAGTGCTCCGTCACCGGCTGGCCGAACTGCAGCTCCATCTCATATGAAAAATGTAATCGCTTCATGCCTACAGCATTTCAAGAATCGAGCCGAGCGCGGTAAGCGCCTCCTGCCGCTGTTCCTTCCATGCCTCTCCTTTTTCGATGATTTCCCCCAACCGCGCAAGCGCGATCAGGTTGTACTCCACATGAAGCTTCGAGACTCTGGCGCACAGGCGGCAGAACTCCCGCTCCACCAGGGGCAGGGGCATGTCGAGCCGCAGATAGAGATCGAGGCGCTCGCAAAGCTTGCCCGCCTTCAGAATATTTCTCTCATCTTCATCCTCCACGTAGTCCTCGACACTGCCCCAGAAGGCAAAGAGATAGTCGGTCAGCGGCTGCAGAGACCACGGCGGAGTCCTGGAATCCTTGCTCGATTTTAGCACATCCAGCGACATATGTATATAGGCGAGTGCCTCAGAACTCAAAATCTGCCGCAGCAGAATCGCGTTATCATAGGCCCGCAGAAGATTCGAGAGCAGGGAATCCGGATTCTCCGCATCGAAGAGATAACGCCGGATAAAGTCCTCCTTCGAGACATAAATATTCGGAATCGCCAGACGCTCGCAGTAATCGTCGTAGCCGAAATCACTGCTGTCGATCATCTGGTCGTATATTTTTTCAAAAACCTGCAGCATCGTGAAGACGCGCTCCGTATACCGCCCGAGCCAGTAGAGCTCGTCGATCGTTTCTATCGAGACAGCACCCATGTGTCCTTGAAACCTCCTCCCTGCGATGAATTGACGACGAAGGACTTCGGATCCCTGGTAAAGCGGGTGAGGCTGCTCGCCCAGACCTTCGTCTCCTTTCCTGACAATACGAAGGCGCGAAGGTCGGCCTTGCGCTCGACAATCTTCCCCTCGTCCATGATCTCCAGATCCATGAAATCGATAACCTCCTGCGCGATGAAGCGGTGGCTCTCCCGCTCAATCAGCGCGCGCATTTCGGCAAGCCGCTCCTCGGACAGGTCGCGTCCGAAGATCACGCCGTAGCCGCCGGCCTCCGCCACATCCTTCACGACGAGCTTCGGCAGATTCTCCAGCACGTACTTCCGGTCCTCCTCATAGAAGGGCAGGTAGGTCGGCGCATTCTTCAGAATCGGCTCCTCGTCGAGGTAATAGCGGATCATCTTCGGCACGAAATAGTAGATGCCCTTGTCGTCGGCCACGCCGTTGCCCGGCGCGTTGACGATCGCCACATTTCCGGCGCGGTAGGCCGCCATCAGATTCGGCACGCCGATCAGCGACTCCGGCAGGAAGGTCGTCGGGTCGAGATACTCGTCGGAGAGACGACGGTAGAGCACGCCCACGCGCTGCCGCTCGCTGCGGTAATCCTTATAATAAAGGACATTGTCCTCGACGAAAAGCTCGTTGCAGGTCGCCAGCACGCTGTGCGTCCGCTCCGCGAGATAGGAATGCTCGAAGTAGGCGGCATTGTAGCGGCCCGGCGTCATGATCACGGCGATGCCGCCGCAGTTCACATGTTCCATCGTCTCGCTTAAGAGCTCCGCGTAGTTCCGGTTGTCGACGACCGCATTCCGGCGGAAGGTATTCGGGCTCGCCCTGCGGCTCATCTCCCGCGCGATCAGCGGATAGGACGCGCCCGAGGGAATCCGCAGATTGTCCTCCAGAATATACCAGATGCCGTCCTTGCCCTTCACCAGATCAATGCCGGAAATATGGCTGTAGATGCCCTTCGGCGGACAGATGCCCTCACACTGCGGCAGATAGCCCGACGAGGCAAAGACGAAGTCCTCCGGAATCACGCCGTCCTTCACGATCTGCTTCTCGCCGTAAACGTCGCGCAGGAAGGCGTTCAGCGCGTCCACCCGCTGAATCAGGCCCTTCTCGAGATACGCGAACTCGTCCTTCATGATGACGCGCGGAATCGCGTCGTAGGGAAACAGCTGCTCCTTGAACGTGCCGTTCTTGTAGATGCCGAAGCGGACGCCGTAGCGCGCCAGCAGGCGGTTCATACTGTCCGCGTGGTCCAACAGTTCATACATTTCTCATCACCCCTCGCTGTACTTACTATAAAAGTCCCGGACAGCGGCCATGCGGACTGCGCGCAAGGACACCTGAACATCGGATGGACTTTTATGAACGGGAAAAGGCGCCCCCGTGTTCCCAGGGACGCCTTTGCCACTTCACAGAATATCTTACAACCGAATGAAAGGATTGTCAACTTATTTTCAATCTGTCTCCTTCCCGCCCCTGCCATACTGCTCCAGGAACGGGGTGTAGAGCTCCTCCTCCGCCTTCAGCCTCGCGTTCACCGCGTCCTCGTAGCGGTCAAAGCTCCCCAGATTGTACATCTTACCCTGAAAGCCGATACTCGCGCGCCAGCGGTTGTTCTCCCGGCGATAGACGCCGCGGTGCCCGCTGGTATTGGTCACATAGGTTCTCTGGGAGGCAATGCGCTCCACGCAGGTGCCGTCCACGAAGTGAATGGCCGTTTTCATATTTTTCCGGCGCTGCTCCTCCTGCATACAGCCGCAGCTTCTGGTATTGCCGGAGCGCAGGTTTTCCTTCTGGCAGACGCAGCGCTTCCCGCAGTCGCAGACGCATTCCCAGTAGACTCCTTCCGCGTCGTCATCCTCTGTCCGCGCCGGTCCCAGGACCAGCAGCCTGCCGTAGCGCTGCCCGGTCAGGTCGAGCCGCCGCTCCTTCGGCGCCTCCCGGCGGTAGCAGCCGCAGCTCCTCGTATGCCCCGATTTCAGGTGATACTCCTCCACGACGCATTCCGCCCCGCAGTCACAGGCGCAGCGCCAATAGCGCCGTCCCTTTTTTCTCGTGGTCGATTTTCAGGAGCGTCAGCATCCCGAAGCGCGTCCCCGGCGCGGGCGCTGTCGTTCCCGCGCCGCCGCGCCTCATGCCCGCCTCCTTCGGCGGCGGAGGAAGTACAGGACCGCGGAGCTGATCATGAGAAGAGCGCCGACGATCTTAAACGGCCAGGTGCCGATCCCGCCGGTCAGAGGCAGATCGGAGGTCTGATAGTTGGGAATGTACCAGCCGAGTGTACTGCTGCCATAGGTCTTGCCGCCTCCGCTCAGCGTGATCGTATTTGCCGCAGTATCCACAGTCACGATCCAGTAATCCGTGAGCAGAACGTAACCGCTCGGCGCAGCCGTCTCAATCAGGTAGTAGGTGCCGCTGCTCAGCGATAAACCGGTGAATTTCACCAGACCTGTTGTATCCTCACTGGTCGCCGTGGCAATCGGCGTCACGGTAT
Organism: Lachnospiraceae bacterium; assembly: GCA_021202815.1. Taxonomy (GTDB): domain Bacteria; phylum Bacillota; class Clostridia; order Lachnospirales; family Lachnospiraceae; genus Hominiventricola. The sequence goes on along the minus strand of JAJQCG010000078.1, from coordinate 11,918 downwards.
CTTTCACTTTCACATCGATCACAGTCTCGGTTCCGTCCGTCGCCGTTGTCTTCGTCACGTCAACATCATCAGCGCTGTACAGGCTGAACTTCGCGCCCCCGAGCGGTGTATAGCTGACCGTCGACCCTTCCCCGATGCTGTACGAGTCACCGCTGATCTTGTAAAAACTGAAGGACTGAATTTTCAGCGCGTTGGTCACGGTCATATTGTCGGTGGTCACGGTATTGTAGGCTGTCGGGTCGGTAGTCGTATAATTCTCTCCGCCCGATGCGTAGCTGCTGTCATTCGTCGGAATGCCCAGAATCCATGCAGATTTATACGTTGTCGAGCCCAGTGTCACGCCCTTCGTAATTGTGCTGATGTTGGTGCCCGTCGCCGCAGCGGAGGCGAGATCATAACTGTCATCTGCGGAAACCTCCACGATAATATACTCCTGGAAGTACAGCAGGTTCTCGATGGTGATCGTCGTCGTGTTTTCACCATCCATCGTGTAGGTGCCGACCAGATGCTCACTGTCGAGCGAGGTCACATTCGCCGCCTCTCCCTTCGCGTAGGGGCCATACACCTTAAAGGTGGAACCGGATTTCGGCGTGCCGCTCCCGGTATCCTTCTTCGTGATCTTCAGGTCGCGGTAGATCACCAGGCCGATATCCTCTGCAAGATTCCACAACGCATTTCCACTCGTCGTCCCGTAGAGGAAGAAGTTCTCGGACGTCGCCGTCGTGCTCCCTGTCGTGATCGCCGAGCCGGTGGTGGTTCCACTCGTAGTCGTCGTACTGCCGGACGCGCTGTAGCTGCTGTCCGTCAGCGCATTCCCCACCAAGCTGTTATCCGCGCCGTACATCACTGTCGGATCATAGGACTGCACATTCGACGAAGTCTCCGTCAGGCTGTATTTGATCGAGCCGGATCCTTCGATCATCGCCTGCAGCTGATACCAGGTCGCGGTGCTCGCCCCGGCCAGAGCCCTCCAGAGGATGCCGCTGCTGTCGTAAGCATCTGCACTGGTGTATGCGCTGCTGATGTTCGCCGAGGACAAATCCGTAAACAGGAAACACCAGGACGCCGATGTGAGCAGGGAACCGCTGTAGGCCGTCTTCGCCGCGCTCGTCGAGCCGCTGTAGGTCAGCAGCTGTATCGAGGCCGTATCCAGCAGGCTCTGCACCACGCTGTAGGACGAGTAGTTGTTCGTGCGGCTATTGTAGGTGGAGGCTGTGCTTTCCTCCATACCGTCGGCATTTGTACTGTAATCGTAACTGCTCGGGTTTACCACATCCTCGCTGTCCTGTACGCCGTCGCCGTCCGCGTCGATCCAGAACATGCCGCCGACGCCCACCGGCTCGGTGGAGAGCAGGACATAGACATAGTTGCTGTACAAATCCACATTGCTTATTTTGTTCGTGGAATCGCTGCTTTCCACCAGATCACCGGTTAAATTAAAGTCGTTGTAGGTCGCCAGATGCGCCTTGCCGGAAGCGTCGCTTTCCGACATCTGCGGAACCATCGCCTTGTAAATGAGCTGCAACTTCGATCCGGTGCTGAGGCTTACGGTACTGTCGAAGGCGACGGCAAAGGCGGTGATGGCGCTCATCTCGCCGGTATATTCGCTGGCCTTCACCCAGCCGGTCTTTTCGTCACTTTTGAACGCAGTCTGCATGGACGTGACATCATCGCTTGTCTTCACATTGCCGGTGTAGTACCACAACGTATAGTTCGAAGCGTCCACTTCTTCTGGCTCTTTACCGCTTTCGGTGATCGTGACAGACGTGATGCTGTCAAATATCAGGCTCCATTCCTTGTCAATATTGCTGTTGAAGCTCGCGCCATCCTCCTTCGGCACGATATCCATCAGCACGATATTCGTCAGATTCTGACCCTCCGTCATGTTGGTTACGGTCAGCCGGAAATTCGCGTAGCCGTCATCGTCCGTAGAATCTTTATCTATATTGGCCGTCGCCGTGCCGCCCTCGTCTCCGTGGTACCAGTCTCCGTCTGTCTCGTCCTGATCGCCCTGGACTTCCTTCAGAAGGTTCACCGAGGAGGTCACATTATAAGTATTGACGGCCGTAGCAGAGATATAGCCATATCCGGCAAAGTCCGCGCTCAACATTGACGCAAGCACTTTCCCAGTTGCACTGTCCTCATCATAATTCTGAGCCCAGGAACCGATATTGCCCATGAAGACGGAGCCATCCGGGTTGTCGTCGTATACCTCACCCTTTTTGCTGCTGGTCATAAAGACGTTGTTGGTCAGCGAAGCATTCGAGGTCAGGTAATTCAGTATGGTACTGTCCACGACCGCCTCCAGCGTGATGGTGACGGTCTCCCACGGCTCAATGCTGCCGGAGGTCTCGATCTCCAGGAGCATGTAGCCGTCCGAGGTGGTTCTCCACACGCCCGTAATCGTGAGCGTACTTTTCCCGACATTGCCACTCGCGTCGGTAATGCTCTCAATCGTCACATTCGCGATAAACGAATTCTCGGCCGCGCTCGCCGCGACGACGCCCTGCGGCAGCAGATCCAGGATGATGGGATTCTCCATCGGGAGGCTGCTCGAGCTGTTCGTCAGGGTGATCGTGTACAGGAGCGTATCGCCGATAATCGCTGTGCCATTGCTATTTCTCGACGTGCTCGTCTCATTTTCCACACTCTTCTTGATCGTCATCACCGGCGCGCTCACATTCGGCACGGTGGTCAGCGCCTCCGCATCGTCTTCTTCACGGGAAGTTGTCGCAGTACCGGTCGTATCCCAGTTCGTATAATCGTAGGTGACCGCCGCGCTGTTCTTGATCTCGGCCACCGCCTCGTAGCTCGTATTCCCGTTTTCCTGCCCATCGATCTCCATCGCGACCACAATATTCAGGCCGGAATCACTTATCGCAAAGTCGCTGCCGAGCTCGTAGCCGGTATAAGTCTCCAGATTCTCGTCATACCAGGTCACGGTGAAGCTCACCACCTTCAGGCTGCTGTATGTCGGCGTCGCCGTCCAGTAGCCGTCCGTCGTGCTTACATTCGCCAGAACGGCCTTCTGCTCCTCCGTCGTTCCGTCCTCGTAGGTGAAGGTCACCTTCGCCGTGATGGTCTGTGAAAAAGCAGTCTTATCCACGCTCGTGAATACGAGGCTGTTATACACATAACTCGCGTCCACAGGGATCTTCACTGAGGTGATGCTGTAGTATCCCTTGAGATACGCCGCCGCTGCTGTAGCATCAGTAACATCATCAGTATCGTCTGAACCAACGCTTTGGTAAACCTCTGTCGCGACGAGGCCGCTGTCCGTCACGGTGAGGCCGTTGATCGGTCCGCTGTTTGTCACGTCCACATCCAGGTAATATGTAAGCTTCTGCGTGTCCTCAGCGGTGAGGAGGGCATCGTCCAGATCCGTGGTTCCGGTCTTCTCAATGCTCACGCTGTACTCCTGCGTCACATTGACGAAGTTCACCTCCATCGTTTTGGTTCCGTCCGACGGCACCACGATAATCTGGTACCAGACCTCGTTCGAGTCGTCCTTGTCAATGACATACTCATCGTTGACATCGCTCGTCTCGGTCTCCACCACCAGGTAGGTGCCCGCCGAGAGGTTTGTTACGTAAGAGGAATAATCCTTGCCGTCCACCACACTGGTATAGATTGTCCCCACAGACGTACCCGCATTGATCGCCGCGGTCACTTCATCGCTCGTGAGCGTCTGTCCCGCCGTATAAGTGGAGGCGTCTACACTGTAAATCTGCAGCTTCGCCGTCGGAATCGCCGTTGCGCTTCCGCTATCGTCATGGCCCGTCTTGATAAAAGTCACTTCCGGCCGCGGCTGGTTGTAGGCGTAGATCTGATATGTGCTGTCGCTCGCTATTCCCTGCAGCGAGAACTGATAGCCGGTGTAACTCACCTCCGTACTGCTCACCGTGACGGTGACCGTCGATTCCTCGAGCTCTGTTTCCGCCGAGGTGTCGCCACCTGACGACGTTACGGTATACCACACGGACTCCAGCCCGTCATAGGCGTCCGTGTCATAGTTGGTCTCCGCGAGCATGTAGATCACGCCCTCAGAATTCTTAAGGGTGTCAAAATTAATTTCCCCATCGCTGTCGGTCGTGTAAGTCCGAAGCACCGTCCAGGTCGCGCCGTAATCCTCGCTGCGCAGCAGCGTGAAGGTCACATTCGACAGGGGGCTCAGACTGCTGTAACCGTAAATGTTGTCATACTTCGTCAGCTTTACGTAGACACCGTTGCTGTCCGCGATCTTCAGATAACCGTTCCCGTCCTGTGAATAGGAAACCTTCTGTCCGGACGTAAGCGTCACCGTAATCGTATCTTCATAGAGCGTGTAGCTCGTCGGAGCCGTCGTCTCTTTGATATAGAAGGTCGTCCCTGTCCTGGAGCTCACCGGAACGGTGATCGTGCAGGTACCGTTCATTCCGGTTGTGCCGGTAGCCACCGCATACTCATCCGTACAGGATGCGTCGCTGTAGACCGTGAAGGTCGCGCCGGAAAGCGGCTCTGCCGGGCTGGCGTCATTCGTCTTCAGGATCGTCACTGTCGCGTAAGTCAGATCGTTGGTTACTGTCACTGTGCCGGTGGCGTTGTCCTCAAAGCCGCTTATCTTATAATAGCTGTTGCCACTGCTGTCGGTAACCGCGGTGTCAGCCACAGACAGACCGCTCCCGGAGCTTATGCTGATGCCTGAAACCCACCATTTACTCGTGACGTCCGCAGAGGTGTTTGTATTCTTCACCGAAATCTCACAGATATAGTAGCTCCCGTCCAGGGTATAAGTTCCCAGGACATAATGGCCATTGCTGTCCAGATACTCTTCCATCTGGATCAGGTTGTACCAGGTGCCGGTACCCGTTGTGAAGGTACTTGTACCCGACGACGTGTCAGTGACCTTCACCGTCACGGTATCCGTCTCGGTCAGCCCCAGATTGTATGCCGATATATATGTCTTGCTGGTCGTATCATACACATACAGGCCGAAGGTCACACTGTAGTACCTCGCTTCGTCTTGAAGATCTTGCTTAAAATCATTCGGATTGAAGATCTTCGTCACGCTGAGGTTCACCTTTTTGACGTCCGCCACCGTGACAGAGACCTTCCCATTGTCAGTCATCGTGTGCACGCCATTTTCCACGGCCATATCCGCGACCACGGCCACGACCTGCACCTCAGAATTCAGCTCATAGCCGCTCGGCGCGCTCGTCTCGACGACCGTGTACCAGCCGGGCGTGAGGCCGGACGCCGTGACGGTGCCGCCCGAACTGGTTGTATATGCACCGACATAAGTCCAGTCGCTGCTCCCGGAGGTATAGGTCGGCGCATCCGAATCAGAGGCCTTCGCCACATACGCATCCGAGGTCTCCACATCGAATTTCTGCCAGTACAGCTCGAAGGTCGCTCCCGACAGCGTACTGCTGCTGTCATTCGCATCCGTCTTCGTGATCATAATCGAGCCGGTGCTCGGGTTGTAGATCTTCAAAGTCGCCGTCGCGCCGGAGGAGTCAATGGGATTCGCCGTGATGGAATCCTCTGTACTGTCATTCGTGCAGTCCACCTGACCGCTGATCGAGGCGGAAACCCCGGTGATATACGTCGCGTACTGCGTCACCGACTTCGTCTTGCTGTAGGTGAGATCCACGGTCTCCGTTTTCGCCTCGCGGTCATAGCCCACCGTGATCGTAAAGGACTGGAAATAAGCATCCGTCACGGACATGTTCGTCACGGTCTCCGTCACCGTGTAGGTGCCGGCCGGCAGATTCTCGATCACATAGGCCTTCGCCGTGCTGTTCCAGCTCGTTGCTGGGTACTTGATCCCGTCGGAATCTGTGAGCGTGATGGTCACGCCGCTCTTGGTCTCCGTCCCGCTCAGGGAATACTTGTGAATCAGCAGATCGATGCTGTCCGGGTCGTAGACATTGACGGCACTGCTGTCGCTCTCGGTCTTCACCCAGAAATACCGCACCGCCTCCGTGGTGTCGGAGCTGTCCTTGACACCTACCGACGTTCCGTCCAGCACGACGTCGTAACCGCTCCCTGCGCTGATCTCGATCAGACGGTACCAACCGATGGCCAGCTTGCCGCTCCAGCCGCTGGTTGTGGCCTCTATGATGGAACTGGCCTTATCAGCGTCATCCACATATTCGCTGTCATCGGCGCTATAGTACTTCCACGACCCGGACGTGCTGTCGTAGCGCTGCAGATAGAAGCTCGCCGTGATTTTTTTGCGTCCGCTCCCATCCATACCGTCAAAGTAGCCATTCAACTCGTCGTCAGTTTTGCCCGTCGTGCTGCTGTTCAGGGTATAGCCATACTTTGTGATACTCACGCTCTTTTTCAGCACAGGCATGTTGACGATCTGCTCCCGCGTCGTATTGTCAAAGCTCTCATCCAGAACTTTGGTGCTCACGCCGCTCGGATCCTCGTCGTAGTAGTAATCCGTCCGGTCGACATCATCCAGATAGAAATACTTGATGTTCGCGCTGCCCTCGGTGCCGGTCGGACGGAACTGCAGGTACAGCGCATAGTCCGTAGTGTTCAGCTCATAATCGCCATATTCACTGCTCGTGGTCGTTTTAGTCTCGGTGAGCACGATGTGCGCATAGTAGGACTTATATCCCAGGGACTGCGTGTTCCCCTCAGAATCCTCCCAGGTATAGTAGGAGCCGAGCACGTTCTCCATCGCGGAGATATAGAAACTGTCGCCGTTCTCCGTCACATTTCCACTCTCGTCGACGCTGATCTCCGTCGTCGAATAGGTCGCCGCGTAAGCAGTCAGAATCCGCTTCGCCACAGCGCCGTCATTCGCCGCCAGGTCCGTCAGCTGCGACGTACTCGAAGCATCAATCGCACTCGCCACATAGAGCATATCCGCGTATTTGTCCCAGATGTCTCCCGTGATGGCATTAAAGGTCGCCAGCTTCGTGCTGTCCGAGGTGATGTCCGTGATGGTCGTCACGCTCATGCCGGAGGCGGTCGCCACAGCCACAATCCACTCGTTCAGCAACAGCGGGAATTTGAATATCACGCTCATCTGACCCGCGTCGTTGTTCGACTGTGTTTTGCCATCCGTGTCTGTCTCACCGTACTGTACCGCAGTATCCCCGTCCGTCGTATTCGAGGTCAGAGGCACGGTGGTGCCCGCGCTGTTCTTCAGGCTGAACGAGAAGGTCACGCCGCTCAGCGGGGAATAGTCCTCCGTGTCCACGCCGAACTCGTCGTAGTAGCCCGCCCACTTGTTCATATAGATGGTCGAGAGCAGGTACTCGTGTGCGCCGCTGCCGCAGGTGTTCTCCACGTTCAGGTATACGGTCTCGTTCGCCGTAAAGGTCTGCGCGCCGGTCGCGTTCTCGACCTTGATCGTGCCGCCCAGTTCGCTGGAGTAGAGTAATACGCGGTAGTAATAATCTGTGTTCGCCCAGGTGTGTGCCGTGCCGGTGGCCGTCTCCACGAGCCAGTAGACGTAGGCAGTGTTATAGGTGTCGTCGACGTCAGCCTTGCCGGTATTTGTGGATGTGTCATCCGTCACCTTCTCCAGCTTCGAGGCGTCGTAGGTGATGGTGATCGTATACCCATTTGCCAGCGCCGCGATCTGATCTTCGTCCAGCGCCTACCGGTAGAGCGTGAACTGTGCGCCGTTGACAAAGTACGCGCCGCTCGTCTCAGCATCCGTCATAGTTCCATTGCTGTTATACAGGCCGACCTGCCGATTCTCACCATGATCCTTGGTACTGCAGTATTTCTGGATCATCACCTGCAGATACAGCAGATGGTTCACCAACTTCATTGTGATCGTATCGCTGTCCTGACTTAAGTCTTTGCATCCCGCATAGGAAATCGTCTGGTAGCCGTCCAGGCTGTCCAGAGTCTTTGGCGCTTCCGAGTACGTCACCGTCGTGTTCCCATCTTCGTCCGTCGTCACCGTCGTGGTGATGAGGTAATCCTTCTTGCCATCCTCTGAGGCGTAGAGCGGATAATTGTCCGCGGTCGTATCGGTCACGCCGGATGCGCCGAGGATGAAGACATACTCTGTGTTGTGTTTCAAGCCTGTGATCGTCGCATAGCCGCCCGAGCCGCTCACCGCGCTGCCCGCCAGCACGTAGGTCGTATTGCCGTCGTCATCCGTGACGACCTCGTAGGCGTAGACCATCGCACCTGCCAGACTGCTCTGCGCACCGGTGAGACAGTTCTCCCAGATGACCGGGACGCTCACGGAGAGCTCCTGCTCATCATAGACGGAAACCTCCGACACTACTCCCGGCGTAAGCGTCACTGGATAGACCGTATCGTCGACAAAGTAGCCTGACGGCGCGCTGATCTCCTTGATGTAGTAAGTAACTTTTTCAGTGCTGTCACTGCTGCTGCCGGTATAAACAGCCAGATCTTCAAAGGTCACCGTGCCACCGCTGGTCGTGTCACTGGCGAGCAAATACTCATCGTCACAACTGCTGTCGCTGTACAGGCCGATAAGCGCGCCGTCCAGCGTGAGCGTGGACGAAGTGCCGCTCGTATAGGCATACTTCGTTACTTTAATGCTGCTTGTATTCTCATAGTTCGTCACTGTGCCGATACTGTAGCTTGTGGTCGTGCCAGTAGATGTAAGCTTATCCGATGTGACGAAGGCGTACGCCGTCGTGCCGCCCAATGTCCCATCATCAATCGTAATCGTTGTCAGCGTTCCGCCGTTAAGACTCGAGTTCGTCATGCTCTCACCCGGATAAACCTCCGGCGAGACGACGTCAGAAGTCACATTCTCCACAAAGGCATAGTAGTAGCCCGGCTCCAGATACACGGTTTTGTTCGCCGTGTAGGAGCTCATGTCGTCATAGAGCGTATAAGTACCGTTCACTGTGTCACAGCGATAGACGGTAAACGTGGCAGCATAAGCCTCTGTGCTCACGCTGCTGCCGTTCACACTTACCAGGTTCTTTGTGAGCGTAAACGTCGGATATGGCTCGTCGATAAAGGTGGCCGTCGCCGCGTAGGTATCCTGCTTAACGCCGTTGTCCGTGCTCTCGTCCGGCACCTTGCCTGTCAGATCGACGGTAACGTACCCCTCGCCATTCGAATTATAATCGTTTGCATTCGTAAGGCCGGTATAGTTGTCCGGCACCGTTGTCTCATAGATATGGTAGATATAGCCGGCCTCCAGCACCAGAGTCGAGCCGCCGCTCGCGACGGTGTCGGAGGTGTTTGCCGCCAGAGAATCCGTGGTGGTGCTGTATTTAACCTCCATTTCATTTCCCTCACTGTCTGTTTCCACCCGGTACACCATATATCCCGCGCCCGAGACATACGATCCCGTCGTACTGCTCTCTTTCGTGAGCTTTACCCGGACGTAGGGAAGAATGTTGGTCAGCGTGGTCTTCGTGCTGGTCGATTCATAGGCTGAGGCATAGGCCGCCGTGCCGAGGAGATACATTTCTGTATCCGTACCGTTCACACTTACTGTAATCGTCTCTCCGCCCTGCAGCACATAAGAGGAATAAGCACTGCTGCTCGTCGCCTCCGCCCAGTAATATACCTGCGCGGTTTCATTGCTGTCGCCCAGAATGTTCACACCCGTGACCGTTGCGTAGCCGTCGCTGCCGGTCGCCGCGCTGTTATTGTCCGCGGTCGTCACATAGGAATAACTGCCGTCCGCATTTTTGGTGAGCAGATACACCGTAACAGCGGTCGAGTCATCCGCCGAGCCGGTGATCGCCCCGTCGGCGTTCGCCTGTACATACTGCTTATATACACTGATCTCGCCCGTCGTCTGGTTCGTCAGCGAGACCGTCGTGTCGCCGTTTACCAGAGTGAAGGATTCGGTCGTCACAGTACCGGCACTGCTGTCCTCTTCCGCTTTGATATCGCCGTCTGTCACGCCACTTATGCTTGCCAGACTGTAGCCCTCCGGCAGATACTCCACAAGCCGATACTGGTATGCGGTCATCGCCGAGCTGTCCGTGTAGATTGGCAAGCCGGAGAGTTCCGCGGAGGAGATGGTCACATTGTTCGAATCCGTATTGCGCTGCAATGTAATAGTCCGGTCGAGCGTCACCCAGGTATCTGTATCGCTGTCATAATACTGAAGAACGAATACCTGGCCCGCACTGCTGGCATTAAATACATTCTTCAGTCTGGTCGAATCCACTGCCACCTTCACAAGATTTCCGGAGGAATCCGTGGAGAGCAGATATTTCTCAAAGGTCAGCGTCGCGGCGTTCTTTTTATTGTAGACAGTGCCGGTAGTTCTGCCCGAGAAGGTGGTCGTCGTATTGTTGGCCGTCACGGTTACCTTATAGACTTCTGTATCCAGCAGGCAGCCGTCGAGCGCCGTGATTTCCTTAATGTAATACGTGCCCGGCTCGAGTTTCGTGAAGCTGACAATGCCCTGGCTGTCCGAGGTCGCCGTCACCGCATCGCCGCTGCTGTCCGTGACCGCTTTCGTGCAGTCGACAATCCGTATAGATTCCGAACACCGCGCCCGCGAGATTGCCGGTCGCAAAGCTGCCATCGTAGTTGGTCACGCTCTTGTTAAAACTGACGCTGCCTCGCGTCTCAGTATTGTAGGCATTGATTGTCGCCACCTGCCCCGCCGTCAGCTCAAAACTGTACACTTTGTTATCTGTCGTCGTCAGGGTTGTACCGCTGTCCGCCGTAAATTCCGTGAACGAGGTGTACGAGACCGTGTTTTCCGTCTCCTTGATGCTGTAGGTTCCGGCGTTTAGATAGAGCAGGCCTGTATAAGCAATCGTATCGCTGCTGCCGCTGCTCCCCAGCAGCAGGTTGCTGACAGCGCTCACCGCGCTGCTGAGAGCCGAGGAGATTGTCGCGAACAAGCCGTTGCTGCCCGACGACGAGGAGCCGCTGTCCGACGAACAGCCGCTGTCTGGGGAGCCACTCTCCGAGGATCCGCTGTCCGAGCTGCCGCTATCCGACGAACCGCCATCCGACGACCCACTGTCAGACGAGCCACTGTCAGACGAACTGTCGCTCGACATGGTCATATAGAAATACGCATTGCCGCTCGAGTCGCGGGTGATCGTGATCACATTGCTGATCTGTACATACTCCTTCGTGCCATCGCCATCGTAGTCGTACAGGATATACAGCTCCGCAGCATTCCCGTCTTTGTCCAGAATCGTGAATTCCACGTCGCCGGTATAGTCGCTGTCGAGCGAGGTACCTGTCAGATAATTGCCGCCGCCGTATATGGACTGGATATACTTCTCCAAATCGATCGTAGCTGGATCCGCCGCATAGGAATAGGTCCCGTCGGCCGTCTTTTTATCGCTCCCAGTCTCCGGTTCCGTTCCCTCCACATAGTCCAGCGTGTAATCGAGCACCGCCGTATTCTCCATGGTGTAGGTCTCCACATCATAGAACTGGGAGGTGAACTGGCTTGCGTCATAGGTCACCGTCACCATGTAGGTGGTGTGGAAAGGTACCGTGCCCTCGATCGCAACATTGGAGGACGTGGTCTCTGTCAGGTCGCTGTCGTCCAGCGTCGCGTAATCGGTAATCGTGACAGAGGTGTCCGTCATCGTCGCAACCGTATTATTTGTCGTCGTGTTTACCATCGTTATGGAAGAGGGCGTATATACCGTCCCGTCCTCGCCCGTGATCGTGGGTGTATCGACGATCTGAAAGCTGTTGAAGTTCACGCGCCCGTTTGCCGTATACTGCGAATCCTGCGTGAAATTATTCATGATGAGCTCGATGGTATACACCACTGTGAGCGTATCACCTGTCACAGTGGCCGATTCCTGTGTCTTGGTCAGTGCCCACTTATCATCTGTCTTGCTGGTCAGCGTGAAACCGCTCAGATCAGTCGACGTCGTCCCGGTGACTTCATAGGTCTCCACCTCCGCGTTCGAGTTGTCGCGATCCAGCACCGTGATATTCGTGCTGTAGGTGACCTCATCGGCAGTGAGGGTGTAGGT
>JAJQCG010000160.1:804-18356 GCA_021202815.1 Lachnospiraceae bacterium | reverse complement strand
AGCGTGGGGAGCAAACAGGATTAGATACCCTGGTAGTCCACGCCGTAAACGATGATTACTAGGTGTGGGGGGACTGACCCCTTCCGTGCCGCAGTTAACACAATAAGTAATCCACCTGGGGAGTACGGCCGCAAGGTTGAAACTCAAAGGAATTGACGGGGGCCCGCACAAGCAGTGGATTATGTGGTTTAATTCGAAGCAACGCGAAGAACCTTACCAGGGCTTGACATCCCACTAACGAAGCAGAGATGCATTAGGTGCCCTTCGGGGAAAGTGGAGACAGGTGGTGCATGGTTGTCGTCAGCTCGTGTCGTGAGATGTTGGGTTAAGTCCCGCAACGAGCGCAACCCTTGTTGCTAGTTGCTACGCAAGAGCACTCTAGCGAGACTGCCGTTGACAAAACGGAGGAAGGTGGGGACGACGTCAAATCATCATGCCCCTTATGACTCGGGCTTCACACGTACTACAATGGCTGCAAACAGAGGGAAGCTAAGCAGTGATGCGGCGCAAAACCCCAAAAGCAGTCTTAGTTCGGATTGCAGGCTGCAACCCGCCTGCATGAAGTCGGAATTGCTAGTAATCGCGGATCAGCATGCCGCGGTGAATACGTTCCCGGGCCTTGTACACACCGCCCGTCACACCATGGGAGTCGGTAACACCCGAAGTCGGTAGTCTAACGAAAGAGGACGCCGCCGAAGGTGGGATTGATGACTGGGGTGAAGTCGTAACAAGGTAGCCGTATCGGAAGGTGCGGCTGGATCACCTCCTTTCTAAGGAGAAAAGGAGCGGTAAAACGCTTCAAAATCCTAAGGTCAGACGAAGAAATTCGTAAAGACCCAAAGAGAACAAGGGAAGAAACGTTGTTCAGTTTTGAGGATTCGAAAAGAATCTTTAAAAAAGACCCTAACGCTAAAAAGACTAAAGACTTCTGCTTTAAAAAACGAGAAACGAAGTAAACTAGAGGTTTTTTAGTTTTCAAAATGCGAATGCATTTTTAAAACCAGGGGGTGTAGCTCAGCTGGGAGAGCACCTGCCTTGCACGCAGGGGGTCAGGAGTTCGAACCTCCTCATCTCCATGGAGTGGGCAAAGGGAAGAGAGAGCTAAAAACTAATGGGCGCATAGCTCAGGTGGTTAGAGCGCACGCCTGATAAGCGTGAGGTCGATGGTTCGAGTCCATTTGTGCCCACAGGTCCTTTAAAGGAAGGGCAAGCAGCTTGAAAATTGAATAAGGAAAAAGTAATGCAAATGAGGAAAAAATTAAACGACAATAATAGAGATATTAGAAGTCGGGTAATTAAACTACAAGAGCAAAGAGAAGATCAAGACATAATTCCGAAAGAAAGGTTAAGCTAAGAAGAGCGCAGGGAGGATGCCTTGGCATTGGGAGCCGAAGAAGGACGTGGTAAGCTGCGAAAAGCTGCGGGGATCAGCAAACATGAATCGATCCGCAGATATCCGAATGGAGCAATCCGCATGAGAGAAGCTCATGCATCATATACTGAAGCCGAAAGGAATAGGTATATGAGGGGAACCGCCCGAACTGAAACATCTAAGTAGGGCGAGGAAGAGAAATCAACCGAGATTTTGTTAGTAGTGGCGAGCGAAAGCGAAAGAGGCTAAACCAAGGATAGAAATATGCTTGGGGTTTAGGACGGCATAAAGTATTGTAAGAAGCTAGCTGAAATGTATGGGAAGACATACCGAAGAATGTGAGAGTCATGTAAGCGAAAGCGACGAGCAGCGAGCCGAATCCAGAGTACCGCGGGGCACGAGGAATCCCGTGGGAAGACGGGGGGACCACCCTCCAAGCCTAAATACTACCCAATGACCGATAGCGCAAAGTACTGTGAAGGAACGGTGAAAAGAACCCCGGGAGGGGAGTGAAATAGAACCTGAAACCCTGTGCTTACAAGCACCGAGAGCACGTCAAGGTGTGATCGGGTACCTATTGTAGAATGGTCCGGCGAGTTATTGTATGCGGCGAGGTTAAGTACTTAAGGTACGGAGCCGAAGCGAGAGCGAGTCTTAATAGGGCGTAAAGTCGCATGTAATAGACCCGAAACCGAGTGACCTACCCATGTCCAGGTTGAAGTGGAGGTAAAACTCCATGGAGGACCGAACGCACGTCTGTTGCAATAGCCGGCGATGAGGTGTGGGTAGAGGTGAAATTCCAATCGAACTCGGATATAGCTGGTTCTCTCCGAAATAGCTTTAGGGCTAGCCTCGTAACAGATTACCGGATGTAAAGCACTGAATGGGCTAGGGGTCGAAAGATTACCGAACCTTATCAAACTAAGAAGGCCGGATAATTGATTTACGGGAGTCAGACGGTGGGAGATAAGTTTCATCGTCAAAAGGGAAACAGCCCAGATCTACAGCTAAGGTCCCAAAATACGTTTAAGTGGGAAAGGATGTGGGATTGCATAAACAACCAGGATGTTGGCTTAGAAGCAGCCATACATTAAAAGAGTGCGTAATAGCTCACTGGTCGAGTGATCCTGCGCCAAAAATTTAACGGGGCTAAAACGTATACCGAAGCTTAGGATTGCGTCAATTGAACAAAGCGGATTTTGCGAAGCGAGTAAATTTAACAGTTTCTTTGAAAGGAAACGTATAGAAGAAGTCGGTTTTGTTCAATTGACGCAGTGGTAGGAGAGCGTTGTGTACGAGGAGAAGCTGCAGCGAAAGCGGCAGTGGATTGTACAGAAGTGAGAATGCCGGAATAAGTAGCGAGAATTATGTGAGAATCATAATGGCCGAAAATCTAAGGATTCCTGAGGAAGGTTCGTCCGCTCAGGGTAAGTCGGGAGCTAAGGTAAGGCTTAAAAGCGTAGCCGATGCACATACGGTTGAAATTCCGTAACCGCCGAAGGATTTAAGCACAGGGAAGCTTAGGAAGCGCTTGAGCCGGGCGATGGTTGACCCGGTCGCAAGGGATCGAAAAATAGTAGAGAAGCAAGAGTGGAATAAGACAAGAAAAGCTGTGTGAATATCCAAGGCGCCCGTACCGCAAACCGACACAGGTAGATAGGAAGAGGATTCTAAGGCCAACGGGAGAAGGGTTGTTAAGGAACTCGGCAAATTGACCCCGTAACTTCGGAATAAGGGGTGCCTGTGAAAGCAGGTCGCAGAGAATAGGCCCTAGCAACTGTTTACCAAAAACACAGGTCTCTGCTAAATCGAAAGATGACGTATAGGGGCTGACGCCTGCCCGGTGCCGGAAGGTTAAGAGGAGATGTGAGAGCATTGAATCGAAGCCCCGGTAAACGGCGGCCGTAACTATAACGGTCCTAAGGTAGCGAAATTCCTTGTCAGGTAAGTTCTGACCCGCACGAAAGGCGTAATGATTTGGGCACTGTCTCAACAGCCCGCCCGGCGAAATTGTAGTACCGGTGAAGATGCCGGTTACCCGCGACTAGACGGAAAGACCCCATGGAGCTTTACTGTAGCCTAATATTGGATTTCGGTATTTCATGTACAGGATAGGTGGGAGACTAGGAAGCAGCGGCGTCAGCTGATGTGGAGTCAACCTTGGGATACCACTCTTGGAGTGCTGAGGTTCTAACCTGCGGCTTTGAATCAAGTCGGGGGACATTGTTAGGTGGGCAGTTTGACTGGGGCGGTCGCCTCCCAAAGAGTAACGGAGGCGCTCAAAGGTTCGCTCGGCATGGATGGAAACCATGCGAAAGAGTGTAAACGCAAAAGCGAGCCTAACTGCGAGAATGACGGTTCGAGCAGTAACGAAAGTTGGAGTTAGTGATCCGGCGGTATGTGAGTGGAAATGCCGTCGCTCAACGGATAAAAGCTACCCTGGGGATAACAGGCTGATCTCCCCCAAGAGTTCACATCGACGGGGAGGTTTGGCACCTCGATGTCGGCTCATCGCATCCTGGAGCTGAAGTCGGTTCCAAGGGTTGGGCTGTTCGCCCATTAAAGCGGTACGCGAGCTGGGTTCAGAACGTCGTGAGACAGTTCGGTCCCTATCTGTCGTGGGCGTAGGATATTTGCAAGGAGCTGTCCCTAGTACGAGAGGACCGGGATGGACGCACCTCTGGTGCACCAGTTGTCACGCCAGTGGCACAGCTGGGCAGCTATGTGCGGAACGGATAAACGCTGAAAGCATCTAAGCGTGAAGCCGCCCTTAAGATAAGATATCCCATCCGCAAGGAGTAAGACCCCTGAAAGACTATCAGGTTGATAGGCTCATGGTGTAAGTGTGGTAACACATTCAGCCAGCGAGTACTAATCGGTCGAGGGCTTAACCTTTTTGGATTTTGTCTTCCTTCTCTTCAGCTTTCTCCTTACTCAATTTTGAGGTTGTTTGCCTCACTTATTGACATTTTCGCACACAGCACAATGTTTTTTACTAAACAATGTTTATGCTGATTAGTACAAATGTTTTTCAAGTAAATAACTTTTGTGCCATCCGGCACAAATGTTTTTCAAGTAAATAACTTTTGTGCCATCCGGCACAAATGTTTTTACAGTAGTCGGTGTCCATTGCGATGAGGTTCCACCTGTTCCCTTTCCGAACACAGAAGTTAAGCTCATCTTCGCCGAAAATACTTGCCTGGTGACGGGCTGGGAAAATAGGTAGTCGCCGACATAAAAATTTAAAAGAGAAAGCTTCGCCTTTCTCTTTTACTTATTCCTCCTTAGCTCAGTCGGTAGAGCACTCGGCTGTTAACCGAGTTGTCGTTGGTTCGAGTCCAACAGGGGGAGCTAATCTATACTGCGAGTCCTTTTGACTTGCAGTTTTTTAGTTCATTTGGTCATAAGGAGAAACTTAAAATGATACAGTATAACGAGCCTTACAACGGACAATATCAGAATACTATTGAAAAGCTTAGTCTTTATGAAAAATATCGCAAGGAGCAGCATGACAGTACCAGCGTAATCTTTAATCGTGAGATGCAGCCTAACCTAATGTATCAAAATTTGATAAACAGTACTGTATTTATCTATCAAAACAGAGTACCGACCGAGGGTTCAGGAGTTATTACCCATCTTAAAGGAGTAGGCAGGAAAAGAACGATTGGTATAATTATACAGCTTCTAAGTCTGCCGCTTCTTGCTGTATTTTTGCTTTTTTTATCTAATTACAAGCAAATTGAATGGAACGATACATTAAAGCTTGTTCTGACATTTGTTCTTTTGTTTGGCATACCCGCAGCTATCACTGTAGGTGGCATGATTAGAATTTTCGGAAGAAAACTAATGATTGAATATCTTGAAGTGTGGAATAGTGTGGCCGGCAAGCCTCCTATAGAGATAAATCTCTTAACAAATGGTCAGCTTGTAATTACTAAATATTTAAAAAGAGACAAAACCTGTGGCAGCTATTTAAGCGTACTAAATCCCGATGATACGGTATGGCATGGCACAGTGTTTGATAGAATACATATTCCTTCATTTGTCGAGTATATGTATGTAATAGACAGCGTGAAATCCTGCGTTGATACTGAGGATGGTATTATGATAGAAACAAGCGGAAGATTTTATGGAGCAAGAGGCGCACTTCATTCTTACAATAATCATGGCCGTGGCGAGAGCGTGTGGTATTGTGTATTCGCTCAGTCGCACATCTCCTACAGAAAGGACGAAATTCCCGCAATCCTTACGAATATGGATCACCTCAAGAGTACGCTTATGAATTATGGCAATTATGAAAATAGTGCAAATTCATTTTCACCATTCAAATCAAATTGTTAAAAATTTGCGAAGTGACTTGACGAGCAGGGATTAATTGTGTATAACCTATTCGTCGATATCCCCTTCTCGCCTGTCGGCTCGGTCAGCACTTCTTGCTTCGCAAGAGGTGTTCACTGGACACTCGCACTCTCTTAGGCGGCGGAGTTCATTTGGTCATTGACGTGGGGGATTATTCCCCAGTGTCAATTCCCGAGGAGCTAAAGCTCCTACGACCGTAAGAACATGTTCTTACAAGTACCACATGGCGCAAATGTTGCTTACCGTTTCCTCGTTGCAGCCGATATTAAGCAAGCTTACATCTGGATAATGCTACGAGCTAAAAAGACCAATGGGGGAAAGCGGCTTTTTCAGACCATTTTTTTATGTTTATGATGTGTATTATGATTGTGTGATATGTCCTGAAAACCAAGTTTTAAAATATTCAACAACCAACAGAGACGGATATAGAGAGTTTAAAAGTAAAGGTTGTAACAAAGCACATTTGGGCAGACTATGTAGAACGTTCGGAGGATATACGCCACACAGCGAAATACAAAGCGCTATACGAAAAAAGGAAATAGACCATCGAACGAGTCTTTGCAGATGCACGAGTCTTTGCAGACTCTACAAAAAACACGCCATGCGATATACCAATTTCCGAGGTTTAACCCAGGTCACAAGCTGGGTTAGGCTTAAGTTCGCTGCCATGAACCTCAAAAAATATGCAATACACAGATGGGAACACCATCATATATTGCTCTATTTTCGTGTTTTTAGAGCTTTCTTAGTTTAAAATGACAAAACAACCCCAGATCCTGCATGGCTTCTGGGGTTGTTCGACAGGCTGAATTAAAAAGCCTAGCGCAGACTAGGCTTTTTAATAATTAGCTTATACCATTCAACGGTATTTTTAGCTTATCCTAACAGCTTTTCAACGCTTGCAAGCTTTACAGAGCAGGTAAAAATCTTCATTGCTTTGCTAAGCTCCTCGATTGACGGGTAGGTGGGCGCAATGCGAATATTGCTGTCGTTAGGATCCTTGCCGTAGGGAAAGGTTGCGCCTGCGTTTGTAAGTGTAACTCCCGCCTCTTTGCAAAGCTGAACTATTCTCTTTGCACAGCCTGGCATACTGTCAAAGCTTACAAAGTATCCGCCGTTAGGCTTAACCCAGCTGCCAAATCCCAGCTCGCCAAGCTCCGCTTCAAGCGAATCTGTCACTGCGCTGAATCTCGGCTTTAAAATTTCCTTGTGCTTCTCCATATGAGCCTTGATATTCTCAAACGTTCCGAAAAAGCGCACGTGACGCATCATGTTGAGCTTGTCGTGACCGATAGTCTGTATCGTCAGTATAGACCTTATATAATCAAGATTTCTCTCAGACGCTCCCATCAGTGCAACTCCGCTTCCAGGGAAAGTAACCTTTGAGGTTGAAGCAAAGATGTAA
The DNA here is from genome assembly GCA_021202815.1 of Lachnospiraceae bacterium. Lineage (GTDB taxonomy): Bacteria > Bacillota > Clostridia > Lachnospirales > Lachnospiraceae > Hominiventricola. The sequence goes on along the minus strand of JAJQCG010000160.1, from coordinate 11,220 downwards.
ACCATATCCTCCTTGCCGTTTTTCTTAAGCTCATCGTAAATGTTTAGCAAAGTGTCGGGATTATCAGAAAGATGATGAATACAGTATGCGTTGTCCCAGAAAATGCGAAAATCCTCAGCCGCAGGACTTAGGTTAGCCATTCTCCTTACCACCTCGTCAGAGTAGGTAATTCCCGTGGGATTTGAGTACATCGGCACGCACCAAATTCCCTTGATCGAAGCGTCCTCGCTCACAAGCTTTTCTATCATATCCATATCGGGACCGTCGCTGCTCATAGGTATGTTAATCATCTCAAAGCCGAACAGCTCAGTGATCGCAAAGTGTCTGTCATATCCCGGAACAGGACATAGCCACTTTACCTTTTCGCAGTCTTTCCAAGGCTTTGAACCTTTAAGCACGCCGAAATTATAGCACCTGGAAACGGTGTCAAACATGATATTAAGTGATGAATTTCCAAAAATAATAACATCATCCTTGGTTATTCCAAGCATAGGTGAGAAAAGCTCCTTCGCCTCGTCCGTGCCGTCAAGCTGACCGTAATTAAAGTAGTCGGGCGACATATTTAGCGCTTCCTGCTCCGTAAGAGAATCGAGCATAGGCAGCGACAAATCAATCTGCTCTGTACCCGGCTTTCCTCTTGACATATTGAGATTTAACCCTAACGCCTTGTAGCCGTCATATTCCTTTTGAACCTTTTCCTTAAACTCCGCAAGCTCCTGCCTGCTCATATCTTCCGCTTTCATAGCCAAAGCCTCCAAAAAACATTGTTATTCTGGTTTTTTACCTCTATAATTATTATACATCAAAAATCACAATTTTGCAAGTATTTTTTGTGTGTCCTGCAAAAAAATCATGATATTACACATACCAGCCTTGAAAATTCAGCTAAAATATGGGCAATTTCAATAATATTTTTTCTCGCCAAAAATAAAAATGAATTTTTAATCTTAAAAATATTCATAATTGAAAATTTGCCGTATCTTGTGTGGATTGCTTTTGCGGTATATTTAAATGCCAGCGTTCTCATTTTGAATTAACAAAAATCCTGATTTTCGCAAAAAGCGATTGTCAGGATTTTTAATGTTTTTTTAAAAAGCTATTGACAAAAATACCTACTGTGTGGTATAATAATATAACAAGACAATCGGTAAAAAAATAATGCCGAACAAAAATAAGGAGAAAGAAAAATATGATCAGCGAATTAAACGAGTCACAGCGTGAGGTTCTGGATATTTCTCACCGTGTTATCAGTGAAGTAAAAAAGGTTATTATTGGAAAAGACGATGTGATAATCAAAATGCTGCTTGCTATTTTAGCAGGCGGTCATGTGCTTATAGAGGATATTCCTGGAGTGGGCAAAACCACGCTGGCGCTTGCTTTTTCCAAGGCGCTTTCACTTGATTACAACAGAGTTCAGTTCACTCCCGATGTGCTTCCGACCGATATAACAGGCTTTATGATGTTCAATGCTCAGACAAACAAATTTGAATACAAAAAGGGAGCAGCAATGACAAATCTCTTTTTGGCGGACGAGATAAACCGCACCTCCTCTAAAACGCAGTCTGCGCTGCTTGAGGTTATGGAGGAGGGCAAGGTGACTGTAGATTCCGTCACCTACCAGATGCCTGATCCATACATTGTAATAGCTACGCAAAATCCCGTCGGCTCGGTAGGAACGCATATGCTTCCTGAATCGCAGATGGACCGATTTATAATTCGTATTACAATGGGCTATCCGTCGCTTGAAAACGAGATTGATATGCTCAAGTCAAAAAATATAAATCAAAGCACAGACTCTATAAAACCCGTAGCAAAGGCAGGTCAGCTCTCTCAGGCGATTAAGACTGTTGACGAGGTTTATGTTTCAGACCTTGTGTTTTTGAATACATAGCCAAGCTTTCTCAGGCTACAAGAAATCATCCCTTTGTAAAGCTTGGACTTTCCCCCAGAGCCTCAATTGCTCTGCTTAAAATGACAAAGGCAACGGCAATTTTAAACGGCAGAAGCTATGCTGTGCCAGACGATACATTATATATTTTCAATGATGTCTGCACTCACAGAATACTGCTTAATTCCAAAGCAAAGCTTAACGATATGGACACAGACAAGCTTCTTAAGGAAATTACCTCCGCTGTTGCCATTCCGAGAATCAAGGCATAAGGAGAAGCATATGATATTCATTTATGCGGTACTGCTTATAGTTTCCATTTTGTTTTTCGTCCTTTACAAGGGCGTAATATCGCTGTACATTTTAGGCTTTGCTATTTTGCTTCCGCTTTTTCTGTGGGTGATAAATCTTTGTCTGCGCAGCAGTGTAAAGGCTAGGCTTTCACTTAAAAGTAAGCGCTGCACAGCAGGACAAAGCATACCTGTTGAAATAGAGATTGAAAATTCAAGCATTTTCCCTGTGCTTAACGCTGAAATAACGCTGGAATATACTATCACAAGCTCTGACAAGCCTGAAAGGCTTAAGATCAATACTCCGATATATCCCAAAAACGTACAGAAGCTTTCGACGCTTTTTTCGTCACAGCACTGTGGAATTGCAAATTTTAAAATTTCAAGAGTTAGGCTTTTTGATATTCTCAGGATTTCACGCATCAGACTTCCCGAAAAATCTATAAGCCAAGAAAACGCACAGACAGCTGTTTTTCCAATATCTTTGGAGCTTAAAAACGAGGTGTCGGATTATTACGATCTGGATCTTGAAAGCGAAAAATTTTCCCCTGACGAGCCTGGAAATGATCCCTCGCAGATTTTTGATATACGTCAATATTCAGACGGCGACAAGATGAGCAAAATCCACTGGAAGCTTACAGCCAAGCAGGGCGAGCTTATGACGAAGGAATATTCTCTTCCGTCTGCCGACTCGTTTCTGATTATAACTGACAGCTATGTCGGGCAGGGCGAGGATGCCTCTCGGCTTTTCGATGTCTGCTGTTCACTTACTCTTTCACTTTCGCAGCTTCTGCTTGAAAACAACGCTTCTCATAGAATCGCCGTCTACAGTGAAAAAGAGCGCAGGCTTAAATATCAGTCTGTAAACGACGATTATACGCAGAATACTGCTGTCATGAATCTGTTGTCCTGTGGTATTTCCAAAAGCTCAAGACTCGGTGTTTATGCGCTTGAGGAAAGCGAGCAGGGAACGAAATATTCGCATATAATATTTGTCTGCGCTCATGCAGATGAGCAAATGCTCTCAGAGCTTATTTCAAACGCTTTGGCTATGAGATACACGGCAATAATCTGCGGCTCTCAGCCGTCGGAGCAAACGATATATTCAGATACTCAGGCTCAGATTATTTATGCGGACTGCAATGATTTGGCAAATTCGCTTGAGGAATTTACACTTTAGGAGAAACAAAAATGAGCAAAAATAAAAGCGGCGCAACACTTAGCACTAACGGCATAGCGGTTAAATCAGATATTAGTATGTCGCTGAAAAAAAACGGCACTTCAGTTTCTTTTGAAGCAATCAGATATTTTATAGCCGTTCTTTCTTCCTTGGCGGTAATTTTTATGCTTGAAGGCTTTCTTCAGTCGGACGATACGTCCTTATATATCACAAACCCTGCAAACGTCTTGGCTGTCGTATTTCTTATTCCCTTAGCTGCCGCCTGCACAAAGCGTGAAAGCCTGCTCGTTAAGCTAATAGGCTTTTCATATCTGATACTAAATACAATATATGTTCTATTGAACATGGGATCAACGGTAAACGGAGTTTTGTATGTCGTAAATTGCTATGCACAAAAATCAGATGTAAATGCAAGCGGCATTTTTAACATAGATATATACCCATCTGAGCTTGAGATGTTTTTTCTCTCCTTATCACTTGTGATTTCACTTTTCATTTCAATAGCCTGTATCTACAGAATAAATTTCCCACTATTTTTTATTGCCACCTTTCCAATCTTTGAGCTTGGTACATTCTGGGGTTGGGAAACCTATACATGGACTGTTGTGGTTATTATAATCACTTGGATAATTGTACTTTCTCTTAATCTGATAAACCACGTTTCAAAAAAACGAAATGGAAGCACCTTTGCTATACATTTGAGAAAAAATGCCTTCTACTTTACCTCAGAAAGCTTAAAGAAAAGCTTTTTCGGCATAGCGGCGGTGTATATTATAATAGTATCCGCCCTTGCAATGTCTGTCACAGGGCTTTTTGCTCTGCGGACGGATAACTATAGAAGCGAAGAGCTTTTAGAGCTCAGAAAAAGCATTTCATCGGGATTTTCCCAGTTTATTTCAGACCTTAGCAGCGGAAATTTGTTTAAAGGCGCAGGTGTAAAAAGCAAGGCTGACAGCGGCGGCATTAACAACGGCAGGCTTGGACTTTACGACAGCATAAGCTTTAGCGGAGAAACTGCGCTTGAGGTCGAGATGGAAAGCTACGACTGTACAGTCTATCTGCGTGGATATGTCGGCGAAAGCTATTCGTCAAACAGATGGACGCCAATCGAGGTGCAAGAGTCTGATGCCGACGAATTTGAAGACGATGGCGGAATAGTTCTCGACTACAGCTATTTCAGAAGCCTGAGCGAAACAAGCCATACCATGACGATTACCCCTGTAAATGCGGACAAGGATATTATCTTCGCTCCCTACATGACCTTTTACAGCTATTGCGACAATGTGGACGAGCAGGAATACGACGGTATGATTTACGCTAAAAAATCGGGTAAGGAATACACCGTTGAAACCGCTTTGCCAACCGATATTTCATGTCAAAGCATGATAATTCAGGCACAGGACGCTTTGAATAACAGCTTTATTACAACCTATGAGGACGGAAGCGAGAGCTACGACCCCGATCCGTTTACGTTTTACGTAAACTCAGTGCAGTCACGCTCTGAATTTTCCTATGTTCCTGATAATCTGACGGAAATTTTAGACCAAATAATATTAGACGCTCAAATAAGCGACGACGATTTAATAAACACCACTGTTGCGAAGATTGCGAATTATTTTTACGACGAGGGCTTTTACTATACTAAAGTTCCCGGCGCTACTCCTAGCGGAGAGGACTTTATCGAATACTTTTTAACGCAGCAGCAAAAGGGCTACTGCACTCACTTTGCTTCGGCAGGAGTTATGCTGATGCGCAGGCTTGGCTATCAGGCTCGCTATGTAGAGGGGTACATAATAACCCCTGAGCAAAGCGCAGAGGGCGGAACAATAACAGTCACCGACCGCTCCGCACACGCTTGGTGCGAGGTTTTTATAGAGGGCGTTGGCTGGTTTCCGCTTGAATTTACTTTGGGCTATACCAGTGACAGCTCCAATCTCTTAGCTTCCTCAAATGATTCAAAGGCTTCCTCCTCATCAAAAACGGACGCTTTCTCCCAAGACGACAGCTCAGACAGTGAAAGCTCTTCCTCCTCGTCAGCGGATTCTCAAAATTCATCTTCTCAAAACGAATTGAGCAGCTTGTCCTCAAGCGATTCTTATAATGAATCTGACGACACACAGACTGATTCTTCTATAATCGAAAGCTCACTTTCTGACGACAGTTCAACAGATGCTTCAAATGTCGGTGCTGTAACAACCGCTTCGGATGGCTCGCAGAGCGAATGCTTTATACTTTCTGCACAGGCTGTTTATACCATTATAATTATATGCTTTGCTCTGCTCATACTTATTATAATAGTAGTGCGCAGAAAAGCCGTGCTTGAAATTCATCAAAGAAAAATAGGCGGCGAGGATTTAACAAAGAATGTAATTTATTGCTATACATCTGTTTTGAAATACTTGTCGCTTATTGATATTACAGCAAACGGAAATCTAACCGACAGTCAGCTTGCCGATAAGGTTTTAGACTTGCTCAAAGAAAGCTTCCCAGAGCTTTGCGAGGACTTTTCACAGCTTGCGGAGTGCGCTGAAAAGGCATATCTTAGCAATATAGGTTCTGACGAGGACGAGGCGGAGCTTGCCCGCAAGGCTCTTGAAAAAACCTCAAAAGCTGTGTGGGAAAAGCTCGGCGTCTTAAAGAGATTTGCCGCAAAATGGTTCAGAGCAATGTACTGACGTCTGCCTTTTTAGCTCTGCTTTTTAACTTCAGCCTTTACCTTAAATACCCGATTTTAAACATTGATTTGTCACTTAACTATTAAAATTGTATGTTAGAATAACTAATAGTATTATCAGTGAAATTTGCAGAATATTTTTTTCAAAAAAAGGGTATAATCAAATCATGGCAAGGGAGGTGATTTCTGTGGACGAGGAAAGCAGCCTTAATGAAGAATATGACATAGACACCGCCAGACAAAGGCGAGAGCAGGCGGATCAGCTTGCACGTGACAGAATGCACGCAAAGATGGTTTTAGCTGTAGCCGCTGTAATTTTAATAATTGCCGCAATCTGGCTTGTGAGCAAGAGCAGTAAGACTAACGAAGACGAAGCACTTGTCTACAGTGTTCCCGATTCATCTTCGCAGGCGGATTCAGCCGATGACGAACAGACTGCCGCTGCAAGTGAAAATACTGGTGTCTCAGACAAGCAAGCTTCGGCTGAAACGGCGATATATATGCTTGACAGCTACACGGCTTACTATGCAAATGAGGATTTAAGCTACACAGCGGGAACTCTGAGCGGCTTGTACACAGGCAGAGTATCAGACAGCTACAGCACCATGATAGAAATAGACTATTTGGGCGGCAATGTTCTTGTTAATTCTACAAATGCGTTGAAGCTTGAAACCTCTGCGGCTATGGCTTTAGTCGGAGTATCGCAGTTTGCCTACAACACTAGCGGCGGTTCGGCTTGCCCCGTTGCCTGCCTTGCAATGCTTGCAGACGATAGCAGCAGCTTTTCTTCGCTTTACAGCTATGCCGAAAGCGGCGGCTATGCGGATCAGGGTTCGCTAAGCTCATCGTCAGGCGGCATGACCTATGACGCAGTGAAATCACTTGCCGCCGATTACTACGGACTTTCTCTTGTAAATGCCTACATTGAGAGTGAAGCACCGTCTGAAACAATCAAAAGCTTACTCGACAGCGGATATAACGTTTTAGCCTTGGTTATGACCGATTCAAGTGCGAACATTACGGCTTCTCAGGGAGCGGCAAGTCACTTTATCGTAATAAACGGCTACAGCGAAAACGAGGGCAATATAGAATTTTTCTATGCCAACAGCTATGTAAGCGGCACAGATTCCGTTTCTCTCTCACATATCTCCTCTGATATTATAGACAGCACCGTTTCCGCAAGCTTTGACGAGCCTAACACGATAGCTTATATTTCAGATGCGGCAGGCTGAAAATTTAGTAAAATAAGGGTATAAAAATCCCATCTGTGTTTATTGCACAGATGGGATTAAATTTGTTCAGATTAAAGCTTCGTGCGCATTTGCTTTGCGGCATTTACAAGATTTTCAAGGCTCGGCTTTGTTTCCGCAATGCCTCTTGTCTTAAGTCCGCAGTCGGGATTTACCCACAGCTTTTGAGCGGGAATCTTATCAAGCATCTTTGTGATCGCTCCCTCGATTTCCTCCTGTGACGGAATGCGAGGCGAGTGAATGTCGTAAACTCCCGGTCCTACCTCTGTTCTGAAATTTTTCTCCTTAAGCGTGTCAAGAATGGTAAGGTCGGAGCGCGACGCTTCAAATGTGATAACATCGGCGTCCATATCGTCAATTTCCTGAATGATGTCGGTAAATTCGCTGTAGCACATATGCGTGTGAAGCTGGGTATGCGGCTTAAGTCCGCTGTGAACAAGGCGGAACGCACGGATAGCCCAGTCGAGATAATCGCTTCTCCAGTCGGATCTTCTCAGCGGCAGCTTTTCACGGAGCGCAGCCTCGTCAACCTGAATAATCGCTATGCCGTTAGCTTCAAGATCGAGCACCTCTTCACGAATCGCAAGCGCAATCTGATAAGCGCATTCCTTGAGAGAAATGTCCTCTCTGGGGAACGACCAGTTGAGAATTGTCACAGGACCCGTCAGCATACCCTTCATGGGCTTGTCGGTAAGGCTCTGAGCGTACTTTGACCACTCAACCGTCATAGGTCTTGCACGGGAAATGTCGCCCCATACTACAGGCGGCTTAACGCAGCGTGTGCCGTATGACTGTACCCATGCCTTTTGTGTAAAGAGGTAGCCGTCAAGGTTTTCACCGAAGTACTCTACCATGTCGTTTCTCTCAAATTCGCCGTGAACTAAAACGTCAAGACCTATCTCCTCCTGCAAGCTTACGCATTCGGCAATTTTCTGCTTGTTAAACTGTGTGTACTGTTCCCTGGTGATTTCACCCTTTCTGAAAGCGGCTCTGTTTGCACGAACCTCCTTGGTCTGTGGGAAAGAACCGATTGTGGTAGTCGGCAGCAGCGGCAGCTTGAAACGCTCCTTCTGCGCCTTTTCACGCTCTGAAAATTCGGGAAGTCTTACAAAATCCTCTTCCTTTAATGCGGCAACCTTGGCTCTCACATCAGCATTTGCACCGCTTCTTTCCTCACTGAACAGTGCGGCGTTTGCCTTGTAAGCGTCAACCTCCTCAGGCTTGTCAGCCGAAAGAATTTCACTCAGCTCCTTAAGCTCCTCAAGCTTTTCCTGAGCATAGGCAAAGTGCTTTTTGTAGCTGTCAGCCATCTTGGTTTCGCTCTTGAGGGTGTACGGAACGTGTAGCAGCGAGCAGGATGTGTTAAGCACAACCTCTCCGCACTTTTCCTCAAGCTTTTTAACAAGCTCTATGGTTTTCTGATAGTTGTTTCTCCAAATGTTCTTGCCGTTTACAATGCCTGCGAAAAGCGTCTTGCCGTTCAAGCCGTTTTCAAGCACGATTTCAAGCGTTTTTTTGCCCTCGATAAAGTCAAGTCCAACTCCGTCAAAATCAAGCGAGCAAATGTCGTTTAAGCAATCCCGTACATCGCCGAAGTAGGTCTGCAAAAGCACCTTTGTATTGCCCTTAGCCGAAAGAATCGTCTTGTAAAGCTTGGCAAAAAGCTGCTTGTCCTCATCGGTAAGATCCATAACCAAATAAGGCTCGTCAAATTCAGCCCACTGAACGCCGATTTCATTAAGCATTGCAAGATAATCCGCATAAGCAGCGGCGGTATCCTCAACTAAATCTGAAAGCGTTCTGCTTCCTGTGAATTTCGCAAGTTTTAAGAATGTAAAAGCTCCGATAACGGCAGGCTTAGTCAAAGCTCCGTTTTTCTTAGCCTCCTCGTACTCGCTGAACGGCTTAGTGCCGCTTAGCTTGATAACTGCTTCATCGTCAATTTCAGGAACCATGTAGTGGTAGTTGGTGTTAAACCACTTTTTCATAGCAAGTGCTTTAACGTCGCCCTTTTCACCCTGATAGCCTCTTGCCATAGCAAAATAAGTGTCAAGCGCATCCAGACCTAAAGCCTTGTACCTTTCAGGCACAGCTCCGAATAAAACCGCTGTGTCAAGCATATTGTCGTAAAAGGAAAAATCGTTTGAAGAGATAAAATCAATCGAGTTTTCCTTTTGAAGGCGAAGATTATAAGCCCTCAGACCTTCAGCCGTTTCAAGCAGCTCGTCCTCTGAAATTTCACTGCGAAAATACTTCTCGCTTGCAAACTTAAGCTCTCTGTCAGCTCCGATTCTCGGAAAGCCAATTACTGATGTTTTCATTACATATCACCTTTCGTTATAATAATAGTATATATTTATTATAACACATTTTTCACCTCATAGGGTAACACTTAATTTTTATAATGAGTCATATAAAAAAACTATGACCTAGACAGAATCAAGCTTTTTCAAGCAGAAACAGCGGAAAATCGTATAGATAATTGTAAACAATTTGTTAATTATAAAAATTTTCCAAAAAATCACACTTGACAAAGAGTGAAAGTAGTGATATAATATAATTGCGAGGCGACTATGCGGCAGCGGTTTTTTAAAACCGAGGAAAGTCCGAGCATCATAGAGCAGGATAGTTGATAACGTCAACCGAGGGCGACCTCCGAGCCAGTGCAGCAGAAATATACCGCCGCTTTTAGCGGTAAGGGTGAAAAGGCGAGGTAAGAGCTCACCGAGGCGGTTGTGAAATCGCCTGCCATGTAAACCTTATCCGATGCAACGCCAATGGCAGCTTTTTAGTCAATGACTGCTCGTCAGATTTTAAAGCTGTAGGCGGCTAGAGCTGTGCGGTGACGCACAGACCAGATAGATTGCCGCACACGACAGAACTCGGCTTATCGGTCGGCTCGCAAATATTTATCTGCTCCTCCAATTTTAGAATATTATGCCATTTGCGATTTTACTTTTATTAGATGTTAAGGCGGTATATGGTGAAAAAGACAAACTTCTTATTGCTTTTTGTGATTTGTTTGTGCATTTTCACCAAATTTTAATTTTCTTCTAAAAATGTCTTGACATTGTGGGGGGGGGGTTTGGTATAATAAATATTTTTAATAATAATATTGTAGATTTATTTGTTTA
>JAJQCG010000160.1:0-794 GCA_021202815.1 Lachnospiraceae bacterium | reverse complement strand
TAAAAAGACAAACTTCTTATTCCCTTTTGTGATTTGTTTGTGCAATCTCACCAAATTTTAATATTCTTCAAAAAATGTCCCGACATTGGGGGGGGGGGTATGGTATAATAAATATAGTATATAATAATAGTGTAGATGTATTAGTTGATAAATTGTAAAATTATTTTAGGAGGAAAAAGTATGAAACTGGTTAGATTATTATCTGCATCATTGATTACTGCGGCGTTGGCTACTGGTATGTCAATTTCGGCTTCGGCTACTACTTACGAAGATGCAGTAGAGGCTGCTGAGGAAGCTGGTGTTCAGGCAATAAACGTTCAGGAATTGGAGAATTTTTTGGAGCCTAATGTTGATTACTTCACTTCTGATGAGTATGACGACATGATTGACGTTATGAACGACATTAGAGATACCTATGTTACGCCTTTGGCGGAGGAGCTTTTTGATAAGACTCCTGGAGAGTTGACAGAGGACGAAAAAATCACTTTAGGTAAGAATTGGTCTGACGATGACAGACAGGATATTATTGACACGCTTGTTAATCTTGGTGCAAAGTATGACGTTGAAGTTACAGTAACTTTTGTTTCCAAGAGCCAATATACTGTTTCTGCTGCAATTTCTTCTGACGACGACGATTCGTCAAGCTCAGGTTCTGGCACTACTTTAGTTGTCACATCTGACAACGTAGCTGACACAGGTGCTGAAGCTGAATCAGATGTCAATGCAGGTGTGCTTGCGGGTGCAATGATTGCCGATAAGCCGATTTTGATTTTGGACGAGGCGACAAGCTCCGT
>JAJQCG010000064.1 GCA_021202815.1 Lachnospiraceae bacterium | reverse complement strand
TACCTTAATTTTTCAGAATTGTTTCAATTGTACGTTGAGTTTCCGAGACCACTCGAATATCACAGAGGAACGCGCACTCCGTCTCGAAACGGGAATCGCCCTTGAAATGCCCGACGAGCTTTCCGTATTTTCCGGAAGGGAGAATCCGCGGCGCATAGCCCGCTCGCCAAAGTTCGGCAGCGCGCAGGGCCAGCGCCCCCTCGTCCGAGCCAGGGATGAAGATGATATCCGCCCTCTCCGGCGCATCCTCCAGAAAGATAAAATCCGTGTAGACGTCTATAAAGCTCATGACCGCAGAATCCCGCTCTCATCGATCAGGCGAACGACGCTCTCAATCGTCTCCACCGGATAGACGAGTGCCATACGCACGTAGCCCTCCCCGAGGCTGCCGAAAGCCGTGCCCGGCGTGACGATGACGCCGGTCCGCTCCATCAGCTCGATCACAAACTTCTCACTGCTGCTGAAATTTTTCGGGATCGGAGCCCACGCGAACATCGTACCCTGTCCGTCCGGCACCTCCCAGCCGATACCCGTCAGGCCGCGGCAGAGCGCGCGGCAGCGCTCCTCATAGGCTCTGCACTGCTCCTTCACGCTGTCCTGCGGGCCGGTGAGCGCGGCGATCGCCGCCTTCTGGATCGGCAGGAAGATGCCGTAATCAATCTGAGAACGAACATTCCGGAAGCGCGCGATGATCTCCCGGTTTCCGAGGGCGAAGGAAATACGCATGCCGGTCATATTGTAGGATTTCGACAGCGAGTAGAACTCGATGCCGACGTCCATCGCGCCCTCGTAGGACAGGAAGGATTTGCCCTCCCTGCCGCCGAACACGATGTCCGCATAAGCATTGTCGTGAAGCAGCATCACATTGTATTCCTTCGCGAAGGCAATCGCTCTCCGGTAGAAATCATCGTCTGCGACGGAGCAGACCGGATTTGCCGGATAGGACAGAATCATGAATTTCGCCCGGCGCGCGCTCTCCTCCGGAATATCACGGAAATCCGGCAGGAAATTGTTCTCGCGGTAGAGCGGGTAGGTTTCGAGCCTCGCGCCCATCAGCTCCGGACCCGCGCCGAAGACCGGATAGCCGGGGTTCGGCACCAGCACCGTGTCGCCCGGGTCGCAGAGCGCCAGCGCGATATGCGCCATCCCCTCCTGCGAGCCGTACATGCTCATAATCTGATCCGTCGCAAGCTCCACGCCAAAGCGGCTTCTGTAAAAATCGCTGACCGCCTGCAGAAGCTCCGGCCTGTCCGCCAACGCATACTTATAATTCTCCGGGTCGCTGCAGACCTCCGTCATCGCCTCCATGATGTGCGCGGGCGGCGCAAAATCCGGCGTGCCCACGGAGAAATTGTAGACCGTGCGGCCTGCAGCGAGCAGCTCGTTCTTCTTCGCATTGAGGACCGAGAAGATGCCCTCCGGCATATTGGATCTGTCAGAAAAAATAAGCTTCATATCATTCCGTTTCCTTTCCCGTTCTTTTTGAAGTTGAGAATAAAAAGTCCTTGTCAATCTTCTCTTCTTCTGCTATCTTTAGAGAAAACACAGCGCGGCAATCCTGCATGTTTCATTTTGATCCGGGTCGCCGTGAAAAATTACGAATTTGAGAGGTTAGAAAGATGGCCAATACTTGTGATGAAGCAAAATGTACCGGCGACTGCTCCACCTGCAGCGCCGAAGACCTGACGGTGACTCTGACGCTGGACGACGACACACAGGTCGAGTGCGCGATCGTCGGTATCTATGAAGTCGGAAAGCAGCAGTACATCGCTCTGCTCCCGCTCGACAAAAACGGCGAGAACCAGGACGGCGAGGTCTACCTCTACCGCTACGAGACGAGCCCGTCCGGCGCACCCATACTCGGCAACATCGAGACGGACGAGGAGTACGAGGCGGCTTCCGAGGGCTTCGACGAGATGCTCGACTCCATGGAGTACGATGAGCTCGTGCCGGAGGAGGACGTAGCACAGTAAGCGAGAGCCATTCCATGCCTGCATGTACCCTGCATGCAGGCATTTTCACGTTGAAGTGAAAGCTCTCAGGCACTCCTCCGGGTATCTGGATCGCACTGTCGCACGAACCGTCAATACAAATTTTTCACTTTGAAATCGCGCTCCGTCTCGCGGCGCAGGTCTTTCTTCGCGATATCCGCGCGCTTGTCGTAGAGCTTCTTGCCGCGGGCGAGCCCGATCTCCACCTTCGCGAGATTTCCCTTGAAATAGACGCGTAAGGGGACGATCGTGTAGCCCTTCTCGGCGGTTTTCCCGAGCAGCTTGTTGATCTCCGCCTTATGAAGCAGGAGCTTGCGCACACGCAGCGGATCGCGGTTGAAAATATTTCCCTTCTCATAGGGACTGATATGCATGCGATAGATGAAGACCTCGCCCTTGTCGATCTTCACGAAGGACTCCTTGATGCTACACTTCCCCATGCGCAGGGACTTTACCTCCGTGCCGTGCAGGGAGATCCCCGCCTCAAAGGTGTCCTCGATGAAATAATCGTGGTAGGCCTTTTTATTATTCGCAATCAGCTTTACACTGTCTTTTCCCATAATCCCTCCCGCATATTCCTCTGCCCAGCGGCGCCATATCGAAATCCGGCGTGACGATGGCTCTGTACCAGAAAAGCACTCCTACTTTCGCACAGGAGTGCCCCCATCATTTCCTTATCTGTAGTCTGGCCTTCACTCAGAATACGCTCAGGTTCAGGCCAATCGCCAGGACAAAGAACAACACCAGTAAAATCTTCGTCCACTTCGCAATGG
>JAJQCG010000165.1 GCA_021202815.1 Lachnospiraceae bacterium | reverse complement strand
AAGACTAAAATCCACTTTGCCCCCTTCAAAGTGGAAGTAAACTTTTCACTTCAGCAAGAAAGATTTTGGGGCTTGCATTTTAAATAAACATATGGTATAGTAATATAGTCGGCACGAAAGCCGCATGGTGGATTGGTCAAGGGGTTAAGACGCCGCCCTCTCACGGCGGAAACAGGGGTTCGATTCCCCTATCCACTATTATTATAGAACCGGAAAAAGCATTAGATTAAAGCTTTTTCCGGTTTTTATTTTTCGCTCGGAGTAAAAGATAAGCACAGAAGAAGGAAAAGCAATCTCTGGGATGTGTTCAAAATAGGATCCGCGAGGGTAACTTCCCCCGCGGATTTTTCATTGTCCTCTTTATTGGATTAATATTCGGATTCCCATTTTTCCCTTAGTCTGCGCATAAACTCAGGGTTGTCGGCAAGCGCTGGATTCTTTCCGTTTTGTTCCAGTAATTTTTTCATCTTTTCTGGATCATTCAAATACTCCTGCATCTTGTCATAACGCATATCTGCCAATATCGTTTCCATATCGCTAAACTGATCGTGTGCCGTTACTATTGTTTCAGCAATGGAATCATTTACGTCTTTAGCCGTGGAATCCGGACTCCATATTTTTTTCACTGTGTTGAAACATCCTTTTCTTACCTGACCGATCCCCTCGCTCAGATCTTTGGAAGCTGTCGATGTTCCTTCTTCAAAGATTCCTGCAACGATTCCTACCCCTCCTACTACAACAGTACCCGCTACTTTTCCTGCAGTGGAAAATATTTTACCTACATTCATTGTCTATCTCCCGTTCTTCGATGCGGTAGCCAAGCTCCACAAAAAGGCCTGTGTCATGCTTGAAAAATGTGCACATCCTAAGTTTTACATCCCACTTGGATATCGCTCAGATTCATATGAGGAGCTGTTCTTATACAACTATGGCAAAACCATCTTCCGCAAAACTCACATTTATTTTCTAAATCTACCTATTCATCTTTAAATTTTAAATAATCCAAGGGGCCATCCATATCTGGTCTTTTTCCCTTTCGATAATCATGGTTAATACTTCTAATGCTACGATTAATTGCCTTGGTTAATTCCTCAGCTTCTTTATTAAAATCATCATGTGTCCATCCCGCATATGGATCTTTACTTTTACGTGCCATAGTTTACCTCCAATATGAGTGTTTGTGTTTTAACCAGTTTCTCAAACTTTATTTTTATTATTATAGTTTACGGCAAGATGACAGTCAAGTTTATCCTTAAAAGCGAATCAGAACGCAGAGATTCAGAGCAGCAGGCCACAGAGCGCCTCAAAGACATTTTGCTCAACAACGTCTGCTGTTTCTTTATCTTTGGCGCTCACAGAGATATAGAGCTTCAGCTTCGGTTCCGTTCCGCTCGGACGCACGACCACGGAGCAATCGCCATCCAGCCGGTACTTCAGGACGTCCGACTTCGGCAATCCATCCAGTCCCTCGCTGTAATCCAACGTCTCCAGCACCTTCTTAGAACCGATTTTATCAACGCCCTTGCGAAGCCTCGCCATGATGCTCCGCATCCTTTCAAATCCGGCGGCTCCCTCAAAGGGGAAGGAATGAAGCGTGTTCAGGCAGTAACCAAATTCAGCATACAGCTCGTTCAGCCTGTCCAGAAGAGAAATGCCCCGCGTCCTGTAATAAGCGCACATCTCGCATATCAGAAACGAACCGCCGACCCCATCCTTGTCCCGCACATAAGCGCCGCTCAAATAGCCACAGCTTTCCTCAAAGCCGAAGAGATAGGAGTCCTCTTTTCCCTGCTTCTCAAGGAGACCGATCTGCTCGCCGATATACTTAAAGCCGGTCAGTACATTGACGGTTCTCACGCCATACCTCGCGGCGATCCGCTCCGCCATATCCGTGGTAACGATCGTCTTGACCAGCACGGCGTCGTCCGGCATTTTCCCGTGCCTGCTGCGCTGGGAACAGATATAATCCAGCAGGAGCATCCCCGTCTCATTGCCGGAGAGCAGCTCATATTCCCCGGTCTCATTCCGCACGGCTATGCCGACACGGTCGCAGTCCGGGTCCGTGGCAAGCAGCAAATCCGCGCCGCAGCTCGCGGCATACTCCATACCGGGCGCCATCGCTTCCTTTATTTCCGGATTCGGATAGGGGCAGGTTGGGAAATTGCCGTCCGGCTGCTCCTGTTCGGGGACAAGCGTAATATTGGTATATCCACTCTCTCTGAGCACACGCAGCACCGGCTTCAACCCGGTCCCGTTCAGTGGAGAGTAAACAATCGAGACGTTTTTATTGACCTCATCGCCAAAGAGAACCGACTGCTTCTTCACTTCCCCGACAAATGCGGTGTAAACGGCCTCTGGAACAGGGGAGACCGGCGCGTCCCCGCCGGCCGGGAGATCGCCTGCGATTTTTATGTCCTCAAAAATATCCAGCTTCTCGATTTCGCCCTGAATCTCTGCCGCCGCCTCTGTGGTGATCTGGCAGCCGTCCGCCCCGTAAACCTTATATCCATTATATCGGAACGGATTGTGTGACGCGGTGATCATAACACCGGCTGCGCAGCTCAGCGCCCGCACCGCATAGGACAGGCAGGGTGTCGGCATCAGTTCTTTATAGACAGCGACCCGGATCCCATTCGCGGCAAACACGTCGGAGGCAACCTGCGCGAACCGGTCGGGCTTGATACGGGAATCAAAGCTCACCGCAATCTTCCGCTCATTTTCCGGGAAGTGCTTCTTCACATAATCAGAAAGACCCTGGGACGCCTTTGCCACGGTGTAGACGTTCATACGGTTTGTGCCGGTGCCGATCACGCCGCGCAGACCGCCCGTGCCAAAGGCCAGATCACGATAAAAAACGTCCTCGATGCTCGCCTCGTCATCCCGGATAGCTTTTAATTCTTCTGCAATATCTCTGTCAACTGGCTGGACATACATGCATCTTTCCAGCCAGCGCTTATACTCCTTTTTCATTCGATCTGTGTTCATATCGTTTTGTCACCTTTAGCAGCTCACCTTCAGCATCTGTGCCTTTCCGTGTATCCGCAGCGGCACCGAGCCTGCCGGGATGAACAGGCAGTCTCCCCTGTAGAACGGCAGGGAAACCTCCTCCCAGAAGAACATGCCGCAGCCCTCTGTGCAGAGCAGCACCTGAAAGGAATTGGCTCCCGCCTGCAGCTGTACCATCTGGCGGACGCGCTCCGTGTTCAGCAGCATACGGGAGACTTCAAAATATTTGCATCGGCATAACAGCTCATCCGCCGCGCCGGGGCGAAACCTCAGCACCCGCATCGGCTGCCTCGGCTCAGAGCTGCCCTTCAGACTGGCGACCTGGAGCGCCTTGTCAATGTGAAGCTCTCTTCTCCTGCCCGTCTTATCCACACGGTCATAGTCATACAGACGGTATGTCAGGTTGGAATTCTCCTGTATCTCCGCGATCAGCGCCCCGGCGCCTATGGCATGTACCTGGCCTGCCGGAATAAAAAACACATCGTTCTTCTGAACCGGCACCTTCTGAAGATATTTCTCCACCGTGCCATCCGCAAGACTTTTCCGAAGCGTCTTCTCATCGATATCATGATAAAACCCATAGATCAGCCTTGCATCCTTCGCGGCGTCCAGAACATACCACATCTCCGTCTTGCCGGGAGAACCGTTCTCATGTTCACAGGCATAGGCATCATCCGGATGCACCTGCACAGACAGGTCCTGTTTCGCGTCGATAAGCTTGATCAGGACAGGAAGCCCATCTTTTGCCTTTGGATGAGTACCGAGATACTCGGGGTGGGCTTTTATCACATCCGCGAGCGTCTGTCCTTTGAATTCACCTGTGGCGACTACGCTCGACCCATCCGGATGCGTAGAGCATTCCCACGTCTCCGCCAGGGGACTTAGCACGATTCCCTTTGCGAAATCCTCGTTCAGACGGTTTCCGCCCCACAGATAGTCCTTGCCCACCGGGGAGAGCAGAAAAGGCTGTTTCTCAGACGTCAAGCTCAAATTTTTGTTTGTCCTGTACACTTATATCTTCTCCCAGCTGAACTTCAATCAGCTTCAGCTCCGTCACAGCGGATATTGTGTGGCGGCAGCCCGCCTGCATGGTAATAACGTCCCCAGGCCTCACCGGCTGCTCCATACCGTCTACAATAACCGTCCCTTCACCGGATATCACATTCCAGATCTCATCGCGTCTCTGATGGCTGTGGTAATTCATCCTGTGTCCGGGGTTCAGTGTCACCTTGATCGTGAGACTACTCTCATTGACGTCTATCACCCGGAAGCTGCCCCAGGACTTCTCCGCGAACATGATCTGCTGCTCGATCTTATCCACGACCGGTTTGATATAGCTGGACTGCTCCCGGTCGGAGACAAGGATTCCCTCCGGACTGGCGGAGACAATCACATCCTTCAGCCCCATGCAGACGACCGGGACGTTCAACTCATTGATCACATTTACATTCTCGCAGGTAGCGTTCAGCACGCAGTCCCCGATGGTCGGCTCGTCCATGGCCTCGGTCAGGATATTCCAGGTGCCCAGATCCTTCCACTCGCCCGCGAAACGCATGACCTGAATCTTCGGCTCCTTCTCCACCGCGGCATAGTCAAAGCTGATTTTCGTCAGCGTTCCGTACTTGTCGAACAGATCCGCATAGTCCGTAAAATTGATCAGCTCATGGGCCTTGTCCAGTACATACCTCAGCCTGTAGGCAAACACGCCGCCATTCCAGAGCGCGCCCCTGGCGATATAGGCTCCGGCGGTTTCCTTGTCCGGCTTTTCCCTGAAGGTATCCACCATACTGGTCTGAGCCTTTGTTGCCGGGATAATATAGCCGTATTTCTCGCTGGGATAAGTCGGTTCAATCCCCATCAGGACAAGGTTCGCTTCCCCCTTTAAGGCCTGCTCTCCCAGAGCTTTCAGCGCTTCAAAATAATCGTCGTTCACATAGGGGTCGACCGGACAGACCACCACCGGTTCATCCAGCCCAATCCCCTTGACGTCATGCAGGTAGGCCGTTGCCAGAGCGATCGCGGGGAAGGTGTCCCTTCTGCAGGGTTCAACGGAAACGCCCACATCCTCGCCCAGCTGATTGTAGATCGCAGAAAGCTGTTTCTTTGACGTGGTGATCGTCACCGTCGCATCGGCATCCACCGTCTTAATCTGACGGTAGACGCGCTGGACCATGGACTCATATTCGCCGTTCCCGGTCCTGAAAATCTTGATAAACTGCTTGGAACGGACATCGTTGGACAGCGGCCAGAGCCGTTTCCCGGAGCCGCCCGAAAGTAAAACGATATTCATATTGTCTGCACCTCGTCTGTCAAACCTGGCATCTTACCGCTCCGCCCTCATGGGATTATGCAGGAAATCCTCATAGGCGAGGCGGACGCCGTCCTCAAGCTCCGTCTTGTATGTCCAGCCCAATGCAGCCGCCTTGCTCACGTCAAGCAGCTTTCTGGGCGTACCGTTCGGTTTGGAGGGATCCCAGCGGATCTCGCCTTTATAGCCGACGATTTCTGCGACCAGTTCGGTCAGCTCCCTGATGCTCAGCTCCTTTCCGGTTCCGGCGTTGACCGTCTCGTCGCCGCTGTAGTTGTTCATCAGGAACACGCACAGATCGGCGAGATCGTCGACATACAGGAACTCGCGCAGCGGGCTGCCGTCGCCCCAGCAGGTCACATACGCCTTTCCCTCGACCTTCGCCTCGTGAAAGCGGCGAATCAACGCCGGCAGCACATGGCTGTGCGTCGGGTGGTAGTTGTCGTTGGGACCATAAAGATTCGTCGGCATCACCGATATAAAATCCGTGCCATACTGACGGTTCAGGAACTCGCAGTATTTCAGCCCGCTGATCTTCGCCAGCGCGTAGGCCTCGTTGGTCTTTTCCAGCTCTCCGGTCAGCAGGCAGCTCTCCGGCATCGGCTGCGGCGCCATGCGGGGGTAAATGCAGGAGGAGCCGAGAAACTCCAGCTTCTTACAGCCATTCCTCCAGGCGGAGTGTACGACATTCATCTCAAGCATCATATTGTCATACATAAAATCGGCAAGGGCGCTCTCATTCGCCGCAATCCCGCCGACCTTTGCCGCGGCGAGGAATACATACTCCGGCTTTTCCTCCGCAAAGAAGGCTTCCACGGCATCCTGGCGTGTCAGGTCCAGCTCCTTATGCGCGCGGGTGACAATGTTATGATAGCCCTGCCGGTTCAGCTCACGCACGATAGCGGAACCAACCATTCCACGATGACCGGCTACATAGATTTTTGCGTCTTTTTCCATCATACCTGTCCTGTCTCCTTCTCTTAAGAGTCCGCCTTTGCCGTTTCGCCCGGACGTAAGCTGGCGGCCTTCTCCTGCTTTGCAAGCTGCCGGTCATGCCCTGCCATAATCTCAATCAGTTCCTCGTAGCTGGTCTTCTGGGGATTCCAGCTAAGAACCGTCCTCGCCTTTGTCGGGTCGCCAAGGAGATTGTCCACATCCGTCGGGCGGAACCACTGCGGATTTACGCAGACCAGCATCCTTCCGGTTTCGGCATCGTAGCCCTTTTTCTCCATACCGCTGCCCTCCCAGCGGATAGTAATGCCATTGGCCCGGAATGCCTTCTCTGTGAAATCGCGAACCGTGTGCTGCACGCCGGTGGCGATTACGAAGTCCTCCGGCCGGTCCTGCTGCATGATGAGCCACATGCACTCGACGTAGTCCTTCGCATAGCCCCAGTCGCGCAGAGAGTCCATGTTGCCGAGCTCCAGATGATCCTGCAGACCCTCCGCAATCCGGCCGGCGGCCAGTGTGATTTTTCTGGTGACAAAGTTCTCGCCGCGACGCTCGGACTCATGGTTGAACAGTATCCCATTCACAGCAAACATCCCGTAAGCCTCGCGATACTCTTTCGTGATCCAGAATCCATACTGCTTCGCGACCGCATAAGGACTGTAGGGATGAAACGGGGTGCTTTCTCTCTGAGGAATTTCCTCCACCTTGCCATACAGCTCAGAGGTGGATGCCTGATATACCTTTGTTTTCTGAATCAGTCCAAGGATGCGGACCGCCTCCAGGACGCGCAGGACGCCAAGCGCGTCCACATCACCGGAATACTCCGGCACGTCAAAGGAATCCTGCACATGGCTCTGCGCCGCAAGGTTATAAATCTCATCCGGCTGAACAAGGGAGATAATGCGGATCAGAGAGGAGGAATCCGACAGGTCGCCATCGTGCAGCGTGATTCTGCCCATCAGATGATTAATACGACCGGTGTTCGAGCTCGAAGCCCGACGGATAATGCCATGTACCTCGTAGCCCTTTTCAAGCAGAAGCTCTGCCAGATAAGAGCCGTCCTGGCCCGTGATTCCTGTAATAAGTGCTGTTTTCATAAGAACCTCCAAGAATTATAGATTGTCTCTCTGCCGACAGGCCTCATACATCAAAATAGCCGCTGCCACCGACGCGTTCAATGATTCGAGCTTTCCATGCATCGGGATGCGGATCAGGGTATCCGCACAGGCGCTTAAGTCCGCCGTCAGGCCATTTCCTTCATTTCCGATCAGGAATGCGCAGCCCTGCCGGTAATCCGCCCCATCGTAAGCGCAGGCTCCGCCAAGATGCGCCGCATAGCTGCGCACACCCCGCTCCTTCAGATCAGACAGAACCTCCTTCAGGTCGTCCGCATAGAGAAAGGGCACCCGGTAGACGGAACCCATGGTCGCGCGAATCGTCTTCGGATTGTAAATATCTACGGAATCATTGCTCAGAATCACGCCGTCCGCACCGGCGCCCTCCGCGGTCCGGATGATCGTGCCGAGATTACCCGGATCCTGCAGGTTTTCGAGAATAATAAGAAAGGGATTTGCTTTTCGCGTGAGGTCAGCCAGCGTATAGGAGAAGCACTCGATCAGGCACAGGACGCCCTGCGGCGTCTTCGTGTCGCTGACGGCCCGGTACACGCGATCGTCCAGAATCTCCAGGTCTGTACACGGAAAAAAAGCCTGTCCTTTTTCCTCGTACAGGCTTTCCGATACATAGATTTTCCGGATGCGCTCCGGCGGCGCTTCAAGGAGCATCTTCACGCCCTCAGCGAGGAAAACGCCCTGCTCCCTTCGCGCCGAAGATTTTTTCATGAGCTGCTGCAGATTTTTCACCTGCGGATTGGCTGTGCTTGTAATCATACCGACATGTTCTTCGCTACTTTGATCATATACTCGGACACACCCTTATTCATGCCGAGCGCCTCGTTGATATCGTAGTCCTGAAACTTTCCGTTCTGGTAACCGACCACACGGTTCGTTTTCCCTTCACAGAGCAGATCCGCTGCCATCGCGCCCATCATCGTGGC
This sequence comes from Lachnospiraceae bacterium, assembly GCA_021202815.1. Taxonomy (GTDB): domain Bacteria; phylum Bacillota; class Clostridia; order Lachnospirales; family Lachnospiraceae; genus Hominiventricola. Next base: position 10,216 of record JAJQCG010000165.1, on the reverse strand, counting down.
ATAAACGCGGTCCTTGCAGGTCGGGCTGCCGCCGCGCTGCATATAGCCGAGAATCGTCGCCCTCGTCTCCACGCCGGTGGCCGCCTCGATGCGTCTCGCCATCGAAGTGGAGTGTCCGATACCCTCCGCGTTGATAATGATATGATGCTTCTTCCCGCTCCTGCGGCTGACAACGATGTGGTTGATAATCCGCTGCTCATCGTAATCATAGGTCTCCGGAATCAGAATGTCCTCCGCGCCGTTCGCGATGCCGCACCAGAGCGCGATATAGCCCGCGTCACGCCCCATCACCTCGATGATGCTCACGCGCTCGTGCGAGGTCGAGGTGTCACGCACCTTGTCGATCGCCTCCATGGCCGTATTCACCGCCGTATCAAAGCCGATCGTATACTCGGTACAGGCGATGTCGAGGTCGATCGTCCCCGGAACGCCCACGGTATTAATACCCTGCGCAGCCAGCTTCTGCGCACCCGCGAAGGAACCGTCGCCACCGATCACGACCAGGCCGTCGATCCCGTTTTTCCGGCAGATCTCCGCGCCCTTTTTCTGACCTTCCTCCGTCCGGAATTCCGCGCAGCGCACCGTCAGCAGGAACGTCCCGCCCTCATCAATAATTTCGCTGACGGACTCTCTCTTAAGCTCCACAATATCTTCCTCCAGAAGCCCCTGATAGCCTCTGCGGATTCCCTTTACCTTTTTCCCATTTGCGAGCGCCTCGCGCACCACGCCGCGGATCGCCGCGTTCATGCCCGGCGCGTCGCCGCCGCTCGTCAGGACACCTATTGTATTCACTTCGTTCGCCATATCATTTCCTCCGAAAACAACAGCCTGCTGTAGTTTAGTCTAATGCATTTGTGCTTTCTTTTCAACCGGCTTTTCGATCAGCTTCACATTTTTTTCGCCGAATCGCGCGTACAGCCGGTCAAGCAGCGCCTCGTCGGCTTTCACATTCCGGCTCGCCGGGAGGATCTTTTTCTGCCGTTCCTTCCGCACATAGACAACAACCGTGTCGTCGCCGTCGCTGTCTGTCAGCAGGCGGAAAAGCTCCGGCTCCCGCGCGCCGTACTCCTCCATATCCGCGAACTGTACCCAGAGCTCCTTCCGCGGCTTTTCAAAGGGCGTGATATTTTCGAGGATCAGCTTGCTGGCCTTGTCGAGCTCCGCGGAGACGCGGCCGCTGACGAAAACCATGCTGTCCACGTTCAGCTGCCTGCCATATTTCTCATAATCCCGCGGGAAGGCAATCACCTCCACGGAACCTGCCATGTCCTCCACATTGATGAAAGCCATCATCTTGTTATTTTTCGTCGCCTTCACCGTTCTGGACGTAATCATGCCGCCGATAACCGCGCGCTCGCCGTCGCGCAGCCTTTCATCCTCATCGTCCTCGGGCGGAAGGAAATCCGTGGACACATGGCTGATCTTCCGCCGCCACTGTTCCTCGTACTCCTCCATCGGATGCCCGCTGATATAGAAGCCGAGCACCTCCTTCTCGAATGCGAGGAGCTCCTCCTTCCCATACTCCGGCACCCGCGGAACCCGTACCTTGAACGAGGCCTTGTCCTCCTCCGGGGCGAAGTCAAACAGGCTCATCTGCCCCGCAAACTCCGTCTTTTTCTTCCGCGCCGCCTCGTCCATGATCTGCTCGTAGACGCTCACCATCTGGCGGCGGTTCAGCGGAAAACTGTCGAAGGCTCCCGCCTTGATAAAATTCTCGATCGCGCGCTTATTCAGCTCCTTGCCCGCAGTCCGCTCGATGAAATCCTCCAGGTCCTGATAAAGTCCATGCTCCTCCCGCTCCCGGATAATCTCCGCAATCACCGGCTTTCCGACGCTCTTGATCGCGGTCAGGCCATAACGGATCGCCCCGTTCGACACGGAGAAGACGCCAATGCTCTCATTAATGTCCGGCGGCAGGATACGGATGCTCATCTGACGGCAGCTCGCGATATACTCCGACACCTTCGTCGAGTTGTCGATCACCGATGTCAGGAGCGCCGCCATATACTCCACCGGATAATAATACTTCAGCCATGCGGTCTGATAAGAGACCACCGCATAGGCCGCCGCGTGGGACTTGTTGAACGCGTACTCCGCGAAATCCATCATCTCGTCGTAGATCTTATTGGCGACCGCCTCGGGAATTCCCCTCGCGATACAGCCGGGGACGCCCTCCTCCTCGTTGCCGTAGACGAAACTCTGACGCTCCTTCTGCATGACCGAGGCCTTCTTCTTTGACATGGCGCGGCGCATGAGATCGGCCCGCCCCAGCGTGTAACCGGCCAGCTGCTGCACGATCTGCATGACCTGCTCCTGATAGACAATACAGCCGTAGGTAGGCTTCAGGATCGGTTCCAGCTCCGGGCAGTCATAGGTGACCTGGTCCGGATGATTTTTCCCCCGGATATACTGCGGAATGAACTGCATGGGACCCGGGCGGTACAGAGAAATACCGGCGATCAGATCCTCGAGACTCTGCGGTTTGAGCTCCTTCATGAAGCTCTTCATCCCCGCGCTCTCGAGCTGGAACACGCCATCGGTCTTTCCGGTGCCAAGCGAATCCAGCACCTTCTGATCCTGATAATCGATCCGGTCGATGTCAATCTTCGTTCCGCTGCTCTTTTCGGCCATCTCCACCGCGTTCTGAATCACGGTCAGCGTCCGCAGACCCAGGAAATCCATCTTCAGAAGGCCCAGCTCCTCCAGCGTCGTCATCGTGAACTGCGTCGTGACCGAGCCGTCCTGCGCTCTGGAGAGCGGCACATACTCATCCACGGATTTCTGGCTGATCACGATGCCTGCTGCGTGCGTGGAGGCGTGTCGCGGCAGTCCCTCCAGCCTTTTGGACATGTCCACGAGCTCTTTCACCTGCTCGTTCGTCTCGTAGAGATTCCGCAGCTCCGGATTTACCTGCAGCGCGCGGTCCAGCGTGATATTCAGCTCGCGCGGCACCATCTTCGCAATCGAGTCGACAAAGGCGTAAGGCATATCCATAACGCGGCCCACATCCTTGAGCACCGCGCGCGCCGCCAGCGTCCCGAAGGTGACGATCTGCGCCACGCGGTCCTTGCCGTATTTGCGGACGACATAATCGATAACCTCCTGCCTGCGCTCGAAGCAGAAATCCACGTCGATATCGGGCATCGACACACGCTCCGGATTCAGAAAACGCTCGAAGAGCAGCTGGTATCTGGCCGGGTCGATGTTCGTAATTCCCAATGAATAGGAGACAAGGCTTCCGGCCGCCGAGCCTCGCCCCGGTCCGACCGCGATACCGTTATCCCTCGCAAATTTGATAAAATCCCAGACAATCAGGAAATAATCGACATAACCCATCGTCTGAATGATAGAAAGCTCATAATCAAGCTGCTTTCGCAGCGTGCCGTCGTCATCTGGATAGCGTTTTGCAAAGCCCTCCGAGCAGAGCTTATTTAAATATTCCCAGGAGGTATAGCCCTCCGGCACATCGTACTGCGGCAGCTTCGTCACGCCGAACTCGATCTCCACATTGCAGCGGTCCGCGATCTTCTGCGTGTTTTCCAATGCCTGCGGCGCATAGCGGAACAGCTCCGCCATCTCCTCCTGCGACTTTACAAAATACTGCCCGCCCTCGTAGCGCATACGGTCCTCGTCCGCCAGACGCTTTCCGGTCTGCAGGCAGAGCAGAATATCATGCGGCTTCTCATCCTCCGCGTAGGTATAGTGCACGTCGTTCGTCACCACCAGCTCGATTCCGAGCTCCCGGCTCATCCGCAGGAGCCCCTGATTTACCATCTTCTGCTCCGGGATGCCGTGGTTCTGCAGCTCCAGAAAGAAATTTCCTTTTCCGAAAATGTTCTCGTAACGCTTCGCGGCAGCGCAGGCCTCCTCGTACTGATCCTTCTCAATATAGCGCTGCACCTCACCTGCGAGGCAGGCGCTCGTCGCGATGATCCCCTCGTGGTAACGCGCGAGCACCTCACGATCCACACGCGGCTTGTAATAAAAACCTTCCGTATAGCCGATGGACACAATCTTCATCAGATTCTGATAGCCCTGGTTATTCTCCGCCAGCAGCACCAGATGATAGTAGCGGTCCTCCCCGCCGGTCGTCTCCTTGTCAAAGCGGGAATTCGGCGCGACATAGACCTCGCAGCCCAGGATCGGCTTGATGCCCTGCGCCTTCGCTTCCTTATAAAAATCAATCACGCCAAACATCGCACCGTGATCGGTGATCGCCGCACTGCCCATGCCCAGCTCCTTCACCCGCGCCACATATTCCGTGATCTTATTCGAGCCGTCCAGCAGACTGTACTCCGTGTGTACGTGAAGATGTGCAAAAGCCATTCCATACCCCCAGTTATTTCAAGAACCGCTATGCCCAAAAGTCCAATGTCTATGTGTCCCTGCATACAGTTCACACAACCGCCTTCCGGGGCTTTCATTGTAAAAAACGAGCTCCTGCTAAGCAGGAGCCCTTCTTTGACATTTCCATCAGCCGTTAATCATGAAGTTCAACAGCTTGTCGATATCCTCTTTCTCATAAGCGACAATCTCGAGCTCCGGGATCTCGCCGTTCGAGAAAATATTTGCGAGTGACACATACTGGGAAAGCTTCGACTTCAGGTTCAGTCTGTCTCCCTCCCCTGTCACGAGTTCTACCTTTCCAGCACAGCTGTCTACCACTTCGAAAAACTTATTGACGTCTTTAATGTTCTGTACTTTCATCTTCTTATTCTCCTTTTTTTCTCTCTACGGCACACATTATACTCAAAAGTTCTCCGGAATGCAAGCTATTTTTTTTCCTTGACATCCACCTTCGTAAAAACTATAATCAAATAAAGCCGTTCGGCATAATTTTATCAAATCAAGAACAAATACAGCCGTCCGGCATTTTTTATGGAGCACCTTTGGAAATAGCGCCGCTCGGCAAAAAAGGAGAATTTCCAATGAAAATTGCAGATGCAAAATCCTTCGGAGAAGCCATACGCAAAAGAAGGAAAGAACTTCACTATACGCAGGGCTACCTCTCCGCATGCACCGGACTGAGCATTACTTTCATTTCGGATCTTGAGCATGGAAAGCCCAGTATACAGCTGGAAAAGGCGATCCAGCTGGTAAACATTCTGGGGATGGACCTTTTGATCGAGAAGCGAGGTGAGTAGGATGCGGGAATTATTGGTGTGGATGGAAATCAAAGGAAAGGCTGTTTACGTCGGTCAGATTACCGGACACGACAGCCGCGACGCCTGTTTTTCCTATGCGGAGGACTACCGATCCCGTTCGGACAGCAGGCCGGTATCCTTAAGTCTTCCATTGGAAAAGGGAACATTTTCGCCGAGCCGGACAGAAAATTATTTTGAGGGTCTCTTACCGGAGGGCTTTACCAGAAAGTGCGTTGCACAGCGGCTCCATGCCGATGAGGGCGATTATCTTTCCATCCTTTCAGCCCTGGGGAAGGAATGCCTCGGTGCGGTGAAAATACTGGAAGAGGGCGTGGCTGAAGATGTGCCGGAATACCGTCCCCTGTCCCCACAGCAGGTCGAAGACCTGGCGCGGGAAGGAACGGTCGAGTCCGCATCGATCGTTGCCAAATCACACTTATCCCTGACCGGCGCTTCAGGAAAGGTCGGCCTCTATTACTACGAGCAGGAGAAACAATGGTATCTTCCCATTGGCGACGCACCCAGTACGCATATTGTCAAGCAGAGTCATGTAAGGCTAAACCAGATTGTGACAAACGAGCAGCTCTGCCTCCTGACAGCGAAACGTCTCGGCATTGCTGTACCGGATAGTTTTATTCTGAATCTGTCCAGCTCCGGCAGAAATCCCGGTGAAGAAGATGTTCTCCTGGCGACCAGAAGATATGACAGGATCTGGCAGGATTCCTGCAGAAATCTGAATGGGCTGCCTGTCCCGTTCTGGCTCCATCAGGAGGATTTTGCCCAGGCACTCGGCATCGCGGCCGCGCGCAAATATGAGCGAGGCGACGAAGGATATATGGCAAGAATGTTCCGCCTGCTGCAGTTATATTCCGCGAATCCTCTGGAGGACCAGCTCCGGCTCTGGGATATCTGTATCTTCAACTATCTCATTGGAAATACGGATAACCATATCAAGAATCTGTCTCTATTGTACAGCGCAGATCTGAAAAGTATCCGGCTTGCCCCCGCATACGATCTTGTCAGCACCGCGGTCTATGACGGCGGAAGCGAGGATATGGCTTTCGGCGTTGGCGGGGAACGTAATATTCACGCCATCTCAAGAAAATCATTTGAAAAAGCTGCCAAAGAGGTCGGGCTTGGCGTCAAAATGGCCATGAACCGCTTCGACGCCATGGTTTCCGGCTTTGAAAAAGCACTCATTTCTGCAGGCGAAGAGTTAAAAGAGCAGGGGTTCGCGGAGGTCAGCCGTATAAGTGACTCCATTCTGAATAAGGGCGGCATTGCACGGCAATAAATTTACACATGCAGTCACTGGCTTCTCCCGTCTGCTCGAGATTGCGTCGGCGTCCTTACTTCAATCAAATTTCCATCCGGGTCATAAAAACGCACCATTTTCTGACCCCAGTTGTATGCTGCCAATCTATTGACATATTTGACTACAGGATAAAGCTGTTCCAGCTTCATTTCAGTCCTCTTCCATTCTTCTGCGATTTAAATACTCGTTATATACCGCATTGCTGTGTTCCAGCTGTTTTTTCTGCATGATCCGTTTTCTGTCGTCAAGGATCGCAAGCATCTCATCCACGATCTCCCCCTTCCGGCAGGGTGCTGTAATGAGAAAGATAATAAATCATTCTCTGCGCGGTAAAATCCGTATTCAGATTCTGCGTGACCAGGTCGCAGAATCGCTCCTGATAGCCCCTGTCCAGCATCATCTGATAAAGTTCTTTACTTACCTCCGATTTCGCTTTCATATACCGTAGCCACTCCCATATTTTCACCAGATACTGGATTTTATCTTCTATATCCTGTAATTTCTCTTCTATCTTTATTTCTCCGCAAAATGCCTGGCAAAACAGTCATAATTATAGGAGTCTCGGTTCTTTTTTCGCAGAACCGCGAACTCGATCTGTCGGAATTGAAAACTGCCCGCATCGTTCCAGCGCTTTACTTCCTGCGCGAACAGAGCTGCCATCGTTTCCGGATCGTTTCCGAACGCACCGCAACCCCATGCGCCGAGTATCAGATCCCGATAACCGCAGTGGGCTGCTACCTGAAAGATCGCATGAATTCGCTGTGTCAGAAGATCGTGCAGTCTGCCTTTCTCGATCCCACCGCGGGATACCATCGGAGCCGCAGCAGTCAGAACCGAGACAACGTATGTCTCAGGCAAAGGCATTCCCGCGCTGTCCTTCAGAATTTCCACATAGGGAGAGAGCAGCATAAAATCAGACGCGCAATAGCCCCTCAGGGATGAATTATACCGGTACATTTCTCCAGCCGCCCTGCTCGTCAGGGAAAGATACAGCGTACTTCTCCTGCACAGATCCTCCTCCTGCGCGCTGGCGCCTCTCGTCACGCCGCCGCCCGGATGAACAGGGTTGGCGAAATTCAGCACCAGGACGCCGGGCTTCTCATTCGCGCCTGCAGGAACGCTTTTCAGCATTTCGATTGCAGCTTCATAGGAATCACGCCCGCTGACCCAGGTCTGAATATTCTCATGAACGTCGGGAGACCTTCCAGTACGGTCTTCTTCATCCGCAAGCAGCTGAATCCGCTCCGGGGAGAATGCCTGCACCTCCGTCATCTGCTCCGCAGAAATCTGCAGTGGTATCTCCAGGCCGTCGCAGAAATAATGGCCTTGCCTGGCAATGGTTAAAGTGTCTTCAAAAATAGCGATATTATTTGTTCTCATCTTACCTCTCTTCTGCCGGAGTCAGTCATTTCCCCACCTGTTTTTCATGTTCAACTGCGTAAGGCTTACACAACCGGCCATAAACTGGGCGATAGATTTCCCGATACATCTCCTCCACAGCACAATGCAGCTGTTTCATCGAACGATCAGAAACCGTTTGGCTGATATACAGGATATTGTAATCCACACCAAACAGCAGGCATTTTGAGTTTGTCAGCAATGCGCCGTTTTCGAGATAAAAACTGATCCGTCTCTTCCGGAGCTGTACTTTCTCGTCTGTCTTTGCCGAATCAGGGCTCTCCGCCTCGATGAAAATGCCGCATTTCACCGGCACCACGTTTTTCAGGCGCTGCAGAAACTCACTGCCGACTCCATGACCGCGCAGCCCGGGAACAACTGCAAAATAATCCAGAAGCGCATACATCCCGTTCTCTGTAAGAATGTAACAGGCATACGCCAGCAGACTGCCATTATCATAGTAGCCATAACAGGCATATTTTCCTGCCTTCGTCATACGTTTCATAGAAGAGAAGGGGCGGCGCTCGCGGCGGGGAAAATCCTCCCGTACATGGTCCCTGTAGATCCGTTTCAGTTCATCCAGTTCCAGCTTTTCAACTATTTCTCCAGCCATGCCAGAATCTCATCATCCCCTAACGGCCACGCTGACCGTGACTGCCACCATGCAAGATAAAAGGCACAGCATATGACCATCAAAATATTCCCTGTCAACATCTGTCTGGTCGGCTCGTCAAAGTTTGAAAACATCGACTTCCTCTCCTGTCAATCAACAGCATGTTTGCAATAACTATATATAGGCTCACTCTACCCCCAGCGCCTGGTAGTAATTTCCATCTTTAATCTCTGAAAACAGCAACAGCTCCTGTCCGTCATATTTTCCCGGATAGAACAGGACGACCGGCACCCTGTCCATCACCTGATGCAGATTATTCAGAATCGTATGCGAGCGCAGGATCGGATAGCATTTCCCGATGCCCGTCAGCAGCACGATCGCTTTTTCCGGCGTGTGCTCCCGGATATGCTGAATAATCAGGTTGTCCTTCGCCGTAATGCGAAGCGTATTCCCGACCGCCTTCGTAATCCGGTCGAAGCCCTTCTTCTTTTCAAAATCAAAGCATTTCTCCAGAAAGCCTTTCTGTTTCAGAATCCCAATCATAATGTCATAGAGATCAAACACAACGATCCGATACTCATCCGCCTGGCGCTCGTTCTTTTTGCGGATATATTCGACCCACCCCCGGACGATCAGCTCCTGCTCCGCCGGATAGTCAAAAATATAGTAACCGACTTCATTGCCCAGCCCCTTATTCTGACGGAAAGAAGGCTTCTGCATCATGGCCTCTGCTTTGTTTAATCGTTCTTCCAGATTCATCTTTTAATTTTCCCCCGTCAGCGCCTTCACCATCGTCGTCTCATTTTCCGCCAGAAGGCAGCGCTCCAGCGCGGCGTCCAGAATCGGTGGCGTTATCGTCTTCTTCTTATCAATCACGGTCAAAAGATTGGCGTCCGTCATAAAGTTCAGATAATTGGAGCGCAGATGCCGCTTCGTCGAATCCTTCCAGCCCGCAATCAGATCGCTCTGCGCCTCCTTGCGGGTGAAGAATACATTCACATCCGTCTCGTCCATCATTTCCGCGCCCAGGAGAATCTTCTCCCGGTAGACCTCATAGACAAACTCGAAAAACAGGCGGTCCATCCGCAAAATCGTGATCAGATTGATCAGCTTCTGCGTGGCAAGGTCAGAAGATTCGAATATATCCACCAGTCTGTCGTCCATCGCTTTCACGCGGGTAATCACATATCCTGCCATACGAAGCGCACGGTATTCTTTGGCTGCGCCAAACAGGTTCTCTTCCACACATTTCTTTTTTATCTCATCATAAGACATGCCATCCTGCCGGAGCCGGACCACCTTCTTAAGTTCCAGGAACCAGAAAGACTGCGACATCAGGCCAGCGCTGTAAGAGACTGTATCTTTCATTTCACGTCCCTCTTATCTTCGTGAATTACTTAAATAATTTTACCATGCTGAGAAGTAATTTACAATTTGATTTCCCTAAAAGCTACATTGATTTTACTGCAAAAAACAGGACAGGCTCCTCACCTGTCCCGCTCCTACTGCTCCATCTGTTTCCCCAGAAACACCGCCGCCGTGGCCGCGAGCTTCTGCTCTGTCTCGCTCATCTTACTTCGCTCATCCCGCCCCGCGAGGACCACCGCGCCGATCGCGTCCCCCTCGCTGATGATCGGGCAGATCGTCTCGGCATAGACGCCCTCTGCCGCTTCCTTCACAAATGGAATAAATTTTTTAGGTCGATTGTAAAATGAAGTTGAACACCTAAAAAATCCATAGCGATTG
>JAJQCG010000211.1 GCA_021202815.1 Lachnospiraceae bacterium | reverse complement strand
GCAGAGCTCCTCCGGCGAATGATCGCGCAGACGCATCTCATCCTCTTTAATGCCAAGGCTTAAGAGCCAGTCGCGGCAGAAGCCTCTCCAGTACTGGAACCATTCGAGGTCCGTACCGGGACGGCAGAAGAACTCGAGCTCCATCTGCTCGAACTCACGCGTGCGGAACGTAAAGTTTCCGGGCGTGATCTCATTGCGGAAGGATTTTCCGATCTGACTGATACCGAAAGGCAGCTTCTTACGGGAAGTGCGCTGCACATTTTTGAAGTTCACAAAGATACCCTGCGCGGTCTCCGGACGCAGGTACACGGTATTTTTCGCGTCCTCGGTGACGCCCTGGAAGGTCTTGAACATCAGGTTGAACTGACGGATGTCGGTGAAATCCTTCTTTCCGCAGCTCGGGCAGACGATATCATGCTCATCGATGTAGGTCTTCATCTCCTCCTGCGACCAGCCGTCGATCGGCACTTCCGGGGTAATCCCCTGCTCATTCATGTAATCCTCGATCAGCTTGTCCGCACGGAAGCGCTCCTTGCAGGCCTTGCAGTCCATCAGCGGGTCGGAAAAGCCGCCGAGGTGTCCGGAGGCGACCCAGGTCTGCGGATTCATCAGGATCGCGCAGTCCACGCCTACATTGTAGGGATTTTCCTGCACGAACTTCTGCCACCAGGCCTTCTTCACGTTGTTTTTCAGCTCCACACCGAGATTGCCGTAATCCCAGGTGTTCGCCAGCCCGCCGTAGATCTCGCTGCCCGGATATACGAAGCCGCGGTTCTTGGCGAGCGCCACGATCTTGTCCATTGTCTTTTCCATCTGTCAGTTCTCCTCGTTATATTTTAATAATACTTCGGATTGCTGCGCGCTTCATACTCTGAAGAGCACAAACGCTCCCGCAATCCTGGAATTAATAGATGATATATGCATACTCCTCTTCGTCGTCGATCGGCATGACCTCCGCCATATGGCTGTCCAGAATCTCGACGTTGTTGCTGACATATTTGATCGCAGACTCCGTCTGTACGACACACTCATCGCGCAGCACCAGCACCTGATTCGAGCTCTTCGCCGTCACCTCGACCGTATCGTAGTCCTCATAATCCGCGTCCCGGAAGAGCATATCAAAATTCAGTCCTTCCGCCAGCGCCTCCTCGATGGTTCCCTGGAAACAGTAGACCTCATTGTAAGCGCTATATGCCTCCGCATCCGGATAATCAAGCAAAAGATAGATCGCGCTGTTCTTCAGCTCCAGGCTCTGAATCGACACCTGCTCTTCGGCAAAGCCCTGATTATACGCCTCGATCTCCTTCTCAACCATATCTTCAAACTCATCGAAGCTATAGTACTCCTGGGCAAAGCTCTCCACGATAGCCTCCGTGATGCTTCCGTCTTTCTGTATGTACAGGGAAGAAACCGACGGTTCAAACGAACTGCCGCCGCAGCCTGTCAGAAGGAACGTGATCGCCAGCACACATGCGATCCTCAACGATGTTCTCATACACTCTCCTCCTCGAAGTCCACACGAACTCTTTCAAAGTATACCCGTTTTAGAGGCAAGTTTCAAGTATTTCCAGAGATTTAAAATGATGTTCTACATAACGCTCGCGCAGCCAGGTCACAACGCGGCCGAATTCCGCGCACACCGGTTCGCTGAGCGTGAAAGTATAGAGCTTCTCCACCGGCGAGGCGACCACGTACTGAAACGCGTAACGGGTGGAGACATCGAGATTCCAGGATTCAAAGGCTTCGAGCGACTGCGGACACTCTCCGCTGAAGACCATCGCCTTCAGTTCAAATATGTAGCGCGCGAGCGGCCTGGGCAGGGAGGGTACCGACAGTGCGCGCAGAGACTGGTAGACGAGACGCAGGTAATCTCCCGCATCCGCGTTCTCCCGGGTATAATAGTCCGCAAACTCCAGAAAATACTGCCCATAGCAGGAGCCCTCGAAATCTGTCATCAGCTCGCTGAAATAATTCGTGATCGACGCCTGCGTGATGCTGCACGCCGTGCGCCCCTCCCGGATCTGAAACTGCCCGAAGGCAAACAGGTTGGTCGGCGCCAGCAGCTGACTGTTCGGCCGCCGCGCGCCCCGGGCAAAAGCGCGGAGCTTTCCCTGCTCCTTCGTCAGCAGTACAACGAGACGGTCATAATCTCCCGCCGGTCTCGCCGACAGTACTATCCCTGTCACCGTGAAGCTCTCGCCGCTCATTTCTCTCTCCCGTCTCTCCTCTTTCGCCCGCCTGCTCCCGGTAGGCCAGGTACTCTCTCACATCGCCGGTATTCACAAACTGACTCCAATGATCCATCTTACGCCGCTTCCTTTCGCTTCCTCAGAGGTCGTGTACATCAACCTTAGAATCTCCGAAGCGGGCGGCCTCTATACTTCTTTCCGGTCATATCCAAAATTTTTCATCAGGAAGTCGGAATCTCTCCAGTCCTTCTTCACCTTCACCCAGAGCTTCAGGTTTACCTTCGCTCCGAGCTGCCGCTCGATCCCGAAGCGCGCCGCGGAACCGATTTTCTTCAGCATAGCGCCGCCTTTTCCGATGATAATTCCCTTGTGGGAAGCCTTCTCGCAGACGATCGTCGCCTCGACGTCCCAGATCCTTCCATCCGGGCGCGGCTGCATCTTATCAATCTGTACCGCGATGCCGTGCGGAATCTCCTCACTCAGAAGCTGCAGCGCCTTTTCTCTGATGAGCTCCGCCGCGATCTGCCGCAGCGGCTGGTCCGTCACCGTATCCTCATCGTAGAACATCGGCCCATAGGGCAGATATTTAAAAATCACCTCGATAAGCGTATCCGTGTTCGTCCCCTTCAGTGCGGAGACCGGCACGATGTCCGCGAAATCCAGAATCTTCCGCCACGCGTCGATGAAGCCCAGCACCTCTTCCTTTTTTACCTGGTCAACCTTATTGATGACGAGTACGACCGGAACCATCCCTTTCGCAAGCCGCTCCGCGATGCGCTGCTCTCCCGCTCCGATGCGGCTGTCCGGCTCGACGAGCCAGAGCACGACGTCCGCCTCCTTCAGCGCACGCTCGGCGACGCCGACCATATATTCCCCGAGCTTATTCTTCGCGCGGTGGATGCCCGGCGTGTCGAGAAAAACAATCTGCCCCTGTTCGCAGGTATAGACCATCTGAATCCGGTTTCTCGTCGTCTGCGGCTTATGGGACGTGATTGCAATCTTCTGCCCGATCAGCCGGTTCATCAACGTTGATTTTCCCACATTCGGCCTGCCGATCAGAGCGGCAAAGCCTGTCTTCTTCTGTCCTTCCATCTTCTGTCCTCTATGCGCTGACGCTGAAAATCACGTCAAACAGATCCCGATCCTGCCCGATATGCTCCGCGTTCCCGACCACACAGAGGCTGCCTTCATCCAGCAGCTCCTGAATGCCCGCCGCCAGCGCGCGGATATCCGCGGGCTGCGCGTCCAGCGCCTCATTGCGGACCTTCTGCGCGTCTTCTTCCGTCGTGTGTGTGAGCCAGGCCGTCAGGGAACGGCTGCCCGCCGCGCGCGGCGTCAGAGGCGTATCCAGCTCGCTGAAGGCCCCGATGATATACTTCGTCATCTCGCGCTCGTCCGCATCAAACTGCGCGACATAGTCCACGGTCTTCTCAAAAACCTCGTTCGTCTGTCGCAGGTTCGGATCGCGGTAGGAGACGAGAAATGCGTCGCCGTGGACGCCAAAGCCGCTCATGCAGCCGTAGGCGCCGCCCTTCACGCGCACCTGGCTCCAGAGGTACTCATAGCTCAGAATCACCTTCAGAACATGATATGCGCCGGTGTAGCGGCTGACGTGTCCCGCACGCGCCACATACTGAACCGGCGAAGGAATCGTGATGCCCTCCCGCAGCGCCGGTACCGGCTGAGGGCTGCTCTCCTCCATGGGCAGCGTGACCGCTTCCCGCATGAGCGCCTGCTTAAGCGCCGGAATCTCCTTTTCTGCCGCTTCCAGTCCGTCCCCGCGCGACGTACAGCTGACGGTGAGATTCTCCGGACGCAGCACAAACTCCGCCACAAGGCGCAGCTTCCGGGCCAGCTCCTCCTTCTTTTCCTCAAAGCCATGGCCCATCTCTTCCACAAACTGGTAGAAGGTAATGCCCGCCAGACGCTCGCTGATGCGCGCAGTCCTGGAAAACTTCGCGCGCGCGCGCAGCGCCGCCGCGGAATGACCGCCGGAGACCAGACCCATATAGGCCTGTGATTTCACCTCTGAAAGGATTTCACGCAGGCGCTTGTAGTCCTCCAGCTTCGAGCTTTTCACAATCTCCCGGATTATTGCAAACGCAAAGTCCGTGTTTTCCGTGAGTACGCGCGAACGTATTTCAAACATCAGTCTGTAGTTCTCATGCTCATGACGGTCTGTGTAGAGATTCGTCATGAAAGAGATCCCGCCTGTATGGCAGTTGATCTCGTTATAGAGTTCCCGGTAGTCATAATTCGCAGTGTCCACATAGCCGATCACATATTTCAGGAATCCGAGATATGGCAGCAGCTCGTCCGGCAGCTTCGTCGCGTCGAACAGCAGGCTGATGTAGCTGATGCCCGCCGTAAAAATGTCCTGGTGCAGCACAGGAATGCCGTCCGCCTGAAGCTCGCGGTTTACGTAGGGCTTTACTTCCCTGCGGATATCCTGCCGCGTGAGCATCGGGATTTTCTCAAGCTCCTCCGGCGCGTCCTCCTCGTCCTGCCAGGATTTCAGCGCATGCGTGGCCTCCACGAGCGCCTCGCGCTCCGACTCGCCGAGGCTCTCCTTGTAAATTCGTAGCTTTTCTTTAAGCTCAGCGGCCTCCCGCGCCTCGAGTCCGGGATCCGGCGTCAGCGTCAGAATCACCCTGTGCGGATTATTTAAAAGCCAGGTCTCGACCAGCTCTTCAAAATACCGCCCGTTCAGGCGACTTTTCAGCTTCGCGAAGCTTTCCAGCTCGAGTAGATGCAGGAAGGGCTGCTTTTCATCGTAAATCCAGCTGTCCAGTACCTGCAGTCCGTACATCAGTCCCTTCGGATAACTGCCAAAATCCGCCTCACGATAGCGGAACTCGTAGTAATTGATGCCCGCCTCGAGCGATTTCCGGTCAAAGCCGTTCTTCACGATATCTGCGAGGGTCTTTCGGATCAGTTCCACAAAAGCGTCCTTCTGCGAGGCGTCCGCGTGCTTCGCAATCACGGAAAAGCCAAGCTGCGCGGTGCCGTTGTCATACTGGCTGAAGACGTCTTTCCCGATTCCCGCGTCGAGCAGCGTCTGCTTCAGCGGAGCGCCGGGCGCGGACAGAAGCGCGTAGTCCAGCACCTCAAACGCGATGGACCGCTCCGCGTCAAGAGAAGAACCCATGGACACACTGTAGCTCAGATAGGCCTTGCCCTCCGGTAATTCCTCCTCCGGAATCGAGTAGGGAGCCGTCTTCTCCACCGGTTCGGCAAAGGGCTGCTGCAGTGCAATCTCCGAGTCAATCTCACAGTACTCATAATGGGACAGATAGTGCTCGTCAATCCACCGCAGCTTCTCCTCCATATCCATATTTCCGTAAAGATAAAGATAGCTGTTCGATGGATGATAATATTTCCGGTGGAAATCAAGGAAGCCCTCCCAGCTCAGTTCCGGGATATGCTTCGGATGTCCGCCCGACTCATAAAAATAGGGCGTATCCGGATAGAGGCACGACATGATCTCCCGCTCGAGCTGGTCCTCCACGGAGGAGAAAGCGCCCTTCATCTCATTGTAGACGACGCCGTTGATCGCGAGCTCCGCTTCCGGGGACTCCAGCTCATAGTGCCAGCCCTCCTGCCGGAAGATCTTCTCCTCCTTATAAATATTCGGATAAAAGACCGCGTCCAGATAGACATGCATCAGGTTCTGGAAATCCTGATCGTTACAGCTCGCCATGGGAAACACCGTCTTGTCCGGATAAGTCATCGCGTTCAGGAAGGTATTGAGCGAGCCCTTTGCGAGCTCGATAAAGGGATCCTTCACCGGAAAATCCCGCGAGCCGCAGAGCACCGTGTGCTCCAGAATATGCGGCGCGCCCGTGCTGTCCGACGGAGGCGTGCGAAAGGCGATGCTGAACACCTTATTCTCATCCTCATTGGACAGGAGTGCGACCCGCGCTCCACTCTTTTTATGCCGCAGGAGATATCCCACGGAATCAAGCTCCGGCATCTCCTGCCTCTGCAGCAGCTCATACGCTGCCAGTTCCTCTATTGCTGCCACCTGCACTACCTCCGGTATCATTCAGTCTTACTAGTATGCGACTTTTCGTCGTTTGTATCCAGTGCGAAAGGTCATAAAGAGAGCCGGGATCGCTTTTCGCCCCGGCTCTTCCCACTGTCAAAGATTGGTCTTGAAGAACTCCTCGATCGCTGCCGCGGCGATGTCCTCATCCTCTCCCTCAACGGTAACGGTGACAGTGACGCCCTTCTTCA
Organism: Lachnospiraceae bacterium; assembly: GCA_021202815.1. Lineage (GTDB taxonomy): Bacteria > Bacillota > Clostridia > Lachnospirales > Lachnospiraceae > Hominiventricola. The sequence continues at coordinate 12,126 of JAJQCG010000211.1, read as the reverse complement.
CGCCCATGCTCATGATCGCCATCAGCCGCTTCGCGTCCGCTTTCTTCGTGCCATTGTCAATCATGACAACGCTCTTGTAAGCGCCCGCGGCCTTTGCCAGAAGTCCGGCCGGCCTTGCGTGGATTCCGAGTTCGTCCTTTACAGTGTAGGTAAATGATTTCATAGCTTTTATCTCCTTTTTTATATTTTTTAACACTCCCGGATGCGTTTCCGAAGTTCGAGCGTATAGCCCGGAGATACGGAAAGCTCATCGATTCCCATCTGTATAAATTTCGCCGTCAGCTCCATGTCCGCGCCGAGCTCGCCGCAGATGCCGCACCACGCGCCGTGCTTGTGCGCGTTCTCGCAGGTCATCTGAATCAGCCGCAGGATCGCCTCATGATGCGGGTCAAAGAATGCGTCCAGAGACTGGTTCTGCCGGTCGATCGCCAGCGTGTACTGCGTCAGGTCATTCGAACCGATGCTGAAGAAGTCTACGAGCGGCGCCAACTGGTCGCTGATAACCGCCGCGGCCGGCGTCTCGATCATGATACCAAGTTCAAAGTCGCCCACTGAAATATTTTCTCTCTCCAGCTCCAGCCGGACCGCCTCGACGATCTCCTTGATGCGGACGATCTCCTTCACGGAAATGATCATCGGGAACATGATCGACAGCGTGCCGTAGGCGGATGCGCGCAGCAGTGCGCGAAGCTGCGTGCGGAACACTTCCTCACGCGTCAGGCAGATGCGGATCGCGCGGAAACCGAGCGCCGGGTTCTCCTCCTTCGGGAGGTCAAAATAGTCGATCTGCTTGTCCGCGCCGATGTCCAGCGTACGGATGATGACCTTCTTGCCGCCCATGCGGGACAATACGGTCTTGTAAGCCTCAAACTGTACCTCCTCGCTCGGATAATCGTCGCAGCCCAGATACAGGAACTCACTGCGGAACAGGCCGATACCCTCGGAGTCATTCTCGAGAACGGCGTCCACGTCCTGCACGCCGCCGATATTGGAGTAGAGATGAATGTGCTTTCCGCTCTTCGTGACGGTCTCCTTGCCCTTCATCTCCTGAAGCAGAGCGCGCTGCGCGTCAGCCTTACCCTTCTTTTCGATCATCTTCGCCATGGTTTCCTCATCGGGATCGATATAGATCAGTCCCGCGAAGCCGTCGACGATCGCCGTCCGGCCATGGTACTCCAGGCTGGGCTCAATATCGGTCATCACGAGCGAAGGGATATTCATCGTCCTGGCAAGAATCGCGGTATGCGAATTCGCGGAGCCCTTCTGCGTCACGATCGACAGAAGCTTCGACTTGTCAAACTGTACCGTTTCACTCGGCGCCAGATCCTCCGCCAGAATGATGACCGGCTCCGGCATCGCCTCCGGGCTCACCTGCGTGCCGTTCAGAATCGAGATCACACGCTCGGAGATGTCCTTCACATCCGCCGCGCGGCCCCGCATGTAATCGTCGTCCATGCTCAGGAACATCGCGGAGAACTGCTCGCAGGTCATGAAGACCGCATACTCGGCGTTCATCTTATCATTCTCGATAATACTGTGAATAGAGTCGTTGTAATCCAGGTCGTCCAGCAGCATCTGATGGACGTCAAAGATCATCGCTTCCTCCTCGCCTACATCCCGGAGCGCCTTTTCATAAAGTCCCTTCAGCTGTTCAAGCGCCTTCCCCTTTGCGGCCTCATAACGCTCAAGTTCGGCTGCCGTATCCTCCACCTGCTCCTTGCTGACCGCCTTCTGCGCCTTCCTGTAGACAAAGATTTTGCCGATCGCTACCCCCTTGAATACACTCTTGCCTTCTTTAACTATCATGCTGCACCTCCCATTATGATATTAAACTTCACCCGTCTCCTCTGCGGCTTCCTCTCCGACAGCGTCCGTCAGATCCCCGGTCTCCGGTATCTCGTCTTCATCCCCTTCAGCGCGCTCCGGCTCGATCGTCACAAAGCCCTTCTCCATCTCCTCGACGGCGACAGAGAGCGGCTTTTTGCCACGGCTGTCCACGAAGGCCTCCTCGCCCGCGACGAGCTGTCTGGCCCGCCTGGCAGTCGCCAGAACAATCGAGTAGCGGCTGTTTACCACCGGCGTATCGCCCTCACTCTCACCGTTGATCGTTTTCATTAAGTCTGAATAAGACGGATGTAACATAATTATTCTCCTTTCACCAATTCCTCAAGTTCTGCCCGTATACGGGCTATTTTTTCTCTGTTTCGGATAACCTTTTCATGTTCACTCAGGATAATCGAGTGCACCTGCTCCACGCAGGCGTTCAGATCATCGTTCACAATCAGATAATCATACTCCTCGATGCCTTCCGCCTCCGCCACGGCCTGCCGCAGGCGCTCCGCGATTACTTCCGGCGCCTCCGTACCACGCCCGGCCAGACGTTCCATCAGCGTCTGAATATCCTTTGTCATCACAAAAAGGAGTACCGCGTCCGGATACTGCTTTTTCACCTTGCGCGTGCCCTGAATCTCGATCTCCAAAATGACGTCGCGCCCTTTTTCAAGCTGCTCCTCCACATAGGCTCTCGGCGTCCCATAGTAATTATTGACATAACAGGCATATTCTATCAGCTCGCCGTCCGCAATCATCCGCTCGAACTGTTCCCGAGTCCGGAAGAAGTACTCTCTCCCCTCCTCCTCGCCGGGCCGCGGCTGGCGGGTCGTCGCCGACACAGACAGCGCATACTGCTCACAGCGGGCGGTCAGTTCCTTCATAATCGTTCCCTTACCCGCTCCCGAGAAGCCAGATACAATGATCAAAATTCCCTGTCTGTCCATAGTCTGTCCTTCCTGTGTGCTGTCCCTACTCTATGTTTTGTATCTGTTCTCTCACCTTTTCGATCCCGGTCTTCAGGTCGATGGCACAGTCGGAAAACGTCAGATCATTCGCCTTCGACAGGGTTGCATTCGCCTCGCGGTTCATCTCCTGCGCGATAAAATCGAGCCTGCGCCCCACTTCTCCGCCGGCCTCCAGAACCGCCTTCATGGCCTCAATGTGACTCTTCAGCCGTACGATCTCCTCATCGACGCAGACCTTGTCAGCAAAGAGCGTCACCTCCGTGAGGAGCCGGCTCTCATCGAGCTGCGTGTCGTCCAAGAGCTCCCGTACCTTTGTCTCAAGCTTCTGTCTGTATTCCTGCACGATCCCGGGTGAACGCTCCTCTATCTGCGCCACAAGAACGAGCATCTCATCCAGCTTTCCGATGAGATCCGCTTTCAGCGCGTCTCCCTCCCGTTCACGGCTCTCCACGAAACGCTCGCAGGCTCCGCGCAGAGCACGCTCCAGCAGATGCCAGATCTCCTCCTCGTCCTCCTGCTGCTCGCCGATCGTCAGCACATCCGGAAATCTGGCCAGATCGGAAACGCAGATATCATTCCGGATTCCAAACTCCTGCTCCATCTGTGTGAAATACTGCATGTACTGCGCGGCAATCGACGCGTTGTAGGCCAGCGCTGCGCCTTTCTGCCCCATATCCTCATAGGTAATGAAAATATCTGTCTTGCCCCTGGAAATATATTCCTTCAGAAGCGCGCGAATCGCTGTTTCGAAAAGATTCAGTTTTTTAGGCATTTTGATCGCCACGTCCAGGTAGCGGTGATTTACGGATTTCACCTCTACGGTGATCTTCCGCTCTCCCTCCGATACCTCACAGCGGCCAAAGCCTGTCATACTCTTTATCATACTACTATCTTCCCCAGATTGGACGCGGCTCACCGCGTACCATAATTATACTCATTATAGTTTATTTTGGAAAGAGCGTCAAGTGTTCCGCGGCGATTCCTGGCACCCGCCGTTCTTCAAAACCGGCTCTCACAAAACTGGCAAAAAAAGGCAACCCCGGGTACAAAACCCCGGGGCTGCTCCTACAAATGCCGCTGGCCGGACTCGAACCGGCACGGATCGCTCCGCTTGATTTTGAGTCAAGTGCGTCTGCCAATTCCGCCACAGCGGCCTGCTTAAGGCCTTTCCATTCTAGCACAGGTTTCGGAAAGGCGCAAGCGGTTTGAAAAATATTCAAGGCTACAGGATCAGCAGATATTCAATACTGACCACAACATCGTTCTGCAGAATGATGCTCAGCTTCGTCTCCCCGCGGGTATAGATCATCGTGGTTCCGTCCTCTTCATAGTTGTCCCCGTAGAGCTCTGTCACCTTGTCCACGCCATCACCGAGTGCGAGTCCCTCCGGCGTCGTGATATTGGGGTCGATGAGATAGATCGAATAGGTCACCTCTCCGTCCCCGGCGTCGTAGGCCGTGACTTCAAAGGTTGTATAGTTGTAGACATTGTCAGAGCCCTCCATCGCACAGCTCGGCACCGTGTAGACGTCGTCCGCATCCGGCAGCGCAGAAGCGTCAAAGGCCTCGCCCGGGGTAAGCGTCACGCCGTCAGCCTCGAAGGAGAAAACGCCCTCTTCCGCCGTGCTCTCCTCTTCCGCCATGCTCTCCTCTTCGGTCTCGCTTTCCTCTTCCTCTGCGTCCTCCGAGCGCGTAATCGCCTGCGAAGTGGCGTCCGTGCTGCTCGAAGAACTTCCGCAGGCAGCCAGAGAAGCCGCCAGCATCATTGCCATTGCCATCACCAATGCTTTTTTCATGTGTTCCTTCACTCCTTTTCTTTTTAGGCATATATCACTCAGCCGCAGCCGCATCGTACTGCGCCAGTTTTTCATCGTAAATGGCGGAAACTTTCTCGTCCGTCTGGTAGTTGGTCAGATCATATTTCTCCGAAAGGATCTGCACGAAATAGGTGGACAGCTTCGTCCCGCCGGAGAGATTGAGGTGCAGGCCTTCATCATAAGTATCCGTCGTGTAATCAATGCCGATCTCCTCCACCACATCAAGGAAATTATAGAAATCCAGGCCGTATTCCTCGGCGTAGTCCTCGATCTGCGCGTCATACTCGTCATACCAGTAGGGATAGACGCTGGGCGCCTTGACCAGCACGAGCGTGACACCATTCTCCTCGCAGAGCTCCCGTATCCGGTCGAGGTAATCGTAGTCGATGTCCTCAAAGGTGTAATCCGCCAGCATGCGCTCCGTCGGCAGCGTGTCGACCGGCCGCACCTCCTTGTTCATCTGATATCCGTTGAAGGTGCTGTACTCATCGTGGAGCAGGTACTCGATATCCTCCGAGGTCAACTCATCAAAGCGGGAGTGATAGCGCAGGATCGGAAATACGTAGGACCAGAAGTTCTCCTCCTCCGTCATCGAGGCTTTGATGATCTCAACCTTCTCCTCGGACCAGCGCATACGGTCGATCGTCAGCCGGTTGTAGGCCTCGCTGACCGGCTCCGAGTAGCGCATGGAGTTGACATTGAGCACCGCTACCTTCGGAATCTCATAACGAAAGGTCTCCTTCAGCACGTAATAGGACTGCCAGATCAGCTGCTGCGGCGTTCCCCGCACGTAGGCAGTGATTCCCACCTGCCGGTACAGCTCCATCGGGGAGAAATTGGCGTAAACCTCGCAGTCTCCCACGAAAATGACCTCATGGCCGCCCGCCTCCTCGTAATACTGGGAGATCATACTGCCCTCCGTCAGCGTCTCAGCATATTTCGGCTCCAGCAGCCGTGTCGCAAATGCAAACAGGCCGAGAAATACGGCAAGCACCAGAACGACCGAAATTCCTGTTTTTATCCGTGTATGCTTCTTCATCCCGGTCCCTCCTAAAAACTACTGTAGATAAACTGTTCCGCCTCGAAGCCGATGCCGTACATGCCGAATACGAGCGCCAGCAGACCAAGCGCGCCTACGACAGCCAGCCTCATCGCCGGAGCACTGCCGGTGAACACGTTTTTGAAGCGTTCCTTATTTCCGTCGTAGACCCAGAGCAGCACCGTGGCGCAGAGGAAGACGATCCAGTCGGCCGCACCCAGGCCGAGCGAGAGAATATTCGCCGCCAGCGCTCCATAATTGAAGGTCGTGAAGAGCGAGCCTATGCTGCCCAGCGCCGTAAAGGTGTCCGGCCAGATGAAGAAGGACCAGAGAACGCTGATGATCAGGAACGTGAGCAGCCGGTTAAACGCCTTAAATTTTGTGCGAAGGCCGTTTCCGAGCGCGACAAAAATTCCATTAAACAGTCCCCACAGAATATAGTGGAAGCCATGCCAGAAGCCGGATACCAGAAAGGTGATGATCAGGTTGATCACCTTGCGGAGCTTCCCCTTCCGGTTTCCGCCGAGCGGAATATAGATATAATTTCTCAGCCAGGTTCCCAGCGTCATATGCCAGCGGCGCCAGAACTCCGCCACTGTCTGGGAGTAGTAAGGGGCGTCAAAATTTTCGCTCAGGCGAAGCCCCAGTACCTGGGAGACGCCCAGCACAATATCCATGCAGCCGGAGAAATCGGCATACAGACGCACCGAATACAGAATCATCGCAAACAGCGCGTAGGCGCCGCAATATTCCTCCGGAGATGCCGAGATCGTCGCCAGCACCACGCTCGCCCGCACGGAAATCATCAGCATCTTGAAAGCGCCCCAGACCATCCGGATCGCTCCGGCGGACAGCCCGTCCCAGCTGAACTCCTGCTCCGCCAGCGCCGTCTTCATATGGTCAAAGCTCTCGATCGATCCCTGAATCAGATGCGGAAAATAGGTCAGATAGAGCGCAAAGGTAAGGAAACTCTTTTCCGGCGGATATTTTTCCTTTCGGACATCCACCACATAAGAGATCATCTGCAGAGTAAAATAGGACACGCCGAGCGGCGCGAGCAGGCTAAAGCCGGTGACCGGCTGCAGCCTCATCAGAACCAGCGGCGCGGCGCTGACCACAATCAGCGGCCAGAACAGCCACCGGCACCGCAGCAGGGCAAGCCCTGCCAGCCAGATAATCAGAGCGGCGGCCAGTAGCCAGATCAGGCCGGCAAGGCCGGCCGACCCGTAGACTGCATAAAGCAGCAGGCCGACCAGCAGAATCAGAATCTGTACCATCGCGCGGTCCTCCTAATTACAGGCGGGCCACAGGGAGGTGTCCCAGGTTCTTCCTCTCAGCGTCGCCAGACGCTCCGAGTCATTCATCAACTGTTTGCAGGCCTCTCTGATGGAGCCTGCCATCGGCGTCGCATCTAGATGCTTCCATCCGCCGTTCACATAGACGATCAGCCAGTAGTGCGTTTTCTCCGTCGTCCAGATCAGCTGGCTGCTGATGCCCTTCTGATCCAGAATCGCCTTCGTGCACATTGCGTGGACATAGCAGTTGCCCACCTTATTGGTAAAGCCATACCAGACCGGATCGCTTCCACCCCAGTCGTGATTGTAACTGATATACGAACGGACATAATCCGCGATTGACTTCGGGTCGTTTCCCAGACCTGCCGCAATCGAAGCGACCAGCGCGTCCGTGTCCGAGCTGTCATGCGCGATCGTCACCTTGCGCTTCGAGCTGGCCACATTTCCGGAATTGTCCGAGGCTGTATAGGTCACATAATAGGTGCCCGCCGAGCTGTAGTTGACGCTGCTGTCATCGTAGGAAATCTCGCAGTCTCCGTCGATCGCGTCCACCGCCGTCACTCCGGACAGGTAATCCGGCGCGCTGCTGTTCTTTGCCAGACTGATCGTACTCAGGCCGCTGATGACAGGCGGTATGTCGTCCGTCTTCACAATGAGCGTGCCTTCCACGGAAGATACGTTCCCATAGACGTCTTCTGCCTCAATCGTCACCGTATAGGTACCCGTCTCAGAGGTGTCGACCTCACTTGCCAGGCGCAACTCCACATCACCGGAAATATCCGTCACCGACACGATAAAGTCGTCCAGCTCCACCTCGCTGTCCGGATAGACGGCCACCTGCTGGAGCTCCACCACCGGCCCTGTGGTATCTGCCACCGTCACCGTACACTCGGCGGTCTTGTAGCCGTTGCTGCTGGAGATCACATACTCTCCTATCCCAGACTCGTTGATCTCATTAATATCCGACTGCTCGATCAGGCTCGTACCGACATTCTGATATGCCAGCAGATCCTGTTTGGTCAGCTTTTCGCCGTATTCCAGCTCATAGGACTCCTTTATCCAGGTATAGCTGATAGTACAGTCCTGACTGACGGAATTGCCGCTTGCATCCGTGACGGTCACCGTCACATCGTAGTCCTTGCCGCTGCGCGCGCTTTCCGGCGTTTCCGCGAAGGAGACCGTCGTTTCGGAATAGTCCTCCACGCTCGCAACAAAATCCTCCGCATCCGGTTCGTAGTTCAGAGGAGCCTCATACTCCTCCAGGAACTCGACGGCCGGAGCTGTGGTATCCACCACATGCAGCGTGACGGTCTCCTCCTTATTGCCGCATGCCAGCGTCACCGACACATCTCCCGTCTCGTCGATATTGATCTCCGACGGATCGGTGACAAAGCTGACCTGGGAAGCGTCCGCATACTGCGTCATAAATTCCGCGAGCGTCACGGAATCCGTTCCCAGCTCAATCGTGACGTCCTGGAATTTGGGCTGGGCGGAACGCCAGAGCATGTATCTCCTCCCGCCACAATGACGACTGCCAGCAGAGCGGCAACGATCGTCACGGTCTTTCGTCTCTCACTCAGGAATTTTTTCATTTGTCAGTACCTCATTCGTCAGTCTTATGTAAACGACACCATGTCGCCTGCATTCTCCCATCACCTGATCCGGATTATTCGATCAGGTATCCGTCACTGTTAAAATCATATTCCGTACCGGAAATGGTGACGGTACAATCCGTGTAATAGCTGCCGTCCGCCAAGCGGTATCTGCGGCCATAGACGTCCTGCTTCCATCCCTCGATGCTGACCGGCACAGAGGACATGGAAGTGACCCGGTCAACCTCGTCATCCTGGAAATGCCACCACTCCGAGACCAGTGACGCCAGGCCCGCGGAATTCATAATGCTGGCCAGAATATTGGCGTTCGTGTCATTTCGGTCGGTGACCGAATACTGGCTCAGGTCATGCATGGAAGTCTGCATCACCAGCTCTTCCCCTGTCTCAGCGTCCTCCAGCGTCAGGTCAACGGCAACTCCGATATTGTGCCGGCTCGTCTTCGCGGCCAGGAAGGAACTCAGATGATAGGACGAGCCTCCGTACATGACATCCGCGTAGGTCAGAGAAGACACCGTCTCCTTCAGGGTGATGGTTCCGTCCTCGTTCACGATCGTCTCTGTCGTGACCGAATTCGCCGGCATCTCCAGCTCCGAGAGCGACTTGCCGGTCCAGGTCTCCGTCGGAATCGTCTGGCTCAGTAGACTTGTCGCCATGGAATAGAGTGTCTGCGTGGCGACGGCGGGCCGGTAGGTCTCGTAGAGGCGCAGCCGGTAGCCGGCGTCCAGCGCCATCAGAGCCGCGTCCATGAGCTTATCCGCCACCGGATACATCAGCGGCGTCACAAAGGTTCCGTCATCCAGCGCCATATTCTCAAAGCCCGTCACGACCTCGCCCGACACTCCCGGGAATTCAAACTCGTGAACCGTGAAGACGGAATCATAGCTGTTGGTGATATCGTAGGTACAAAGATCGCCCAAGTACTCCGTCAGATTGATCATGCAGGTGGAGCTGTCGATGTACCAGGTTTCGCCGTCCACCAGGACGCCGAACATCCCGTCCGCCTCATCCAGGACGCAGTAAGCCTTCATCGCGCTCACCGTCCCAACTCTCTGCGTCTTCTCCGAATCCGAGTAGGCTGTCAGAGACAGCATCGGCCAGACGGTACAGTAGATCGCCGAGGCCTCCGTCTCACAGACAATCTCCTCGGAAATGGCGATATAATTGCTCTCGGACTCCGTGGCTGTGCTGTCCTCCGCCACGATCCGATAGGTATAGGTTGTAAACGAGTCGAGGTGCGGGGCCGTGTAGGTCCGCTCCGCGTCAGTCGCAACATAGGCGACGTTCAGCCAGCTGCCGCTCTCCTCATCATACTGCTGCACCACATAGCGGCTCCCCGCCGTCTCGTTCCAGGTGAAGGTATATACATTGCCGTCCTCATCCTCGACCGCCACTTCCATGTCCTTCCCCAGCAATTGACTGCAGCTGACCGTGTATGTAGAGGTCGCGTAACTGATATAGGCAAAGTCACTTCCCAGACGGCTAGCACACAGGCCGAACGTATATGTTGAGTCAGGCAGCGGCAGATCGCCGTCCTCGCCGAAGCTGATCTCGACGGACTCTCCCTTGACCGTCATCACTTCCTCCACCACGTTCCCGTCCTCCATAAGGCAGACGCTGCAGGTCGCCCCGCTGCTCAGCGAGAATATGGCATTCAGTACGCCGGTCTCCTCGTTCAGATGCCAGCTCGCGCCTGACAGGCTCAGGGACAGATTGGTGCTGACATCCACGATGGTTCGGGTCAGATTTCCTCCGGTCTGCACATTGATCGTGCACGAGCCGATGTCCGAGGTGATCGGAAGCTTACAGCTGTTCGTCTCAACGGTTGTCTCATAGACGTTCTTACCGTCAGCGTCCTTCCAGCTGACCTTCACGACATAGCTCTCGGCACCATTCACTTCCTTCCAGCTCAGAACCATGGAACCGTCCTCCTGCTCCGTGAGGACACAGTCGTCGGAGGAAACACCGACCGTGTTTCCCCACAAAAACCACCAGGCAAGACCCACGACCAGCACAAGAACGAGGGTAGCCCCCATGGATAGCAGCGTCGCGCGTATGCGCGAGAGTGCTCTTTTTTTATGTCTTTTTCCTCTGTAGCCTCTTTTCGGCTGCGGCATTTCTTCTCCTCTCCCGACCCGGTCGTTTTCTACGATTACCGGATCAGCTTTTTCCCGACTTCAAAGCAGTCGAGCGTCGCAAAGTAGTCATTCAGTGTCTCCGCACGGCGAATCAGCTGTACCGAGCCGTCCTCCTTCAGGAGGAGCTCCGCCGAGCGCAGTTTTCCATTATAATTGTATCCCATCGAGTGTCCGTGCGCGCCCGCGTCATGAATAAAGAGATAATCTCCCTTCTCGATCTTCGGCAGTGCGCGGTCTACTGCGAATTTGTCACAGTTTTCACAGAGGGAACCCGTCACGTCATAGATATGATCGCAGGGCTCGTCCTCCTTCCCCAGTACCGTCACATGGTGATAGGCGCCGTAAATCGCCGGGCGCATCAGATTCGCCGCGCAAGCGTCCACACCAATGTATTCCTTATGTGTATGCTTCTCATGGATCGCCTTTGTCACCAGCGCGCCGAAGGGGCCTGTCATGTAACGACCCAGCTCCGTGCACAGGGCGACGTCGCCCATCCCCGCGGGAACAAGTACCTCCTCATAGACCTTGCGTACGCCCTCTCCGATGATGCGGATATCGTTCGGCTCCTGATCGGGCCGGTACGGAATCCCGATCCCGCCAGACAGATTGATGAAGCTGATGTGCACGCCCGTCTCCTTCTGCAGGCGCACCGCCAGCTCAAACAGCACCTGCGCGAGCAGCGGATAATACTCGTTTGTCACGGTATTGCTCGCGAGGAAAGCATGAATGCCGAAGTGCTTTACACCCTTCGCCTTCATGATCCGAAAAGCCTCAACCATCTGCGCCTCCGTCATACCGTACTTGGCGTCGCCGGGGTTGTCCATGATGCCATTGCTCATCTTAAAATAACCGCCCGGATTGTAGCGGCAGCTCATCGTCTCCGGCAGATAACCGAGCGTCTGCTCTACCACCTCGATATGCGTGATGTCGTCCAGATTGATGATGCCGCCCAGCCTCTCACAGAGGGCAAACTCCTCCGGCGGCGTGTCGTTGGAGGAGAACATGATGTCGTGACCGTTTATCCCGACCGCGTCCGAGAGGAGCAGCTCCGCCTCCGACGAGCAGTCGCTGCCGCAGCCATATTCCTTCAGAATCTCCATCAGGAAGGGATTCGGCGTCGCCTTCACCGCAAAATACTCCTTATAACCCGGATTCCAGGAAAAAGCCTCGCAGAGATTTTTTACATTTTCGCGGATGCCTTTCTCGTCGTAGATGTGAAAAGGCGTGGGGTATGTCTTCGCGATTTCCTCGATCTGTTCTCTGGTCACAAACGGCGTCTTTTTCATCAGTCATTCATCCTTTCCCTCAGCGCCGCGAAGCAAAAACTCTCCTGGTGATTCCGTTCGCCTTTCGCGGCACAAACATATAAAATAAAAAATAATCGAAAATTGCAAGTGCAAGTTGAACACATCCGCGAAAAGCTTCAATAG
>JAJQCG010000221.1 GCA_021202815.1 Lachnospiraceae bacterium | reverse complement strand
ACGTTGGATTTACGCCATTTGTCAGCCAAAATCACCAGAATTTACGGGAGAGCCAAAATAGAAAAGTGTCGCACCGCGACACTTCGCGCGCGAGCGGTTGCGCAGCAAAATCTTCCTATCCGCGAGCTGCGGGTCTGCCCCGCGGGTACATCCTCACGGAGTGTTTTTTGTTTCATAGGAAAGCCAACACTTTATTACTTTACTAAAACAAGGTCTTTCCTATGAAACAAAAAAGGCATAGCTTCGCCGCCCACAATTACACAATTCATTGTGGTTTAGACAAAACTATGCCTTCCAGACCTGTTAACGTGCCATTGCTTCGCTATACAGATTTCTGAAATATGTAAAACAACTTCTTTTCTTATCTGCCGTCCTTCAGCCTACGCAGTCTGGGCTATCTCTTCTTTCGCCCCCGCTGCTGCTTCACCCGACGCTGCCTGATCCACCGCAAACTCAAATCCCACTTCGATTCTCTGCTTCCGATGGAACATCTCGACCTCCAGGTATACCCTGCGTTTGTGTTTGTCAATCTTGCAGATCAGTCCCTCTTTTCCTTTCAGCGGTCCATTCATCACCCGGACCTGCGTTCCATCCAGCATAAGCTTCGAGAGCCGTACTACCTGGTCGTCACCGCCAAGCTGCTGCATAAAAGATACTTCCTCTTTCGTCAGCGGAACGATTTCGTCGCCAACGCCCAGTATCTTTGTCATATCGGACATCCTGCTCAGATGAACTGCAGTTTCCTGAATGTCATCTGTATCAAGGAATACGTACCCCGGAAAAAGCCGTCGCTTCTGTGTGAGCCATTTCCCGTGAAATTTCATACGGTTCTCACTGTACGGGACGAAACTTCTTCTCAGGATGGATTCCGGTATACTTATGCTGCACTGTTGGCAGATCCGTTCCTCGGAACCAACCCGCACCTGCATCACATACCACATGCGTTTTCTCCTGTTATTCGCGTCATACTCAGGCTGTCTAGGTCTGGCAGACTTGATTGGACAGAATATACATTCTGTCATTTTTCGCAGGCGAAATTGCGAATATGATTCCCCATGTTTTTTGAAAAATAAATACAGAATTTGTAAATCAAGACATTTTTCAGAAAAGGTCATGGAGGCCTTTTGAGATTTTTGTAAAATTACTGAGCGCTTCCTGTGGAAAATCATGCAAAATATTGAAAAGAGCTTGACTTTTTCACAGGATATGACGATAATGGTTTTGTTTGCAGGAGATTATTCCAAACAAACCGGACAGAATGTATATTCTGTCTTTTTTGAATTATTTACGGCTACGCCCGCGCCTTACAATACCAGCCGAAGGCTATCCAGAACGCGGACATGCTCCTCTCCCGATGTTGCCAGGTAAATCCGCGTGGTTTCCATGGAGCTGTGTCCCAGCACATCCGCCAGCTTTGCCACATCATGGGTTGCTTTGTAAAAACAGCGGGCAAATAAATGCCGCAGATTGTGAGGGAATACTTTTTCCGCGTCGACGTTGGTCGAACTGCAGAGTGATTTCATCTCAGCCCAGACCTGTTTCCGTGACAGGGCGTTTCCATTTCTGGTGAGAAAAACCGGACCGGACATGATCTTATGTTTCCCGGCATAGCGCTTCAATTTTCTGCATAATTTTTCCGGAAGTAAAATAGTTCTGTTTTTCCCTTTCAGGTCAATATCGGCCCGCCCGCGTTCCACGGCCTCGACTGTGATGTATTTCAGTTCGCTGGCACGGATACCGACAGAACAGATCGTTTCCATGGCATAATATAGACGCTCATTCCCATGCCTTTTCGCTGTGCTGAGCAGTTTGTTGTATTCGCTCCGGCTGATTTCTTTTTTCACAGAACAGAACGCGCGCCGCTGTACTTTGAGGTGTCTGATCCGGCACCCTTCAATACCGGCGTATGTCATCCAGAAATTGACTGCGGAAAGCACCCCGTTTACCGTACTCGCCGTCCGCGTTTTGAGCAGATAGTCCCGATAGTCAGCCAGCTTCTGTTTGTCAAAGCTTTTCCCACCCAGCCAGAGCATCAGCTTCCGCAAAATAGAGGAATACTTCTCTATCGTAGCCTCCGACTTCTCGTCCTCTTTGAGATTATGAATAAATTCCGAAATTGTGTTTTCCGTGATGATGATTTCCATGGTGATCCCCCTGTTTCTCTTTTCTCCGTTGGATTGCACCCGTAAATTCCCCGGGTACCGCTATGCTTCCGTCAGGATCCGAACTTATATTTTATTTTCCGGAAAACAAGGTGGGTTTGTCAACAGAAGATACTTAATAAAAACGCAAAAATGCATCGATTGGAAATGATTCATCCCCAGCCAATGCATTTTTTGTTATTGCCGCATTCATGTCATACCTGATACTCAGATATAAAATTAGTTTATCTACTGCAACGCCTGATATTTCGCCCGCTCGGAATCCGGTATTTTCAGGGCATCCATCGCCTGCTCCAGAGATAATTTTAAGGTTTCCATGATGTTGCGCAAACTTTCCTCGCGGCCTTCCATTCGACCTTCTTCGCGCCCCTTCTCTAAACCTTCTTCAATCAACATCTGTCCTAATCTCGTCATCGCAACTCCCTTCCTACTACAATGTATTTATGGGTTAGATACCTTACAGCCAGTAAGGATCTTTTCCATCTTGTTGCTTAAGCTGTTATAATGATGGAGCAATCGGTATATCGTTCCTTTCCTTGGACCCAGCGTCCGTATGTAAGTCCGATAGCCAACTCCTCATTCGCAGCATTCGTTTTATGCAGGTTGAACCGCCCTCACAGGTGCGTC
>JAJQCG010000214.1 GCA_021202815.1 Lachnospiraceae bacterium | reverse complement strand
CTGGCCCAGCTTTTCCCGGCATTCCGTGGTCGCGGAAGCGACATGGGGCGTGAGGACAGTGTTTGAAAATTTTGTCAGGGGGTTGCCTTCGCCGAAGTTTTCTTTTTCGAAAACGTCCAGTCCGGCGCCATAGATCTCATGGTTCTCGAGCGCTTCAACAAGAGCGGCTTCATCCACGACTGATCCTCTGGCGATATTGATGAAGATCGCGCTGGGCTTCATCAGGGAGAATTCGCGGCGGCTGATCATATGATACGTTTCTTTTGTGAGCGGCACGAGCGTAACGATGTAGTCAGAGTCGCGCAGCAGCTCGTCGAGCGGGAGATAGCGGACGCCCAGTTCCGCTTCCAGATCCGTTTTGCGAGAGCGGTTGTAGTAGGACACTTCCATGTCAAAACCGGCGATTGCTTTGCGCGCCAGCGTCACGCCGATATGGCCCATACCGATGATGCCGAGCTTTTTCCCGGAAAGCTCACAGCCATACATATCCCGGAAGGGAGTTGTGCTCCACCGTCCCTGTCGGACGAGCGCGTCCAGCTCGGTCAGACGGCGGCTGACGGCGAACATCAGGGCAATTCCGTGATCCACCACGGAAACATTGAGAACATCCGGCGTATTAAGGCCGAACCCGCCGCGCCGTTTCATCTCTTTCAGATCGAAGGTGTCGTAGCCGCCAGAGGTTGTGCGCACTACCCGAAGTCTGGGGGGGGGGCGGCGTCCAGAAGACGCCCATCGATCGGAAAACTCGGCCCATGCAGATCAGGCCGTCCGCATCCCCGATCTGCCGGATAAGCTCTTCCGGCGTCGGCCTTTCGGCTGTCCGGATGAATTCAACATGATCTTTCAGGTAACGCTCCACCTTATCGGAGATGACGGAGCGGTCTTCGGTACAAAATACGATTGGTTTGTTCATTGTCTTACCTCCTATACGGGGTGATTGTATCATATTTCATAAAATATGCAAATTTTCTAGAAGATTTTGTTGACTTTTATGATCTGGAGGTGTATAAAGGTAATATAGTATAGTGTATACATCATATTTCACAATGCACTTTGCGCACAACAAAATCAAAAGGGAGGTGCTGTATATGAAGACCATTCCGATTCCTTATTATAAAGGACATATGGATCTTCACATTTATGAGGAAAATCTGAAGACAGTAATCATGGCAAAAGGGGACTCCTACGATCCGGGAAAGGGAGAAGAGGAGCTGGTGCGCGAAGCGCTGGCGCATCCGATCGGGTCGAAGTCGCTCCATGAACTGGCAGAGGGCAAGCGGCGGGTCACGCTGGTCACGAGCGATCACACGCGTGCGGTTCCGAGCAAAATCACGCTGCCGATTCTGCTGGCTGAGATCCGGAGAGGCAATCCGGATGCGGAGATTACGATTCTTGTGGCGACCGGCCTTCACCGCGCGACGACGGAGGAGGAGATGCGCTCCATGTTCGGGGATGCGATCGTGGATCATGAAAGGATCGCGGTGAATCATGCCTTTGAGCCGGAGGAGTTTACCTTCTTGGGGACGCTTCCCTCGGGGGCGGAGTTCCATGTCAATAAGCTGGCGGCAGACTGCGATCTGCTTGTCATGGAGGGCTTTATTGAGCCGCATTTCTTTGCGGGATTTTCCGGGGGACGCAAGAGTATTCTGCCGGGCGTCTGCAATGCGGCGACTGTCAATGAAAATCATTCCTATAAGGCCATCGCCAGTCCCTGGTCGGTGACCGGTGTTCTGGACAAAAATCCAATCCATCTCGACATGATCACGGCTGCGAGGCGCGTGAACGTGCAGTTCATTCTCAATGTGGCGCAGAACAGTGAGAAAAAGATCATCGGCGCCTTTGCCGGAGATCTCGAGCAGGCGCACGAGGCAGGCGTAGCCTTTGTGCGGAAGCTGGCGCAGTGCGAGCCGGTTGCCGGAGATATCGTCGTGACCTCAAACGGCGGTTATCCGCTTGACCAGAATCTCTATCAGTCTCCGAAGGCTGTGGCCACGGCGGAGGCTTACGCAGGGGAGGACGGCGTGATTATCATGTCGGCGTCCTGCGTGGAGGGCATGGGCGGAAAATTCTTTGAGAAGCTGATTGTTATGGGTACGGTGGATGAGATCGATGAATATCTTTCGAAGATTCCGCCCAAGGAGACGATCAGTGAGCAGTGGTGCGCACAGATTTATGCCCGAATTCTGAAAAAACACAAGGTGATCCTTGTGACGACATATCTGGACAAGGAGACGGTCGAGAAGGCGAACATGCTTCACGCGTCCACGGTGGACGAGGCGCTCGAGATGGCCTATCAGCTGAAGGGGGCGGATGCCAGCGTGGTGGTTATCCCGGACGGCGTGTCTGTGCTCGCGGTGAAGCCAGAATAAAATATATTCAGGAAGCAGAAAGGAAAAGGGCTATGGAAGAATTGAAACTGGCGCTGAAGGTGGATGACAAGGACAATGTGGCGACGATCTTTGCCAATGGGATCTGCGACGGCACGGAAGTCGAGATCCGCGACAAGCAGGGGAATATGACGAAGGTGCATGTGATCGGCGACGTTCCCTACGGCCACAAGATCGCGGTCTGTGATCTGAAAAAGGGCGATCCGATCTACAAGTACGGGGAGAGCATCGGCGCGGCGAGCGCGGATATCCGGACCGGAGAGTACGTTCATGTACATAATATGGTCGCCATGCGCGGCCGCGGCGATTTGAAGGGGGTAGAATGATGAGCATAACATTTCAGGGATATGTCCGGCCGAACGGAAAGGTCGGGAGCAGAAATCTGGTGGCAGTGATCCCGAGCGTGATCTGCGCGACGGATGTAGCGCAGGCGATCTGCCACGCGGTGCAGGGAACCGTTGGCTTTTTCCATCATCAGGGATGCTGTCAGCTGCCGCTGGATTTGAAGAGAGTGACGGATACGTTGATAAGTCTGGGCTGCAGCCCGAACGTGGGCGCCGCGCTGGTGGTCTCGCTGGGCTGTGAGGGAACCGACACCGAGAGGCTGGTGCGCGAGATTGCAGCGACGGGCAAGCCGGTGGAGGTGATCCGCATCCAGGAGCTCGGCGGAATGAGCCGCGCGATTCAGAAGGGCACGGATCTGGCGCAGAAGCTGGCGATGGAGATCTCCGGGCTGCAGAGAGAGACGGTCGATATCTCTCAGGTCGTGATGGGTATCAAGTGCGGCGCTTCCGATACCACGAGCGGCATGGCTTCCAACTGTGTGATTGGATATGTAGCGGACAAGCTGGTGGATCTGGGCGCGACGGTTGTGTTCGGCGAGACCACCGAGTTCCTCGGTGGAGAGCATATTCTTGCGCGCAGGGCCGTGGGCGGCGAGGACGGACCGGTGGGACGCAAGATTTATGAGATCGTCAACAATATGGAGAACCGCGCGAAGGCGATCGGAGAGGATATGCGCGGCGGCCAGCCGACGCCGGGCAACATCGCGGGCGGCCTGTCCAGTATCGAGGAGAAGAGCCTCGGCGCGATCGTCAAGAGCGGGCATCGTCCGATCCAGGGCGTGCTGGAGTACCCGCAGATGGTGACGACCGAGAAGGGACTCTGGATCAAGGACGCTCCCGGACGCGAGCCGGAGATTCTGACCGAAATGGCGGCGACCGGAGCGCAGTTCCTGCTGTTCTCCACCGGACGCGGGGCGCCGCAGGGCTTCCCTAGCATGCCGGTCATCAAGATCTGCGGTAATCCGAACACTTACGAGCGGATGCAGTATGATATGGATCTGAACGCGGGCGTGATCATCGAGGGAAAGAAGAGCATTGACGAGGTGGGCGAGGAGGCCTTCTCCCTGCTGCTGCAGGTGCTGAACGGACAGATGACGAAGAAAGAGGCGATCCATTACACAAGCACTATGGATATTTATTGCCTGGGACCGGTGATCTAGGCGGAAAGGAGCGAAAATGGTGAAACAGACAGATTTCAATGCGGTGCTGTCGGCTGTGGAAGCGGCGGCCCTCAATGATGTGGTAAATCTGACCAGCGATCGCGTGGAAGCGCTGGCCGGTGGTCATGGGATGGTCAATATGGCGCTCTTCTCAGTGGCGGACGTCATCGTGGAGGAGCTTCAGAAGGGGCAGAGTCTGGAGGTCAAGTTCGCGAACGCGCGGAAGCTGCCGGTGGATGACATCATGAAAAAGGCGATCGACGCAGCGAAGGCCTCCGGCGCGGACGGCGCAAACGCGGCGCTGATCGTGGCGAGTATGATGTATCTCGCCGGTTCGGCGGCGCAGGTGGGCGTCCCGGCGGGCAACCGCAAGCTTGGTGCGACGGCAAGAATGCTGGCGGGCGTGGACCGCAGCGGCGTCAGCGCGATTCCGACCACGAAGATGAACAGCAAGGTTTCCGCCTTCCCGGCGGTGGCAGCGATTTACGAGGCGATCCGCAAAGGAGAGCTCTCCCCGGTGGACGGAAGAGATATCCCGCCGTTCGTGGGCGGTGCGATCTACGGACACAGTGCGCTCGGTGAGGACTATATCTGGCCGGCGCTCGTGAAGAAGGGTGCGCAGATCGGCACGCAGGCCATGCTCGATTCGATGGCCGGCATCGGCATCGGCGGAAGCAAGTTCCAGGCCGCGATTCTCGGGGCGGCTGCGATTCTGGAGATTATCCATCCGGACGCGGAGGTTCCGGAGGAGTGCGGCACCTACGGAAGGACGAGCTCCGTCTATCTGGTCGGAAAATTGGCGGCCGAGACGGCGGGACTTCCCGAAAAGCTGCATATGAGAATTACAGGCGAGGAGTATGATACCGCGCATGTGGTCGGAGATATCGGCCTGATTCTGAAGGATATCGGCGGACCGTCTGTGATCGGTATGATGGCTATGGCGGAGGTGTTGGCCTGCTTTGAGGAGCGCATCAGCGGAGGTTCCGGCGGCGCGCACAATCCGCCGCTCGGACATATGACCGGCTATACGATGTGCGCGATCAAGGCGCTGCAGGCGGGGATGAAACCGGATGAGATCGGCCGCGCGATTGTGGCGGACCGCTGCTCGGACGTCGTGAATCCCTATCCGGCTCCTTTCTGCATCTATGTGGTGGCGAAGAAGGCCTCGGAGCTGCACAACGGTCCGGTGACGAAGCTTCTGGTGGAGGTGACGCTTCCCTATGTGACAAAGCTGATCCATGACAAGGCGCTGACGACATATGAGGGGCTGAACGCCGGAAAAACGCTGGCTGAGATCGTGAAGCAGATGGACGACGAGCGCGTGGCGGACGCGGAGAAGTACGGCGCGAAATACTGGAAAAAGATCGCGAACCGCGATGTGACCGTGAAGTATCTGAAGATTGCGAACGCGGCGAGAAGAACGTCGAAGTCCTGCCAGAAATATCTGGCCTTCGATCCGCTGATTACGGTGGAGGTGACGGAGGGCGACCGGCATGTGGTGCTGGAGCACTATACGGATCAGGTGATCCCGGCGGTCTGCCTGAAGAAGGATACGGAGAATGCCTGGACAGTAGAGATTGCCGCGCCGATCACGTCAGAGCTCGTATTGTCCGGCTGCATGATCCTGAATGTGGTCATTCCGGCGGCTGTCGCGGCGTTGATGGGCTACGGACCGATTGAGGACACATCCGCGGAGGCGGAGGCTGCCGCTTACATCACAGCCGGGATTCCGGGACCGAAGATGGCAGCGCGCAGGCTGGGAAGACTCGCTCAGAAAAACTACGACGTATTGACACAGCCGTGGGTTGTGTAAAGCTTTGCTCAGGAGGGAATCAGAATGACAGTCGATGAGGTCAGAGCACTTTTACAGCAAAAAGACCGGATCGACCTTAGCTTTTATCCGACGCCGCTTCAGAAGCTGGAGCGGCTCTCGGAGAGCCTGGGCGTCAATCTCTACATAAAAAGAGAGGATTTCTCCGGTCAGAGCCTGTTTGGTGGGAATAAAATCCGAAAGCTCGAATATCTGCTCGGCGACGCGAAGCGGCAGGGAGCGGAGTACGTGTTCACCTACGGGGCGACGCAGTCGAATCATGCCATGCAGACCGCGGAAGCCTGCAGGAAGGCGGGGCTGAAGCCGGTGCTCTATCTGCTGGCCATTGTGGAGCCGGATGAGAAGGAGCTGCGCGGAAATCTCCTGCTGGACAGAATTTTCGGGGCGGAGATTCACATCATCCGGCAGGAGGATGGAGAGACCGAGGCTGAGGCGAATGACAGAATGTTCGCACTCGCACGGCAGCAGATGGAGGAACTGAAGAGAAACGGACATGCCTGCTATGACATCCCCAAAGGAGGAGCCAGCCCCATCGGAACGACGGGGTTTATCGGGGGTTTTGCGGAGCTCACGCAGCAGCTGACACAGCAGGAAATTCATGCGGATTATCTGTTCCATGCGACCGGGACAGGCGGTACGATGGCCGGACTTGTCGCGGGAAGGAGGCTGCTGAACTCCGATATGAAAATCATATCCATCGACGTGACCTGTCACGATGAGAGTTACGTTCCGGCGAAAACAGCGCTTGGAAATGAGGCGCTTGCGTGGCTTGGCGCACAGCAGCGCCTGACGGAAGAAGACTTCTGCGTAGATCCCGGCTATTATCTGCCGGGTTATGAACAGCCCAATGAGGGCGGCACGGAAGCGATACGGATGATGGCAGAGCAGGAGGGAATACTTCTGGATCCGGTTTACAGTGGCAAGGGTTTTGCCGGTCTTGTGGACTATGTGCGGACAGGAAAGGCGCTGCAGGGAAGCAATGTCGTGTTCCTGCACACTGGCGGCGCGACCGCGCTGTTCGCGGAGCGGGAGATCCTCGGGGATCTGCTCCTGTAAAAAAATCGACAGAAAGGAGGGGGAAAATCAGATGAAAGTGACATTATATGGGAGCCATCTGTGCCAGGACACGCTTTTCGCGTTGATGAAGGTGAAAGAGGCGGGAATCAAACCGGTTTTTGAGAATATTTCCACGAATTTTGAATCGCTCAAGGCGTTTATGAAAATCCGTGAAAATGATCCGTTTCTGGCGCCGGTTAAGGCGGAAAATCGACTTGGCATCCCATTGTTTGTCCTGGAAGACGGAACCATGACGATGGACTGGAAAGTCGTTGTAGAGAGGGTTTCAAAGTAACTGTTTTAAATCCACAAAAGTAATTCAATGAAGACGAGTAAGGAGGAAACATTAAAAATGAATGAAAAGACATCCGAGAGAAGGTATGGCGGAGTCGCAATGCTGCCGCTTGTGGTATTTCTGGTACTGTATGTAGGCTGTGGAGTGGTATTTGCCATTTTCACTGATGTAGAAAAGCCCTTTAATGTCATGCCGCGTTATGTGGCAGCCCTCGCGGGAATTCTGGTAGGCATTTTCTGCTATGAGCGGGAAAAGAAGGTCTCCGAGAAGATGGATGTTTTCTATAAAGCAGCCGGAGCGCCGAATGTCGCGATCTTTGGAATGGTGCTTCTCATGGCCGGCGGCTTCGCGGGCGCCTGCAATACGATCGGCGGAAAAGCGTCCATGGCGAATCTGGGAGCTTCCCTGATTCCGGCAAATCTGATGATTCCGGGCATCTTTGTGATGTGCGCCATTATGGCTACCTGTATCGGTAGCTCCATGAGCACTGCGACTCTGATGGCTCCGATGGTTGCGGCCATGGTGGAGAGTATGGGTCTTAATATGGGTATTGCCGCTGCGGCTGTCATGACCGGCGCCATGTTCGGCGATAACCTGTCCATGATTTCTGACACGACGATTATGGCTACAAAAGGCGTCGGCGCGGATATGCGCGACAAATTCAAGATGAACCTGGCGATGTCGTTGTCTGCGGCTGTGATTACGGTCATCATTTATGCGGTGATTACCACCGGGTCGACCGGCGGCGCCGTGGAAATCGGTGAGTACAATCTTCTGACTGTTGTTCCGTATTTCCTGGTTCTGATTCTTGCGGTAGTCGGCGTGGACATCATCGTGACTTTGACGATCGGTCTCGGCGTTTCCTGTGTCATCGGACTGATCACGGGAACCGGCTTCTTTACCTGGGCGCAGGGAGTAGGCTCCGGTATGGAGGACATGTTCTGGGCGGTGGTCTTTGTCATGCTGATCAGCGGCATGATCGGGTTGATCCGCTATTATGGAGGCATTGACTAGTTTGTGGAGAAGATGACCAGACTGATCAAAGGACGCAGAAGCTGTGAGGCTGTGATCGCTCTTTCCTCCATGATACTGGGCGCCATTATTACCAACAACACGATTTCCATTATGGTGAATGCACCGGTAGCGAAGGAGCTGGGTGAGAAATACAAGATTGCGCCCAAGCGCCTTGCGAGCCTTCTGGACGTCGGCGCCTGCATTGGACCGTCCATCATGCCGCATGGAACGATCATGCTGATGGTTCTGGAATACATGAACTGCAGTTATACAGATGTCGTACAGTATGAGTTCTATTCCTTCCTGCTCTTCATCGCTCTGATGGTTACGATCATCTTCGAGCTGATGAGGACGCCGGAGGAGAAACAGGCTGACGGACAGAAGTAAAAGGAGAAAAATAATGCAGTACAATTTTACGACAATTCAGCCGCGTTATACGACCGGCTCGGCGAAGTGGAATGAGATCCGTAAGGTACTGCCCGGCTTTGAGGGGGACATCGTCCCCTTCTCCGTGGCGGACATGGAGTTTGAGAATGCGCCGGAGATCCGGGAGGGACTGAAAAAATATATCGACACCTATGTGCTGGGCTACGGCGATCTGACCGACGCGTACTACGAGGCGATCTGCGGCTGGATGAAGAGACGCCATAACTGGGATATTAAAAGAGAGTGGATTGCCCGCACGCCGGGTGTGATCAAGGCTTTCTTCACGGCGGTCAAGGCCTATACGGAGCCAGGAGAGGGCGTCATGCTGCTCACGCCGTCCTACTATCCGATGTACGCGGCGATCTCGGAAAATCACCGCAAACGGGTCTCCTGCTCGCTGGTCAACAAGGACGGGCGCTACGAGGTCGGCTGGGAGGACTTTGAGGCGAAGGCAAAGCTGCCGGATACGAAGCTGTTTATCCTTTGCAGCCCGCACAATCCCTCGAGCCGCGTCTGGACGCAGGAGGAGCTGCTGCGCATGGGTCGCATCTGCATCGACAACGATGTGGTCATCTGCTCGGATGAGATTCATTTTGACATCGTCATGCCGGGATACCATCATCAGGTCTTCGCGACGCTGAGCGAGGAGTTCGCGCAGCACAGCGTGATCTGCACGGCGCCGAGCAAGACCTTCAACCTGGCCGGCATG
Source organism: Lachnospiraceae bacterium (assembly GCA_021202815.1). Classification (GTDB taxonomy): domain Bacteria; phylum Bacillota; class Clostridia; order Lachnospirales; family Lachnospiraceae; genus Hominiventricola. The sequence continues at coordinate 9,634 of JAJQCG010000214.1, read as the reverse complement.
CAGAATTCCAATATCATTATCCCGAACAAGGAGCTCTTCGACAAATTCTACGGACTACTCTGCACCGAGATGACGAATCCGAAATGCAATCTTCTGGGCTATGAGGCGAACCGCCTCGCTTACACGGAGTGCGATGAGTGGCTGGCGCAGTGCCTCGACGTGATCAATACGAACCGACAGATCGTGGAGGACTTCATGGCGAAGGAATTCCCGACCGTCCGCATTACGCCGATGGAGGGCACCTATCTGCTCTGGATGGACTTCAACAGCCTGGGCATCCCCTATAAGGAGCTGGGCGACAGGATGCGGAAGGAGGCGCTCTGCTTCTTCGACGACGGGTATCTGTTCGGCGACGAGGGGATTGGCTTTGAACGCTGGAATCTGGCCTGCCCGACGAGATATGTGGAGGAAGCGCTGGAAAGAATTAAGAAGACTTTCAAAAAGTAGGAAAGTGAGGATGGCAAACATGGAGCTGGTAAATACAGAGAAAGCGCCGGGAGCGATCGGACCCTATTCGCAGGCGTTTAAGTCGAATAACATGCTTTTTATATCCGGCCAGATCCCGGTGAATCCTGAGAATGGCGAGGTTCCGGAGGGAATCGCCGCGCAGGCGGAGCAGAGCTGCAAAAATGCGGGTGCGATCCTTGGGGCTGCCGGAAGCAGTTTCGCGAAGGTGGTGAAGACGACCTGCTTCCTCACGGACATGGGAGATTTTGCGGCGTTCAATGAGGTCTACGCAAAGTATTTCACGTCAAAGCCGGCGAGGAGCTGCGTGGCCGTGAAGGAGCTGCCGAAAAAGGTGCTCTGCGAGATCGAGACGATCGCGGAGCTGTAAGGCGTTAAAAGACGATATTTTCTAATTTTTGATATAAGCCATACTGCCATATCGGAGGGGCGGCCTTCAGAAGTGATGCTCTGGGGCCGTCCCTTCGAAAAACCAGTCGATTTTTTCCTTCTGGTCGGCGTATTTCAGGTAAACGATATTGAATTCCCGGACAACGTGGTCGTCCTGCAGGCTGAATTTCGCGAGCTCCGGGTCAGAGTCTGCCAGAACATTGTAGACGAAGGAGACGCCGAAGCCCTCGCGCACGAGGTCGAGAATCACTTTGAAGCTGGAGATGCAGATGCGGCGGTGAAAGCGGTTCAGCGACTCGTTGTAGCCCATCAGCTCCTGTTCGAGGATTGCGCGTGTGCCGGAGCCGTCCTCGCGGTGGATGATCGTCTCGCCGAGGAGCTCCTCGATGGAGACTTCGCGTCCTGCGAAGAGGTGGTCGCGGCGGCAGATACCGACGAAGGGCTCCCGGCGCAACAGGATACTGTCGAAGCGATCCTTGTCGAAAAAACCCTCCACGACCGCAAAATCCAGACGGTTTTCCTCCAGCTCCCGCAGGAGATGCTCGGTGTTGTCCACGAGAAAGTCGAGGGAATGGTTTTCATCGCGCAGATAGCGATGAATGTAGTCAACGAGGAAATAGTCCCCGATTGTCTTCGTCGCACCGACCCGCAGTTTTTTTACCAGGTCTTTTTTCTTCAGCTGTTCCCGGAGCGCCTGCTCGTGGAGCCGTTCCGCGCGCGCGTAGAGCTCAAGCGTCTCAGCGGCTGTGGTCTTCTCAAGCCGCCGGTTCGCGTAGTGGAACAGCTTGCAGCCGTATTCCTGTTCGAGGTGGTGGATCTGCTGTGTGACGGCGGGCTGCGTGATGTGAAGCTGTTCCGCGGTCTGGCGGTAATTTCCGCATTCGCAGAGGACGAGAAAGGTTTCGATCCGGTAATCCAACATGGTGGTTCTCCTTAAAGATAGTGTCTGCAGAAGCATTGTTGTGTGAACTTCATATTGATAAAATTATATAATCAATACATAAGTATTGTTAAATTGATTTTATCATATATCAGGTAGTATAATCAAGTAAAAAGACATGGCAGAATGGCTGGGAATGGGCCGGGTACATCTGTTGTGGGAAAAGGAGCGAGTAGCATGAATGTAGTAGTCATCGGCGGCGTAGCCGCCGGAACGAAGACAGCGGCGAAGCTGATGCGGCAGGACCGCAGCGCGAAGGTCACGGTCTTCACGAAGAGTCAGGACATCTCCTACGCGGGCTGCGGCCTGCCCTATTATGTGGGCGGCAGCATCGAGTCAAGGGAGGAGCTGATTGTCAACACGCCAGAGAGCTTCACCGGACTGACGGGCGTGGAGGTTCGCACCGGGATGGAGGCCGTTTCCGTGGACACAGCGGGAAAGACGGTCGCCTTCGCGAACGGGGATCGCGTATCCTACGACAAACTGGTCATCGCGACCGGCGCCGTGCCCTTCGTGCCGAATGTGGCGGGAAAGGAGCTGCCGGGCGTCTTCACGATGCACTGTCCGGACGATGCGATCGGCCTGCGCGCCTACGCGGAGAAGAACAGCTGCACGAGCGCTGTGGTCGTCGGGGGAGGCTTCATCGGCCTTGAGATCGCAGAGAATCTGATGGCGAAGGGACTGAAGGTCACAGTTGTTGACATGGCCTCCCAGGTGATGCCGAACCTCTTCGACGCCGAGGTGGCGGCCTACATACGTCGGGAGCTGCAGAAAAAGGGAATGCGGATCATCACCGGCACGGGACTCGAGGAAGTGCTCGGGAGCGAGAAGGCGACCGGTGTACGCACGAGCGTTGGCAACTTCGAGGGGGAGCTGGTCGTGCTCGCGATCGGCGTGCGCCCGGCGACCGGATTTCTCGCGGACTCCGGTATCGAGATGAACCGCGGGACGATCGTCGTCGACAAATATCAGAGGACGAATGCGGACGATGTCTACGCGGTCGGTGACTGCGCGCAGGTCTATAACCGCCTGACCGGAAAGCCGCAGTGGTCCGCGATGGGCTCCACCGCGAACATCACGGGACGGATGCTGGCGAAGAATCTCACCGGCGCGAACGCTGCCTACGGCGGCTGCCTCGGCACCGGCGTCGTGCGGCTCGCGGACGATCTGAACGCTGGGCGCACCGGCCTCACCGAGGAGCAGGCTGCGGCAGCGGGCTATGACGCCATCAGCGTCACCTGCGTCACCGACGACAAGGCGCACTATTATCCGGACGCTTCGGTTTTTGTCACCAAGCTGATCGCGGATAAGACGACGCACGCGCTGCTGGGTATCCAGGTGCTGGGCTCCGGCGCCGTGGACAAGATGGTAGACATCGCGGTCACTGGCATTTCCGCGGGCATGAAGCTGGAGGATTTCGACGCGCTCGACTATGCTTACGCGCCGCCTTTCTCCACGGCGATTCATCCCTTCGTTCAGGCCTGCTATATCCTGGAAAATAAGATAAACGGAGAATTCGAGACCTTCACACCGGCGGAGTACGCGGCGGGCAAGGCGAAGGGCTACAAGGTCATCGACGTCCACCCGAAGGCGACGGTGCCGGGCGCGCCCTGGTACGACCTGACGAAGGTGAACGGTCCGCTTCCGGACGTGGCGCCGGATGAGAAGCTGCTGATCGTCTGCGCGAAGGGCAAGCGCAGCTACTTCATGCAGAACCGGCTGAAGGCCTTCGGCTACACGAATACGCGCGTGCTGGAGGGCGGTCTCTGGACCAGCAATGTAAAAGTGGAGTTTACCGGCACCCTGCCGCCCGAGGAGATCAAGCGGGTGAAGGGTCTCGGTTGCCTGCAGGATAAGCGCTATCCGGACGTCTTCAATGTCCGCGTGATCACCCGCAACGGCAGGATCACCTCGGAGGAGCACCGCGTGATTGCGGAGGCCGCTGAGAAATACGGCTCCGGAGCCGTGACGATGACGACCCGTCTGACGCTGGAGATCCAGGGCGTGAAGCATGAGAATATTCAGGCTGTGATCGACTTCCTTGGCGAGCACGGGCTCTCGACCGGCGGCACGGGCTCGCTGGTGCGCCCGGTGGTGTCCTGCAAGGGCACGACTTGCCAGTACGGCCTCATTGACACCTTCGGCCTGTCCGAGCGGCTGCATGAGAAATTCTATGTGGGCTATCACGGCGTGACGCTGCCGCACAAGTTCAAGATCGCGGTCGGCGGCTGCCCGAACAACTGCGTGAAGCCGAACCTGAATGATCTGGGGATCGTCGGCCAGAGAGTGCCGGTCGTGGATTACAGCAAGTGCCATGGTTGCAAGAAGTGCAAGGTGGAATCCACCTGCCCGATTAAGGTGGCGAAGGTCGTTGACGGAAAGATCAATATCGATCCGGAGCTCTGCAATAACTGCGGACGCTGCAAGAATTCCTGCCCCTTCGGTGCGATCAAGTACCAGGACGGCTACCGCATCTACATCGGCGGCCGCTGGGGCAAAAAGGTCGCGCACGGCGAGTCGCTGCCGCGGATCTTCACTTCCGAGGAGGAGGTCATGGACGTCGTCGAGAAGGCGATCCTGCTCTTCCGCGACGAGGGACAGAGTGGCGAGCGCTTTGCCGACACCGTGACGAGGCTGGGCTTCGACTATGTCTGTGACAAGCTGCTCAGCAGCAAGATCGACAAGGAAGCGATCCTGAAGAAGACGGTCAAGGGTGGCGCAACCTGCTGACGCGACGATGCCGCCCGGCCTGCAGTAAAATGCAGTGCCGGGCGGCATTTTTTCTGACGTTTCTTTCGCTTATTCCAGGCCGAGCACGATGCTCGTCACGGCCTCGCGCAGATCCACCATCAGGCTTCTTTCCATCAGACCGACCTGCTCGCCGTCCAGATAGACCAGGCAGCTCTCGCCGTCGTACTGATAGATTGTGACCGTGACGGAAGGATAGTCCTCGCTGTCCAGATAGACCGTCATTGACAGCTCCCGTGTCGAAGCGCTCTCCTCAGAAGTAAAGCTGTCAATCTCCAGCGCATTCACTGCGCTCATCGCCGTATCGAAGTCAATCTCCTGCTCAGACAGCAGATAGATGATCTCGTCCTCATCGATGTCCTCGTCGTCTTCCTCCTCGATTTCCTGCAGCTCATTCCACTCGCCGCGGGTCATCGTGCCGACTTCATAAGTCGCGTCGTTCATGGTGAAGGACACGCCCGTCACGCTCTCCCAGTCAAGACTCAGTACCGCCCGCGGGCGCAGGGAATCATAGGAGTTTGCCGCGAGCGTCTCGTAATCCTCGTCTGTGAGCTGATAGATGATCTCACTGTCGCCGACACGCGCGTAGGCAAGTGTTATCACCTCGGTTACGCCGTCCTCGTTTTCTTCATCCGTCATTACGGTCCCGATGTAGAGGATATACTCTTTCGTCTCTGTTTCGACCGTTTCCTCCTCCTCCGTTTCCTCCGCGGCGGAGGCGTCTTCCTCCGTCGTTTCTTCTTCCTCGTCCACGACCGCAATCTCGGCGGTCAGCGTGATCGTATAGTCCGGATCATCCAGCCCATATTCCGAGAGATCCTCCGAGGACGCGGTGTAGGTGACATAGTCGGTCAGGGAAAGCGTCGTCAGAGCGCTGAGATAATCCTCCACGCGCTCGTCGTCCAGAACCGAATAGTTCCCATCCTCCACATTGTAATAATTATAACTCTGCGTATAGGAGTAGACGCCTTCCTCGTCGTAAACAGCGTCCAACGCCGCATCCCCGGCGACGGTCAGCTCCATCAGCGACTCGATCTCCGGGATATCATCGTGCTGCATGTATTCATCCCGATCGGTCGTGACGTATTCGAGGAGATCGTCTTCGGTCAGATAGACCTTATCGTCGCCAATGCTGATGTAGCGCTGTTCATCGATCGTAGAATAGCTTCCGAGCGATACGATTGTCTCTCCCTCCTCCGTCGTCAGGGTGATCGTGCACTGCGGCTCCTCCAGGCCGTACTGGCTGTAGTCCTCTACATCCTCAATGATGAAGCAGGCGTGCACTTCCTCAAAATGCTCCAGAAATTCCGCGAGTGTGTCCTGGTTGACCGGGAAGTCTTCATCTCCCGTGTTGTACCAGATATCGTCCGCCTTCTCAAATTCCAGAGATTCCTCCTCGTATTCCCAGGAGACGCTGGTGAGATCGTCCTGTTCCAGCATCAGGATAATTTCATCCGTCGTGTTGACACTGTCCACATGCTCCGTGATGGACTGCGCGAGCAGGGCTGCGCCGCACAGAGCAAAAAATACCACGGAAAGAATGATTAAATTTCTTCTGCGCCTCATGTATGCTCCCTCCTCCTTCTGAACATTTCTTCCAGTCCGAAGACCAGATAGATCAGCGGAATCACGCCGATCAGGAACATCTTGATCAGTCCCGCCTGCGCCGATGAGATCGTCAGATAATTATAACTCAGCGACTTGGAGCGGATTGAGATGGCGTCCGTCTCGCCGATCAGCCAGGAAACGGCGTTCATGACAAAATCGGAGTTCGCTCCGGAGGAGTAGGCGATGTAGGTCTCCTCCATCATTTCATCCGAGCTGATGTAGACCAGCATGCCGCCGCTCGCAGAGTCCTCCACGGAGACTGCGACGGAGAAGGGTCCGCCGATATCGCCGTCTTCCATCTCATAAGTGGTCAGGCTGTATCCCGCTACCTTGGAAAAGGATTCCGTCGACGTGTCCAGCAGGGAGGTGACGGTGACATCGTCCGACGTCTCGCCGATTGTCAGTCCCTGCGCGATTGAGACGATGACATAGTTATTATTTTCCGAGAGCTCGGAGGTGATGTCCGAGTCGCCCAGATTTGGCAGAAGGATATACGGGTAGTCGAAAGCGTAGTTATCGCGGCTTCCTTCCACGACGATGCCCTCCTCGACGCTGACCCCATAGTGTTCCAGAACAGAATGCAGATTCGCCATCTCATCGTCTTCCTGCGGGCCGGAGAGTACGAAGAGCTTTCCGCCGTCGTCCAGGTATTCAATCAGCATGTCTGCTTCCTCCTCCGAGATATCGCTTGTGGGCGCGTTGATCAGAATTGCGTCCGCGTCCTCGGGGATTTCATCCACGGTCAGGAGGGAGAACTCCTCTGTCTCGATATTCTGCTTTGTGATGCTCTCCGCAAAGCTGTCCGAGAGATCCGCTTCCCCATGGCCGGTCAGCGTATAGAGGATCGGCAGGTCTTCCCTCGTCACGTAGTCGATCGCCGTCGTGATCTCTCCTTCGCCGTCGAAGGAGTAGGCCGCGGAGCCGCTGGTATAATAGTTGGTATAATCCGCCTCATACATGTCGTCGTAGGAAATATAGCGGGAACGCTCGCCGCATTCCACGATCAGCGCGTTGTTCACCACGGTTTCATCGGTATACTGCTCCGCAAAGGTCGGATAGACGTCTGGGTTGATTTTCTCGACGGTGATATTGCCGCTCAGGGAATCGTACACGTCCAGCAGCTTTTCAATCACCGAATCCTCTTCCCCGTTCTGGACGATCCAGTAGATCGCGACCTCGTCGGTGAGTGCCTGTACCTCCGCTTTCGTAGAAGAGGTGACAGAATAGAGCTGCGTTGCCGAGATATCATAGTGGGTCCAGGTGCTCGGAAGGGAAGATACTGCAATGTTTAATACAATCAGAATCGCGAGCACCAGGGCGCTCATGACAAAGCTGTAGCCGCCCACCTTCGCCGCACGCGTGTTCAGCACTTCCTTTTTTTCGCGAAAAGAATGCTTCCTGTCACTCATCCGTTATACCTCCTTTTCTCCAGAGCCTGTACACAGAGGAACAGGAAAAAGGTGATCACGCTGAGATCATAGACCACAGCCGTCAGGTCGAACACCCCGTCCACAAAAGTCTCAAAACGCGTGAAAAGGCTGAGCTGCGCCATCACATTCGGCAGAAGCCCCTCCAGTGAGGTCGGGTCGTACAGATACACGGCCACAGCCGCCGCGATCAGAATCACTGCCACCAGGATACCGGCGAGATCTGATTTTGTCAGATGACGGACGAGCATGGAGAGAATCAGAAACACCACCGTGATGGCGATGATGGAACCGACTGTTGTGGAGGACACATAATTCGCCAGCGAGTCGCAGAAATACAGGAACAGCATCGCCACGATACAGACGCCGACCGCCATACTCTGGGATTCCGTCAGGCAGCTGATGAACATTCCGATACTCATAAGCGCAAGCCCGAGCAGGAAGAACGCGAAGATCGACCCGTAGGAGGTGGGCAGATAGACCTCTCCAAACTGAGCGAAGATCAGCGGGTAAAAGCTGATGATAATGACCGGAATCGCAAATACGATTACCATGGAAAGAAATTTACCGATCACGATTTCCGTCGTCGAGATCGGCAGGGAAAATAAGAGCTGATCCGTCTTCTGACTCCGCTCCTCCGCCATAATCCGCATGGTCAGGATTGGTATCAGGATGATGAAAATAATGGAAATAAAACTCAGCACATACTCAAAATTGGCTACCGAGGCGTTAATGTTGTACAGTAGCGCGCCGATGCCGGTAAACATCAGCAGGAAGGCACCGAAAACGTAAGCCTTCATGCTGTGATAGTAAAGAGACAGCTCATGTTCCAGGACAGCGATCATGCGTCCTCCACCTCCTCTCCGGCGCTTACGTCCTTCGACGCATCGCCTGTCATTTCCATAAAGATATCCTCCAGCGTCGCATGGACCGGATTCAGCTTGCGCAGAACCTTTTCATTCCGGGCAAAGGCCAGAAAAACTTCCCGGCAGATTTCGCCCGGGTCTTCTTCGCTCACATTCAGAACGGCGCTGCAGCCCGATTCCGTCTCCTCCGTCACGTCGATACTGCTTATTTTTTCTACATGCTGCAGGAGTTCACGCAGTTCCTCCGCGCCCGTCTCGGCACAGATCTCGATCGTATTTCCGGCGGACAAGGCCTGCCCCAGGTTTTCCGGCCGGTCAAAGGCCACCAGCTTTCCTCTGTGGATGATCAGCACCATGTCGCAGATCGCCTGAATTTCTGAGAGAATATGGGAGCTTAAGATCACCATGTGCTTTTCGCCGAGCTTTTTGATCAGATCCCGGATTTCGATGATCTGTCCCGGGTCGAGACCGACGGTCGGCTCATCCAGAATGATGATCTCCGGATTTCCCAGCAGCGCCTGTGCGATGCCAACCCGCTGCCGGTAGCCCTTCGAGAGATGTTTGATCAGCTTTTCCGCCACATCCTCGATATGGGTTTCCTCCACGACCTTGTCGATCTCCTCATCGAGTTCTCCGCGCTTCAGACCCTTGGCTCTGGCTACAAAATACAGATACTCCATTACCGTCTGCTCCATGTAGAGCGGCGGCAGCTCAGGCAGGTAGCCGATCAGCTTCTTCACCTCCTTCGGCTGCTCAAAAATATCATAGCCGCCGACGATCACATCCCCGGCGGTCGCGGCCAGACAACCCGTGATGATATTCATCGTGGTTGTCTTTCCCGCGCCGTTCGGCCCCAGGAAGCCGTAGATCTGTCCCGGTGTGATTGTAAAGGACAGATCGGATACGGCGAGCTGATCGCCGTATCGCTTTGTCAAATGTTTCACTTCTATCAAATGGAAATCCTCCTTTCAAGAGCAGACGCCTGCGCCTGCCCCTGCATAAATTATATTTTACCTTTCTGAAAGAACCGTGGAGAAATTGTGAAAGGAAGGTGACGATTCTGTGAAAAACAGTGATCGAGGCTTACAGTCTCTGATAAAGTTAAGGATTGCCTCTTTTCAAAGATATCAGATATCTGTTATAATACTTAAGGAAAGTATCAGATTCAGAGCAGACAAAAAAAGCAATTC
>JAJQCG010000010.1 GCA_021202815.1 Lachnospiraceae bacterium | reverse complement strand
TCTATTGAAGCTTTTCGCGGATGTGTTCAACTTGCACTTGCAATTTTCGAAAATGATAAAACTGGTTATTTTCAAAAGGCCAGACGCGGAGTAGGATACTTTAAAAAGCTCTGGGAGGAGACAACATATGAGCACAAGAGAAATTACTTCTGATAAAAATAACGTCAACGTTTCTGAGATCGCGATCACCGGCGTGTGCATCGCCCTCACCTTCGTCGCCACCGGTTTTGTCAATATCCGTCTGCCGATCGCGGCGAACGGCGGCCTGGTACACTTAGGGAACGTCCCGCTGTTTCTCGCGGCCATCATTTTCGGAAAGCGCTGCGGCGCGCTGTCCGGCTCCATCGGCATGGCGCTCTTCGACCTGATGGGCGGCTGGGTGCTCTGGGCTCCCTTCACCTTCGTGGTCATCGGACTGATGGGCTGGACGGTCGGCGCAATCACGGAGAAGCACCACGGCTTCGGCTGGAACGCGCTCGCCATCGCGGCGGCCTGCGTCATCAAGATCGTCGGCTATTATATCGCCGAGGGCATCATCTATGGAAACTGGATCGCCCCGGCGCTGTCGATTCCGGGGAATCTCGTGCAGATCGGCGTCGCGGCAGTGCTGGTGCTGCCGATCGCCGAGGGCGTACGGAGAGTAATCGGACATCAGGCAGTATAGAATTCATATTAAAAACAAATACACAAATATGAATGATAAATGCCTGCGATACTTACAATGCAACTGACATAATACGTTTTCGTTTTGACAAATAGCACCGTAATACTTTTGAAATATGATGTATCCGAGAAAGGAAGTTTACCGACATGTATAAAATCATGACCCCCGGATCCACGCAGATCCGTGAAAATGTGCGCCTGGCGAGAAGCCTCGCCTGCACGAACCCGGATCTCGACCCGGAATTCTACGACTATTATCGCGACACCTGCTCGCTGATCAGCGAGCTTCTGGAAACCAAAAATCCCGCCTACATCCTGGACGGCGAGGGCATCCTCGGCCTCGAGGCCGCCTGCGCCTCTCTGACCGAGCCGGGCGACCGGGTATTGGTTGTGGACAACGGCGTGTACGGCCGCGGCTTCGCCGATTTTGTAAAGATCTACGGCGGGGAACCCGTCTTCTATGAAGCCCCCTATACCCGAGCCATCGATGTGGATGCGTTCCGCGCTTATCTGGAGGAACTTCACGACTTCAAGTACGCGGCGATGGTGCACTGCGACACGCCGAGCGGCGTGCTGAATCCGGTGGAGGAGATGGGCCGTGCGCTCCACGAATACGGCATTCTTTCCGTCGTCGATTCCGTGTCCGCCATGTTCGGCGAGCCGCTGCATGTGGACGCGGGACAGCTCGACATCGTCTGCGGAGGCTCGCAGAAAGCGCTCTCCGCCCCTCCCGGCCTTAGCTTCGTGACGGTAAGTCCCGCGGCCATGAAGGCCATGGAGGAACGGAAGGTGCCTATCGCCTCCTTCTACGCGAATATTCTCGTATTCCGGGATTATTATAAGAATCAGTGGTTCCCCTATACGATGCCGATCAGCGACATCTACGGGCTGCGAACCGCGCTGGAAAATGTGAAGGCCGATTCCGGGCGCTTCGAGCGACACCGGAAGCTCGGTGAGCTCTGCCGGAAGCGCATTCTCGATATGGGACTCTCCCTCTACCTGGAAAACGGTTTTTCCAATACCGTGACCGTCGTGCGCGTGCCGGAGGGAATCAGCGCCGCGGATATTCTGGAAGACATGAAGCGTGGGCACGGCATCATGATCGCCGGCAGCTTCGACGTCCTCGCCGGACAGGTCATCCGCATCGACCACATGGGCGAGAATGCGAATGAAAAAGACGTCTGCGAGACGCTCGATGCGCTCGAAGATGTGCTGAACAGGCTTCGCAGCTGATAGGAATCACGGCCTCATCGACATTTCGCAGAATGGCCGCTCGCACTTGTACTAACCCAGCAGAGCGAGCAGTTCCTCACGGCTCATGCTACCCAGCTGCCCCGTCACATCGGCGCTGAGCACCTGGGCGGCGAGATCCCGCTTCGTCTCCTGCAGCTTCAGGATCTTCTCCTCGACCGTATCCTTCGCGATCAGCTTATACACTGTGACTTTCTTCGTCTGGCCGATGCGATGGGCGCGGTCGGTGGCCTGGTTCTGCGCGGCGACATTCCACCAGGGATCATAGTGAATCACAACATCCGCCCCGGTCAGGTTCAGACCGACGCCGCCCGCTTTCAGGGAAATCAGAAACACCGGTACGCTCCCCTCATTAAACTCTTTCACCAGCTGCAGGCGCTCCTCCTTCGGCGTACTGCCCGTGATGGTATAGTAAGTGATCTTCTCCTGCATGAGTCTTGTTTTCAGAATATCCAGCATCGAGGTAAACTGTGAAAACAGAAGTATCCGATGTCCGCCGTCCATCGCGCTCCCGATCAGCTCCATGCAGGCGTCCGCCTTGGCAGACTCCGCGCGATAATCGGTAAAGCACAGCGAGGGATCACAGCAGATCTGCCGCAGCCTTGTGAGCTGCGCGAGCACCGCAAATTTATTTTTATTGAAATCCTCGTCGTTCTGACCGCCGAGCAGCTCCCGCATGCGGAGCACCTGGCCGTCGTAGAGCTTCTGCTGCGCGCCATCCAGGCGCACATAGCGCACCTCCTCGAGCTTTTCCGGCAGATCCTTCAGCACATCCTCCTTCAGCCTGCGCAAGATGAAGGGGCCGGTCATCTTCTGCAGCCGCGCCATCGCCTGCTCATCCTGATATTTCACAATCGGCGTTTCAAAGTCGCGCCGGAACACTTCATAAGTATAAAGGAAGCCCGGCATCAGGTAGTCGAAGATACTCCAGAGCTCGCTTAAACGGTTTTCGATTGGCGTCCCGGTCAGCGCGAAGCGGTGTGCGCCCTTCACGACCTTCACTGCCTTCGCCGCTGCGGTCGTATGGTTCTTGATATACTGCGCCTCGTCGATCACCTCAATATCGAAACGAAGATCTTCGTAGAGATCGATATCCCGTTTCAGCAAATCATAGGAAGTCACCAGCACATCATAGTCTGTGGCGGAAGCGATCTTCACACGGCGTTCACCCTGTGTGCCCACAACGGGCAGTACCTTCAACTTCGGCGCAAAACGCGCGAACTCCTCGCTCCAGTTGAAGACGAGCGAAGCGGGGCAGACCACGAGTGAAAGGGCGCTCTCCCTCTGTGCACGCGCCTCCTTCCCGGCCAGTATGACCGCGATCATCTGCAGCGTCTTACCGAGACCCATCTCATCCGCCAGAATCCCGCCGAAGCCCCAAGCCTCCAAAGTGCGCAGCCATTTGTAGCCATTTTTCTGGTAAGCACGCATCACGTGGGACAGGCTTTTCGGCACGTCGAAATCCGCATCGTTCACCGTCTTGAAGCTCTTGACCATCTCGCGGAAACGGCTGTCACGGTCACTGTATACGCCCTCGTTCTCCTCCAGCATGCGATTGAGGTAGAGCGTACGGTAGAGTGGCAGATGCATCTTCCCCTTCACGAATTCCTTTGGCGAGAGATGCATCGTCTCCATCAGCTCCGAGAGCATCTCGACTGACTGATCCTCCAGATCAACATAACTGCCGTCCTTCAGACGGTAATAGGATTTCTTCTCACGAAAGCTGCCGAGCAGATCCAGCAGCTCGTCCCGCGGCACATCCTCCGTCGTGATATCCAGGTCAAGCAGTCCCTCCGAGACGGAGACTCCCACCGAGACCTTCATGCGCCGTATCCGCTGCCTGGCGCGGAAGCGGTTCGTGCAACGCACCTCACCCAGCCCCAGCAACTCATTCACGCCCTCCGCCATCATGCGGTAGATGAGGTCCTCCTCGCCGCCGCAGCTCAGCTCGTCTGTCTCCGCTACCACATAGGGCATCCATTGCCTTATGAGCAACAGCATCTCCTGCTCAGAGGTAATATCCCGATACTGCTCTATCCGCGCCATGCGCGCGTCAGTCGTGTTATCCAGAACGGAGAATTCCTTCTCTCCATAGCGCGCCCGCGGGCCGCAGGTCACGTCGCCCTCCGGCGCGTCCAGATAGAACACAAAGCTGGTCTGCGGAGGCAAAAAGGCGTGAAAACGCTCCGGATCCTTCTCCGTGACCTCCGCGATATCGCGCAGCTTCGGCAGCACCTGATAATAAAACTGCGCCATGGAATTTCGCCCCACGACAAAAGAAAAAACGCCCGCGTCATTCGTGGACGCCGCCAGAGGCTCTATCCGTTCCCGAAAATCACTGTCCGACCGCTTCAGGCGGCCATCGTCGATACTGTAAACCACATCCGTCCCAAAATACAGCTCCGGCAGCACGCCGCTTACACAGACGCCATGAAATTCGTCTCGCTTCTGCTCCTTGCTCAGCTTCGCTTCGGAAATCGTAAGCTTCAGGTGCGGATTTCCCGTTCCGCCCCGGAGGCTCTGTTTGCTCTTCTTTGCCGCGTCACGATCCTCATACTCGACAGTCCCATCGCCCAGCTCACTGTAAAATTCATCCAGTCTCCAGCCAAAGAGATTCAGATTGGCGCCGACGCGTACCGTTCGATGATAATAGTATCTGCTGCGCGTCGCATCCTCCAGCCGCTGGCCAAACTCTTCCTCCTCCTGCACGATACGCTCAATAAAACGAATCCACCTCCGGCCTTCGTCTGTAAAATTGCTGCGTCGGTGATTAATCTGTGTACTGGAACCATAGGTAGCGGTCGCCGCGTCACGGACGTTCGCGCAAAACTCATCCAGCTGCTTCACGACAAAGAGCTTGCCCGTCCCGACCTTAAAAGACACGGACAACTGCCCGTTTTTCCTGATCAGACGGGGCTGCAGAGTCAGGCTCTCCTCGCGGGTCGTGGCATCCGCCATCAGAAGATTCGTCCGCCTCGCCTGATAGGCGTTCAAAAAAGCCCAGGTTCTTTTGTCCGTTGCGTCCCCGGCGTTGTGCGTCTGCAGATAATCCTTCACCCACAGGAGCAACGCAGCCACATACTCGCAGCTCGCCTCGCCGCTGTAATACCAGTAATTCTTCCGGCACTTGGGACAGCCGCAACTCGCAGAGCGCAGCTTCGACCGGGAAAAAACAACCGAGATCTCAAACTCCGACTGACCGTATTTCGCCCTGCAGGAAGCCTGTCCAAGCTGCTCAGAATTGGCATAATACGCGTCATAGACGGTATGAAACTGGAAACCCGAGAGCTTTCCCTTTTGATAAAGCGTTTTTCCATCCCGGCGAGCCGCATTCGACAGCTTGGAATACGCCGCGATCTTCTCCCCGTCAAAATATGTATACTGCTCGAGCGAGGCGAGCCCCGCGGCAGCCTCCTGCGCCCCATCCGCCTCCCAGGCATCCCCCAGAAGGCTGTACTCCTGCCGCCTTTCCTGCGGCGGCTGATTTTTCTGCTGTACTCTGGCCATCTTTTCTCCTGCTTTCAAAATCTGATACTGTCACACTCAGGAAAGTATAACGTATCGCAGGAAAAATTACAATAGCCTCACCTCTGCTCCGGATACCCCGCCGTGCTGCTCTCGAACTGCCTTCTGCCAGGAAAATTGTTCTTATGCTTCGGCGCGCTTCACCAGACAGATATTATAGCCAAGTGCATCCACGACCTTTGAAAAAAGTTTCAGCGACGGGCTATGGGTATTTTTCTCCATTCTGGATATGGCCTGCTGTGTATTACCTGTCATCTTCGCAAGCTCAGCCTGCGAAATACTTTCACTTTTTCGGATTTCAACCAGATACTCCAGCAATCTTTTGTCACTTTCGGCCACATAGTAAGTCGGGGCAGGCATATCCTTTCGCTCGGTGAGCGAAATATTGCCCCTTTCAATTTCAATAGCCTCCAGCAGACCCTGCATCGTATCATCATAAAAATCTCCCATCACTGCTCCTCCTTCAAGATTTTGACAACAGCCTTAAAAGCTCTTTTTTCTTCCTCTGTTAAATCATCTTTTTCGTTCTTTGCATATACATTGATCAGATAAATGATCTCTTTAAATTCAATATCAACATAGATTACTCTGCCGCCGCCACGTTTTCCTCTTTGATCTATAGATATACGAATTTTTCTAATTCCACCGGTGCCCTGAATCACTTCCCCCGCTTTTGGATCATCCAAAAGAATTTTCTGCAATGACCTCAGATCCTCGTCTGACAGACCTAATTCCTTCCACTTTTTCGTAAACACAGGTACTTCAATAAATGTTCTGTTCATTCTTTCATTCCTCTCTTTTGTCACTTCCATCATACATCATTTTTGATGTTTTTGTCAAGAAAAAAGAATTAAAATTCAACGTAAACAAGAGCTGCGGTTCCTATAGCAACCACAGCTCCTGTTCCCATTCAATATAAAATTTAATCTTATCAAACGAAATGCAATCCTCGCGCTTCACCCCTGCGCCGAATACCCCGCCGTGCTGCTCTCAAGCTGGCTCTTCGCCTCACGCAGCGCGGTGAGGTCAGCATCCGTCACCTTGTCGAGGCGACACTTGCTCACAAGCTTCTGCAGTCTCGCGCTGTCATTTTTGATCTGCTTTTTCTGCTGCTTCTCCATCTGCTTTCCGTTGTTTCTTATGATCTGGTCGGCCTGTCCCAGCAGCTTTCGGCATTCGTCGAGGAGCTCCATGGCCTCGCGCCTCACCTGATCCTGGCCGGAATAGGCCGCCGCGTCGCGGATGGCCTGGTCGATCTCCGTCTCGGACATGCGGTCGTTCGCCGTGATCGTGATGGACTGTGCTTTCCCGGTGTCCAGATCCTTCGCAGAGACCTGCAGAATGCCGTTGGCGTCGATGTCAAAGGTCACCTCGATCTGCGGCACACCCGCCGGAGCTCTTTTGATACCGTTCAGGCGGAATTTTCCGATCGTCTTATTGTCGCGCGCCATGGGACGCTCGCCTTGCAGCACGTGGATGTCCACCGCCCGTTGATAAGGCGCCGCCGTGGAGAATACCTGCGAGTAGCGCGTGGGAAGCGTGGAGTTGCGTTCAATGAGCCGCGTAGCTACCCCGCCCACCGTCTCGATGGAGAGGCTAAGCGGAATCACGTCGAGCAGCAGCAGATCCTGTCCGGTGCCCGCCGCGGCAAGGCCGTTGCCCTGCAGCGTGCTGCCCAGGATGGCCGCGCCCTGCGCCACGCACTCGTCCGGGTTGATATTGCGGGACGGTTCCTTTCCGGTCAGCGCCTTCACCTTCGCCTGCACAGCCGGGATGCGCGTGGAGCCTCCCACCAGCAGCACGCGTCCGAGCTGGGACGGAGAAATCCTCGCGTCGCTCAGGGCACTCTGCACCGGATCCGCAGTGCGCTCCACCAGGTCATAGGTGAGCTCGTCGAACTTCGCCCGCGTCAGCGTGAGGTCGAGGTGCAGCGGCTCGCCGCGCGACTGCGTGAGATACGGCAGCGTGATCTGCGTCCGATCCGAGGAGGAGAGCTCCTTCTTCGCCTGCTCCGCCGCGTCCTTCACGCGCTGCATCGCCGCAAAATCACGGCGCAGGTCGACATGCTGACTCTCCTTAAAGCTTTTGACAATCCAGTCCACGACCCGCTCGTCAAAATCGTCGCCGCCCAGATGATTGTCACCTGCCGTGGCCAGCACCTCGATGACACCGTCGCCGATCTCAATGATAGACACGTCGAAGGTGCCGCCGCCGAGGTCATAGACCATGACCTTCTGCGCCTCCCCGTGGTCGAGGCCATAGGACAGCGCCGCGCTGGTCGGCTCGTTGATGATGCGCTTCACGGTCAGACCCGCGATACGCCCGGCGTCCTTGGTCGCCTGCCGCTGGATGTCGTTGAAATAGGCCGGAACCGTGATGACCGCCTCCGTCACCGGCTCCCCGATGAATTCCTCCGCGTCCTTTTTCAGCTGCATCAGAATCATCGCACTGATCGTCTGCGGCTTGTACTCCTTGCCGTCGATCCGAACTCCCCAGTCGTCGCCCATGTGACGCTTGATCGAACTGATCGTCCTGTCCGGATTGGTCACGGCCTGCCGTCTCGCGCTCTCTCCCACCAGCCGTTCACCGTTCTTCGTGAAGGCCACCGCACTGGGCGTCGTCCTGCTCCCCGATGCGCTCGGCACGATGACCGGCTCGTCGTGCTCGATGACCGAAACGCAGCTGTTCGTCGTGCCAAGATCGATCCCGATTATCTTACTCATTCTGTGTTTTCTCCTTCCATGCCCAAATAAAACGGAAAGGCGAACCGTCCGACGATCCGCCTTTTGCGTGAATAGTTTGAGTTTCAAAATATATGGTAAGGATTTTCAGAATGAAATGCAAGTTTCGTCTGTGAAAATACTGTGTCCTTTTTAGAAAAATTTTCTAAACTTTTTCGCTTCAAAACAGGAGATACTCCCCATCCAGCAGCGCATAGTAAAGGCTATCGCCCTCCCGGACAGCGGCCTGGCCGCTCGTGGCCTCGGTGACAGCCTTCGCGATCTCCGGAACCTTTGCCGCCGGGACGAGCACCGTAAAGCTCACGCTGTCCGTGTACACAGCGTCCAGCATCGGGATACCCCTCTGGCCGAAGAGATACTGCAGCTTTCCGATACCGCCGTAATCTGTCCCGATCGCAAGCTTTGTGCCCCAGTATTTGGTAATGCGAACACTACTGTCCAGTCCGGCGCGCGCCGACGCCTGATAAGCGCGGACAAGTCCGCCTGTACCGAGCAGCACGCCGCCGAAATAGCGCGTGACGACGAGCGCCACATTGGTGAGGCCTTCCCCGACCAGCACGTCCAGCATCGGCTTGCCCGCAGTCTGGGACGGCTCCCCGTCGTCGCTGCAGCGCAGCGTCTCCTGCCGCTCGCCGAGCACATAAGCCCAGCAATTATGCCGCGCATCCCAGTATTTTTTTCGCATCTCCTCGATGAAGGCCAGCGCCGCTTCCTCCGTCTCCACCGGACGAACCGTCGCGATGAAGCGCGATTTCTTCTCGGTGATCTCACCGACGCCGCCCTCATAAATTGTCTGATACTGTTCTGTCATCCCGGTATCTCCTGTATTCCCATCTACAATCAGCCGCTTTCTGCAATATGCGAAACCGAAACCGTATGATTGGAATAGGTATCCCATGTCGGCTCATAATCATCCGACGCCTGATCTCCCCACATATCCCAGCCTTCTCGCAGCCCCCTCGCAAAAAGTTCGATCCGGGGTCCCTGACTGCACGCCTCAATAATCGGTATGATTTCGTCCGGTTTCCGACTGTGCTCCCTCTTCATGGAGCGAATCAGATTCACCTGGGATCTGGCAGGCTGCAGCGTGCGGTTTGGCGCACTTTTTTTCTTAATTCCAAACAAAAGCAGTTCCGTGACGTTTCTGAAATAAAAGCCTACGCCGCGACCATCCGGACCGCCATCCTTTCGAACCTTTTCCCAGACGATATTTCCCTTGTACTCAAAACCCCAGGCATCCATCACTGCAAGCCCATCCGGGAGCAGTGCGTTGGGAATCCACAAATACAAATGGGCCTTATCATCAGCAATATCAGAAACCGGTAATAATTTAATATCGCTGATTGACATGGTTTCATAACGATTCAATCTCTTATGTTCCGGAGCTACTTTCCCCGTTCTGTTCTGAAACTGCCATGGCGGATCGGCGTATATTGTATTATACTTTTTCCCCTTCGTGAACATCTGCAAGCTTTTTATGGTATTCTCCAAGTCTGCCATAGCCCTCTACGCACTCCTTTCTTATTCCCACCGCCAGAGCAGGGCATCCCCCATTGCGGCGCGAATCCAGCCTGTAAAGCAATTTCCCCATCCATGTGGTACTTGCGCCATATTTTCTTATCAGAAAATTGCCTTTCTCATCCTTTTCCTGCCTGAATATATCATTGAGCTCTTCCGCCCTGGTAACAATCACGCCAACGTCGATCAGCCCACAGTCAAAATACGTTCTCATAGCCAGCAGATCCCGGTCAAAAGTCTGATCTTTGCTGTTCCACTCCAAATCAAACGCAACCCTGTTTTTCAGGAAATCAATGTTATGTCCGTCTATATATCCCACAATAGTTTCCGTTTCAAATGGCTCCTTTGCAAACTTACCACGTCTCTGCGAAGACTGTCTTAGATACTTTTTCACAACCAGATCACCGCTGATTCGTATTTCTCTCCATCCATACGGATACAACACATCGTCGAACTTCTTTGGGATCGGCGACTCATTACCACCTTCCTTTTTAATATCTTCGACGCTGAGCTTCAGACGCCGCAGACAGTCCTGTATTTCGTTCCATTCCTCCGGAAATGAGCCGTTCAATATTTCCAGAGCATGACCATAATTGTAAAATTCATATTTAAAAAGCACATCGTCCGTTATATATTTGCTGTAATCCATGGTTCCTCCTCAATCATCTTAGCATAAAATCAGTCCAACTTCCATCGTCTTATTTGTTTTTTGTGTCCTCCATCTCCTCCACGAAGCGCGACATGCGCGCCTCGTGGCTGCCCTGCTTCTTCGACCAGCAGATTGTAAGCTCGCGCTTCGCGCGGGTCATCGCGACATAGAACATGCGACGCTCCTCCTCCATATCGGCGTCAAGCACCGCTTTCTTGTAGGGCGTGACGCCCTCCGCCGCGTCGAGGATCCAGACCTTCTCGTACTCCAGACCCTTGCTGCTGTGCATCGTCGTCAGGTGCACGCCGTCCTTCACCTCCTGCTGGCGGCGGCGCGTTTCCTCCATCTGCTGCTTATACTTCTCCATGTACTCGAACCATTCGCTATAGGTTCGATAGCCCTTCGTGCTCTCCTGCAGCTCGTTCAGAACCTCAATCAGGTCCTCCGCGTTCATACGCCGGAACCTCGCGTACTCGCGGAGATATTCTTCGTAGCCGACTACATGGCGGATATAGTTGACCGCCGCGTAGGGACCCATGCGCCCGAGCATCCGGATATCGTAGCGCAGCCGCTCTATCCGGTCGCACACATAGTCCTTGTCCTCATAGTATTCCAGCATAAGCTCCCAGTCAATCCGCTCGCCCGGCAGGCACTCCCGGTTTAGGTAACGCTTCGGCCGGTTCAGCACCGGCAGCAGATCCCGCCGCAGCTCTGAACCCATCGCGAGCCGGATATAGCAGAACAGGTTCTTCGCAATCCAGTGCTCGAAGAGATTCGGCATCGTGTCGCGCATGCGGAAGGGCACATTGTACTCCAAAAGCTTCTGCACGAGCAGCCGGGGCTGCGTGTTTGTCCGGAAAATGACCGCCGCGTCCGTAAGATTCTTCCCGGCCCTCTTCCAGTCCTGAATTTCCTTTAAAATATAGAGGCACTCCTGCTGCTGATCCGGGAAAGACAGTATACGAACCGTCTGTCCGTCACTGCCTCGCGCCGTGATCTCCTTCGGAAAACGCTCCTTGTTCCAGCGCACGACGCGTCCCGCCGCCTCGACGATCTGCCGCGTCGAGCGAAAATTGTCGTTCAGGAGAATCTGCACCGCCTCCGGATAATCCTTCGGGAAATTCAGCATAATCGAGGGATCCGCGCCGCGGAAGCGGTAAATCGACTGGTCGTCGTCCCCGACAATGAAAAGATTGTTCTGCGGCAGAGCCAGCAGTTTCAAAATATCGTACTGGATGCAGTTGATGTCCTGAAATTCGTCCACGAGAATATACTGATATTTCTGCTGCCAAGCCGCAAGAATGTCAGCCCGCTTCGAGAGCAGCTCCCAGGTATAAGTCAGCATGTCGTCGAAATCAAGCAGCCGCGCGCGTTTCTTGCACTCCTCGTACTCCGCATAAATCTTCCGGAAAATCTCCTCAGCACAGTTTTTGGAAAAATAATTTCCGATCGGAATCCGCTCATTCTTGATGAGGCTGATCTCCGCCGATATTCCGGCCAGAAACTCATTCTCGTCGTCGAGTTCGAGCTTCTGCCGCTCGACACTCTCCTTCAGATATTGGTAACGGGCCTCCTCGCGCAGAATATTTCCCGCAGTGAAGCCGTAGGACAACTTTAGGATCGTGAAAAAGACCGCGTGGAAGGTGCCGAAGAATACATTCCCGTAGCCGCGCGGCGCATCCCCGCTCTTCTCCATCAGGCGCCCGAAACGCTCCTTCATCTCGGTGGCAGCGGCCTTCGTGAAGGTGATCACCAGGATGGAGGAGGGCGATATGCGGCAGTCCCGCACCAGGTACTGCACTCTGTTTGTCACAACGGTGGTTTTGCCCGAGCCAGGGCCGGCCAGAACGAGCGCCGGTCCCTGCACGTGCCTGATTGCCCGATTCTGGGCATCGCTGAATGAATTGCTCATTTTTCAAAACATCTCAGATAATCGTTTTCTACATCCAAAGGATTCCGGTACTCTGTCTGCGGTTTCGATCTAAGATTTTTATAGTCCTCGGAGAGCGGCTGCGGCATGAGCTCCTTAAATTCCAGGGACAGTATCGCGTCGTCGATCTCGAAGACCAGCTTTCGCTCCGTCTCCGTCACTTCGCCGACATATTTTTCCCAGATCACGTCCAGCAGTCGATCCTCGACCGCCTGGTATTCCGGCAGCAGCGTCTTGACCGGGCGCGTCACGTCCGAGAGATAGGCCTCCGCCGCGTCGTGCAGCAGACAGGCGAACTGAAGCTTCTCAGAATAGCCCCGCGCCTCCGCCTCCCGGCAGCAGTTGACGCAGTGCTGCGCGACCGAATAGAAATGCCGCAGATGTCCGTTCGTGCGGCACAGCAGTGACAGCGCGTGGGCGATATCCCGGATATCGATCAGCTCTGCGTTGATCTCGATCGGATCAAAATGCTTTCCGGTGTAAGTTGTTATGTAACTCATATATATGCTCCATTCAACAGGATGATTTAAGTCCTTACAGGCTTTTGAGGACGGCTGTCTGCACAGGCGCATTCATCAGCGGACAAAATTCATCTGGTGCACCCGCTCCGTCTGCGGCAGCGCGACGCCCGCCTTCTCTCCCGCCTCGAAGCATTTCATCATCCAGGCCAGGTTGCGGGCCAGATTGCGCATGGTCTGCATTCCTTCCGCATCAAGCTCCGCCTCTCCCGGAACGCGTCCATGCACAAGGTTCCAGTAAGTCGATCCGGCGACCGGCATCTGGGAAATACCGAAATACTTGTTCATCGCGTCGAAGGACGCACTCGTGCCGCCCCTGCGCGCGACCGCGACCGACGCGCCCGGCTTGAAGGCAAAGGAACGGCTGCTGCTGTAGAATACGCGGTCGAGGAAGGACAGTACCCGCCCGCTCGGGTGCGCATAGTAGACCGGCGTGCCGAACACGAAGCCGTCCGCCTCCTTCGCCTTTGCAATAAATTCATTCACCTTATCATCTGTGAACACGCAGCCCTGCTCCGAACATTGCCCGCAGCCGATGCAGTCTCTCACCGGACCGCCGCCGATCTGAAAAATTTCATACTCGATGCCTTCCTTTTCCAGCTGCTTTCCAACTTCAAGCAGCGCCCGGTTCGTGTTGCCGTTTTTCTTCGAACTCCCGTTTAACATTAAAACTTTCACGCATTTTCTCCTTTCTGCTCCGTGATTTCCCTTTCCTGCAGAATTTCCAGCATATGTGTGAGCATCTTCTTCTCATCATATGCAAAATCCTTCTTGTTCAGCCAGATCGCGTCCTGCTCCCGTCGGAACCAGGTGAGCTGGCGTTTCGCGAAATGCCGCGTATCGCGCTTCAGGATCTCCACCGCCTCATCAAGCGTACACTCCCCGTCGAGATACGCGAGAATCTCCTTGTAGCCGAGACCTTTCATAGAGGTCATCTCCTGGCGGCAGCCCATCGCTTTCAGGCGCGTGACCTCGTTCACCAGCCCCGCCGCGAGCATCGCATCCACGCGTTGATCAATACGCGCATAGAGCCGCTCCCGTTCATCGGTCAGCACGAAACAGGCCAGATTGTAGGGCGTGCTGCGTTCACGCTGTTCCTCATTGTGCTCCGATATCCTCCGCCCGGTCAGATGATAGAATTCCAGGGCGCGAATCACACGCTTTGTGTTGTTTTCATGGATATTCTTTGCCGATGCCGGATCAACATCTGCAAGAATGCCGTGCAGATACGCGCTGCCCTTCTCCCGCGCCAGCGCCTCCATCTCCTGCCGGTACGGCGTCGCCTCATTTTCCGTAAAATCAATATCACGCGTAACCGCCTGGATGTAGAAGCCCGTGCCGCCCACCAGAATGGGGATGTGCCCGTGGCTGCGGATCTCCCGCATGGCCTCCTTTGCCATCTGCTGGAAGCGAACGACGTGAAAATCCTCCATCGGCTCCAGCACATCCAACAGGTAATGCGGCACGCTGTCCATCTCATCCGGCGTGATTTTCGCGGAGCCGATATCCATATGGCGGTAGACCTGTATCGAATCCGCCGATATGATCTCTCCTCCCACCGCCTTCGCGAGCGAGATTGAGAGGGCGGTCTTTCCCACCGCCGTGGGTCCGGCCAGCACAATGAGCGGCTCTTTTTTCATTCGAGTCTCCATTTGCTTATCACCTCACCGCGAGGAAGCATATCCAGCGTTTGTTACCGTCCCGGTACACTGTAATTTCAGAAAACCCGGCTTCCTCCAACAGCTCCCGTATCTCCTGCTCCCGATAGATGCGCAGGCCGGAGACCTTCTTTTCCATCTCATAGTCGGCGGGATCGTCCCCATCCACCTCATTGCAGATAAAGAACTGACCGCCCTTTTTCAGCACGCGGCAGACCTGCGCGAAAGCTTCCTTTAAATCCGGCCAGAAGTAGATCGTCTCAAAAGCTGTCGCAAGGTCGAAGCTGCAATTCGCAAAAGGCAGCTCCTGTACATTAGCGCGCTCGACCCGGCAGCGTCCGGCAGCGATCGCCTCCGCGTTGAAGTTCCTGCTCTTTTCCACACTGATCTCCGAGTAGTCGACGCCGATCACCCGCCCGTCCGGACAGAGCGCAAGCAGGCGCGCGACATTCGCACCGCCCCCGCAGCCGATCTCCAGCATGGCGGACGCTGGCTCGATGCGCAGATGAGACAGTCCCCAGTCCGACAGCCGGGCATGGTTGCCACTGTTCATACGGTTCAGCATCAGCTTCCCGGAAGGTCCCTCCGGCCTGCCCGGGTTCTGTCTGCGCCGCATCGCCTCCACAAAGGCCGCGGCCAGCTTCCGGTAGTACAAGTCGTTCTGATACGCGAATTCCGGATGCCACTGCACGCCGACGAAAAAACTCTTCCCCGGCATTGAAACCGCCTCGATGAGGCCGTCCTCGGAACGCGCCAGCTCCTTCAGCGCAGGCGCCAGCTTCCGGATCGCCTGATGATGATAGCTGTTGACGCCAATGCACTCCTCGCCGAAAATATCGTATAGCAGCGAATCTTTTTTTATGTCAATATCGTGCACCGTCCGGTTATAGGGCGGAGACATATGATGATCGATCTCACGGTCGAATTCCTGTGGCAGATCCTGATAAAGCGTACCGCCAAAGCAGGCGTTCATGAACTGAATACCGCGGCAGATACCAAGTACCGCTTTGTCCAGCTCCGCACATTTTTTCAGAAGATAATCCTCCATCCGATCCCGCAGCGGACAGATCGCGCCGCAGTACGACTCCCTCTTTGCGTGATAATATTCCGGAGAGACATCATGTCCGCCCGTGAAAAGAAAGCCGTCGCAAAGCTCCAGAAAACCGTCGAGCTCCGCTGTGTCGTCCGTCAGAGGCAGCATAATGGGAAGCGCTCCCTGCTCCTCCAGCATCTGCATATAGCCCGGCAGCATCCAGTAGCTGTCCTTTCCCTCATCGTAAAGCGGGGTGAGGCCCACGATCGGTCTTTTCTCACTCATCAGTCGTCTCCCTTTCCTTTTCGGCATTCATCCGTAGGCTCCGGACTTTTAAACTATATCATTTCTCTTTCATAAATACAAGTAAAGCAAAACTCACTTAAAAAGCAGAGGCGGATTTCTCCGCCCCTGCCACTCTACTCTACGGAAACCATTTCAGCCATTTCGGTAGATTATTTCCGTGCCAGAATCTCTTTCGCTCTCTGATACTCCTCGACTGGAGTGTCAGCCGCCCGACAGACCTCTTCCAGCGACAAGCCCAGATTTTTCACAAGACTATCAATAACCTGTACCAGAGTCTGGTTCACTCCTTCCCTCAGAATAGTCTTTGCCTCATACTCCAGAATTCTTCCACCCATGATTTCCTTTACCCCTTTCATGATTTTGTCATACTTTATTGCGACGTTCTCTGCAACCTTGATACTCATTTGCATAAGGGTCTTACACATAAAAGTGTTGATCCTTCCCTGCTCCACAAGTTCATCCAGCCGCCGTGCGATATTCCGATACTCCTCCTTCAGCGTCTTTAGCTTCACGTCGTCCTTTTCATATTCCGCAAAATACTTCTCATGTGTAAAAATATAAAACGGAAGCAGAAACAACAGATTCTTCTGAAAGATCCTCTCCAGCGTGTAATCCGACAGGCGCATGACCCGCACCTCGTACAGAGTCTCCTGCCCGGGCGTGCTGATCTGAATCTCCATCCTGTCCGGTGTATTCCGGTTGCTTCGCAGATAAATCACCGCCGATCTGGGAAATGTTACCTTAAGTTTTTCTTTATCAAGCTCCCCCCTCGTCCAGCGCAATCTGCGTGACATATTCAAAGATACGAATCAACATGCTGCTGTCCGGCCTGCTCTGACACTCCATCAAGTACTTTCTTCGCTCCACGCCCACAATCGTGAAGCTCGTATCTGTGATCCGCTTCTCCTGTCTACCATCCTGCTGATTCAGAAAATGCTCGTTCTGGGAGAATACTATCTCTTCCTCTCCGCTGTAATTCTCCCGGAAAACTTCATTGACCACCGGGATAATCAGCTGCCTGCAGTCGACCAGAAGTGTGCGAAATACATCGTCGTAAGCCGCGCCTCTGTAAGGCTTCGTCTGTTCGTTCAACCCACGTTCCTCCATATTCTCTTGTAAATCTCTGAAAATCCGGCGAAACGCCTGATTGTCCGAAGACAAATGAAATTCAGATCTGTTTTTTGACTACTGGTGTTATTTTAGCTTACTATCTGTGCGTTGTCAACCTCAATTTTTACAATTGCCTTCATTTTGTGTACGTTTATATTTCTCTTGAAAAAATACCGCGATTCCCTTATAATCTAAAGGCAGTTGCAAAACGTTAAAAATGCTTGAAAATAAAGGAGTTTTTTATGATATCTGCAAACAATGTAACGCTTAGAATCGGCAAGAAGGCCCTCTTCGAGGATGTCAATATCAAATTTACCGAGGGGAACTGCTACGGCCTGATCGGTGCGAACGGCGCCGGGAAGTCCACCTTTCTGAAGATCCTCTCCGGCGAGCTGGACAGCACGAAGGGCGAGATCGCGGTCACGCCCGGTCAGCGTATTTCCTTCCTGAAGCAGGACCACTTCCGCTATGATGAATATACAGTGCTGGACACGGTCATCATGGGAAATGCCCGGCTCTATGAGATCATGAAGGAGAAGGACGCGATCTACGCGAAGGAGGATTTCTCCGAGGAGGACGGCATCCGCGCGAGCGAGCTCGAGGCGGAGTTCGCGGACATGGACGGCTGGGAGGCGGAGTCCGACGCCGCCACGCTGCTGAACGGCCTCGGTATCGAGACGGAGCTGCATTATTCCCTGATGAAGGATCTCCTCGGCGCGCAGAAGGTCAAGGTGCTGCTCGCGCAGGCCCTGTTCGGCAATCCGGACATCCTGCTGCTCGACGAGCCGACAAACCACCTCGACCTCGACGCGATCGCCTGGCTCGAGGAATTTCTGATCAATTTCAACAACACCGTGATCGTGGTCTCCCACGACCGTTACTTTTTAAATAAGGTATGTACGCACATCGCAGACATCGACTACGGCAAGATCCAGCTCTACGCCGGCAACTACGATTTCTGGTATGAGTCGAGCCAGCTGCTGATCCGCCAGATGAAGGAAGCAAATAAGAAGAAAGAGGAAAAGATCAAGGAGCTGCAGGAATTCATCTCCCGCTTCTCCGCGAACGCTTCGAAGTCGAAGCAGGCGACCTCCCGCAAGCGGGCGCTCGAGAAGATCCAGCTCGACGAGATCCGCCCCTCGAGCCGCAAGTATCCCTACATCGATTTCCGTCCGAACCGCGAGATCGGCAACGAGGTGCTGACCGTGGAGGGCATTTCCAAGACCATCGACGGCGTGAAGGTGCTGGACAACATCTCCTTCATCATGGGGCACGATGACAAGATCGCTTTCGTCGGCAGCAATGAATTTGCAAAGACGACGCTCTTCCAGATTCTCGCCGGGGAGATGGAGCCGGATGAGGGCACTTACAAATGGGGCATCACAACCTCACAGTCCTATTTCCCGAAGGACAACTCGCACGAGTTCGACAACGACGACACCATTGTTGACTGGCTTACTCAATACTCCGAGATCAAGGACGTCACCTACGTCCGCGGCTTCCTCGGGCGCATGCTCTTCGCGGGCGAGGACGGCGTGAAGAAGGTGCGCGTACTCTCCGGCGGCGAAAAAGTTCGCTGCATGCTGAGCAAGCTGATGATCTCCGGGGCGAACGTGCTGATCCTCGACGAGCCGACCGACCACCTCGACATGGAGGCAATCACGGCGCTGAACAACGGCCTGATCAAATTCCCGGGCGTGCTGCTCTTCTCCTCCCGCGATCACCAGATCGTGCAGACGACGGCCAACCGCATCATCGAGATCCTGCCGGACGGCTCCTTCATCGACAAGTTCACGACCTACGACGAGTACCTGGAGAGCGACGCGATGGCGCGTAAGCGCACAGTCTACACCAGCGCGAAGACTGTGGAGGACGACAACTAGATCTTTATTTTTCCGCTGCCGCAGCCGTCATCTGCCGATGCTTCAGCCGATAGCGGCGCGGCGTGATGTTGTAACGCTGCTTGAACTGCCTGTGAAAATAGCTCTGGTTCTCATAGCCGATCTCCAGGGC
>JAJQCG010000222.1 GCA_021202815.1 Lachnospiraceae bacterium | reverse complement strand
ACTCTATTGAAGCTTTTCGCGGATGTGTTCAACTTGCACTTGCAATTTTCGATATAAAATAAAAGTTTATCACAGTACCCACTGCCGCGCGACCTGCTCTAGTCTCCACCGGAAATCAATCGCGGGACTCTCTTCAACGGCGGTGATGGGAAAGAGATCCAGAATCTCTCCGTTTATGTAATAGACCAAGCTGCCGACGATTTCTCCCTCGTGCACCGGCGCTTCGAGCGAGTCGGGGAGCAGGACTTCCATGGAAAATTCGTCGTCAGGGCTCAGGAGCAGACTCTCCTGTGAGAGCTCGACGTCAACGTTTACCTCCGGATTCTGTCCGTTTGTCACCGGAAGAGAATTCAGCGTTAAGGAATCCTCCCCTATAGTTGTCTGTTTAAATTCGCTCAGCCCGTAGTTCATCAGCTTCGTCGTGTCCGACCACTTCCAGCTTTTATTGTTCGGCCAGCCGCAGGCCAGTACGACGGCGATCAGCCGTTTCCCGCCGCGCTCCAGCGCGCCCACATAGCAGTAACCGGCTCCGTTCGTGAAGCCGGTCTTCCCGGCCAGCGCGCCCTCCATCATATTCAGGAAGGCGTTTTTGTTGTTTACGGTAAAGCTGCGCGTGCCGTCCAGGTCGCCAAAGCTCCAGGAAACCGTCTGCGTGATGGAGAGAAACGTTTCATTTTCCATGCAATGGCGCATAATGCGCGCGAGATCCTCCGCGGTTGTCGAATGGATGCCGGTTTCATCCTCGGCGTCGAGCCCGTTCGGCGTGATAAAATACGTGTCATAACAGCCCAGGTCGCGCGCCTTCTGGTTCATCAGCGCAGCGAAGCCCTCCACGCTGCCGCCGACGTGCTCGGCGATCGCGACAGCCGTGTCGTTGTGAGATTCGAGCATGAGAGAGTAGCAGAGATCGAGCAGGCGGTAGCGCTCGCCCTCGCGGATACCGAGCTGCACATCCGGCATCGAGGCGGCATAGGCCGATACCTCGATGGTTCCGTCAAGGTCGGCGTTTTCGAGCGTGACCAGCAGTGTCATGATCTTCGTTGTGCTCGCCATCGGCAGCTTCTCCTCCCCGTTTTTTTCAAAGAGAACGCGCCCGGAATCGGCGTCCATCAGTACGGCGGCGCGGGCATAAAGATTCTCCGGTTCATTTTCGGCACGAACCGGGAGGACGCCGGTCAGCAGGATAAACAGAATGAGAAAGCCGGTACTTATCCGGCGGAATTTTCTTACGGAAGAATCCATAGGGGCTCCGAAAAAAGGTCTTATTTCCCAGTATATGCGGAGAATTTCCGGCATATCCGCGGACTTCTGCAAAGAGGCTGTAAAGAAAGTCATTTCCTGTAAAAATATCTTGAAATTTTCCCGGCGGCTTGTTACAATTACAATCGACAGAAATTGGTTTTACTAATTTTTAGTTTTTGGAGGTCTAAAGAATGAGTAGTACATCACAGAACTTGGCGGGCAGCAGGATCGCGGCGCTGCTTGACGAGAACAGTTTTGTTGAGATCGGCGCGGCTGTACGTGCGCGTGCGACGGATTTCAACATGAACAACATCGATACTCCCTCGGACGGTGTGATTACCGGCTACGGCATCATCGATGGCAGTCTCGTGTACGTGTACAGCCAGGATGCGTCCGTGCTGGGCGGTTCCATGGGCGAGATGCACGCAAAGAAGATTATCCGGCTTTACGACATGGCCCTGAAGATGGGCGCCCCGGTGATCGGACTTGTCGACTGTTCCGGCCTTCGCCTGCAGGAGGCTTCCGACGCGCTGAACGCGTTCGGCGAACTGTACCTGAAGCAGGCTACGGCGTCGGGCGTAGTTCCGCAGATTACGGCGGTGTTCGGAAACTGCGGCGGCGGAATGGCGGTTGCGTCCGCGATGTCGGACTTTACATTTATGGAGCAGAAGGGCAGACTCTTTGTCAATTCCCCGAATGCGCTGGCCGGAAATGAAGTGTCCAAATGCGACACGGCGTCCGCGGCGTTCCAGAGCGAGGAAGTCGGCATCATTGATGTCGTCGCGGAGGAGGCGGAGCTGATTGCGAAGATCCGCGAGCTTGTCTCTCTGATTCCGGCGAACAATGAGGATGACCTGTCCTATCTGGAGTGCGAGGATGATCTGAACAGAGCCTGTTCCGATCTGGAAGCTTCCGCCGCAGACCCGGCGATCGCGCTTCCGATGATCTCGGATTCTGGCATTTTCTTTGAGACGAAGGCGGATTACGGCAAAGATATGGTGACCGGCTTTATCAAGCTGAATGGCACGACGGTCGGCGCCGTGGCGAACCGTTCCACTCTCTATGATGAGGAGGGGAACGCGGCAGAGCAGTTTGATGCGGAGCTGTCCGCGAGAGGCTGCGAGAAGGCTGCCGGTTTTGTAAAATTCTGTGATGCTTTTAATATTCCGATCCTGACGCTGACCAACGCGGCGGGTTTCAAGGCGACGAAGTGCTCCGAGAAGCGCATGGCGAAGGCGGCGGCGGCTCTCACGGCGGCTTTTGCGGACGCGAATGTCCCGAAGGTCAATGTGATCGTGGGCAAGGCATACGGCAGCGCTTATGTGACGATGAACAGCAAGGGCCTTGGCGCGGATATCGTCTATGCATGGCCGAATGCGAAGATCGGCATGATGGGGGCGTCTCTCGCGGTGAAGGTGATGTACCCGAACGCGGATGCGAAAGAGAGGAAGGAGAAGGAGACCGCTTATGCGGAGCTTCAGAACAGCGTGACCTCCGCCGCTTCCAGAGGATATGTTGACACGGTGATCGAGCCGCAGGACACGAGAAAGTACGTGATCGGCGCCTTCGAGATGCTGTTTACCAAAAAGGAAGAGCGTCCCGGCAAAAAGCATGGAACCATGTAG
>JAJQCG010000210.1 GCA_021202815.1 Lachnospiraceae bacterium | reverse complement strand
GGTTACAGCGCATTTGACGTTAACTGGAAACCGGCGGAATCGATTCTTTATAACCTTTTAAGGATCAATAAGCTGGGAGGAAATTATTTGTTAAATATCGGACCTCGTGCGGACGGAAGTATTCCGGAAGGAAGTGTACAGGTATTGGAAGAGATTGGAGCGTGGGTGGCCGATAATGCACCGGCGCTGCACGGTACGAGGCCGAGCCCGTTTGCGTATAATTTACCCTATGGGCCGACTACCTGGAACGAAGTAAATGGGGGGAAGCATCTCTACTATCATGTGTTTTATTGGGATGAGTCCGGAGAATTGTGGATACCGGGGGTGATGAATCCGGCGGAAGAAGTGAGTGTATCCATTCCTTCGGCCCCGCAGGTTCATTTTACGGTAGAGTCTGTGCATGGAATCGGATTACGGGTGAGCGGATTGCCCCGTGAAGCCCCCACGGCCCTGTGTACGACCCTGGATATTCAATTCAATTCCGAACCGGACCTGGAGGAAGGGATCCGGGAAATTAATGGTTCGATTTATTTGGATGCCCTGGGCGGTAAGGTGATCGGAGGAGAGTTTGTGGAATGGGATACCAAACCTTGTTATAATTGGTATTCGGGCCGGAATATAAGCTATAAAATGGTAGTGACCCGGGGTGGAAATTATCGGGTGAGCGTGAACCTGGCAGGTTATTACAGTGGGACGATCACCTTTAATTTTAGTGACGGGTCTAAGTTACAGGGACGTAATACGGCCACTCCTTCGGGCTATCGTACGTTTGAATGGCAAGATATGGGTACGGTCTATCTGGAACCGGGGGAATATACCTTTGATGTGAGTTCCCAGCAGTCTGATTCCTGGTTAAAATTACGCGGCATCCGATTTGTCCATCAGTAAAGAAGAAACTCGGGTGAAAGCAGGGGGCGGATACCAGGCCGCCCCGGCTTTTGTTCGGGGAGGTCTTCACTGTCGGGTTCATATACTTTTTTGAATATTTTTGCGTTTTATTGAATAAAATAGAAAAGCCGGCAAAGGTTTAACGATCGATTCATATGGGAATTCAACTAAAGAGTTTTAAAAGGAAATGGGCCCTGCTCCGGAGTTTGCCGTCAAGCCTTTTCTTTAATTTTTATTATCTTCCCTTTGCTCAGGCGGTTAAGTTGCCTGTGTTAATTTACAAACCCCGTTATTATGCCCTTAAAGGACGGATCCGGATCGAAGGAAAAATTCGTTAGGGGATGATACGATTGGGCTATATGGGCGTGCCGTTGTATCCGAACAGTGGGATCATGTGGGAAAATCAAGGGGGGACGGTTCTTTTTAAGGGCAGGTGTGTGATTGGAAATAATTCGGCACTGTCAATCGGGCCGCTGGTGGTCCTGGAAATCGTAGATGATACCACTGTTTCTTCGAGTCTCAAGTTGGTCTGTCATTCTTCGGTGGTTTTTGAAAAGAGAGTGCGTATCGGGTGGGATTGTGTGGTCATGGATACCGCTTTTCACCGGCTCAGGAGAATGGATGGTTTTTGCCATAATGAGGGGGATGCGCCGGTTCATATTGCAGAAAATAATTGGATTGCGGCCCGTAACTTAATTTTACCCGGTACCCGTACGGCGGGGTATTGTACCTTTGCCGCAGGGAGTGTGCTTCATAAGGACTATCGGGTTTATCCCACGCATTCTTTGTTTGCAGGGAACCCGTTGTCCGTGAAAGTGCAGGGTGTATATAGAGATATGGACGAAGCATCGGTAAAATGTAAGAAAAATAATTTGTGAGGCATGAAGTCTGTGAAGCAATTTTTACGTTCCTTCCGTGAAGGAAATGAACGAAGTGTCAAAGCGAAGCAAAATATTGCGCTGGCTATTTTATTGAAAGGGGGGTCCGTCGCGGCTTCTTTTTTGCTGATTCCTCTCACATTGGGTTACCTGGATGATTACCAGTTTGGCGTGTGGCTGACATTAAGCTCGATCATGGTGTGGATGAACTATTTTGACATTGGGATCAGTTGTGGCTTGCGAAACAAACTGGCGGAAGCCATGGCCCGGAAGGATAGTGTATTGGGGCAGATCTATGTGTCGACGACCTTGTTTTTTCTGGTAGTGATCATTGCGGTCATTTTTGTCCTTTTTTCAATAGTACATTATTGGTTGGACTGGTATACCCTTTTGAATGTGCCGCATGATCGGATCCCGAATCTGAATGAATTGGTATTTATTGTCTTTACGCTTTTTTGCATCAATTTCGTGCTTAAATTTCTCCGGATGGTGTATATTGCCAATCAGATGCCGATGTATAGCAACCTTTTTGTGTTTCTAGGGAATTTGTTTTCATTGGCTGCCATTTATGTGCTGAAATTAACCACACCGGGGGATTTGGGGAAAGTGGCTTTTGTTTTTTCTGTGGCACCTATTCTGGTCTATATTCTGGCTTATCCTTATACCTTTAAACTGAAATACAAAGAATTGGCACCCCGTTTCTCGGCGGTTCGGCTGGAATATGCCAGGGAATTAATGGGGTTGGGGGTGCAGTTTTTTGTGATTCAGATCACCTGTCTGGTGGCTTTTTCCACTTCCAATGTGCTTATCGCTCAACTGGTGGGGGTGGAACAGGTTACTTCGTATAATATTGCTTAAAAATATTTCAATGTGACCACCTTGGTGTATTTTATTGTATTGACGCCTTTATGGAGTGCCATTACGGATGCCTATGTTAAGCAGGATATGACTTGGATCCGGAATACAATGAAAAAAATGATGAAGGTTTGGATGGCTTTTTCCGCTTTAATAATCCTCATGTGTTTTCTTTCGCCGCTGGCTTACCGGATCTGGGTAGGGGATAAAACGGAGGTGCCGTTTCTTGTGTCGGTATCCATTGCCGTGTATATG
>JAJQCG010000011.1 GCA_021202815.1 Lachnospiraceae bacterium | reverse complement strand
AGGATGTGCTGCATCTGGCCGACCTGGGCTTCAAGCAGATTTCCGTGGAGCCGGTCGTGGGCACGGAGGACGAGGACTACGCGTTGCGCGAGGAGGATCTGCCGGAGATTTTCGCAGAATACGATAAGCTGGCCGCGGAGATGGTGCGGCGCTATGGCACGGATGAGGAGTTTACCTTCTTCCACTTCATGCTCGACCTGACCGGTGGGCCTTGCGTGGCGAAGCGGCTGTCCGGCTGCGGTTCCGGCAGGGAGTATCTCGCGGTCACGCCCTGGGGCGATCTCTATCCCTGCCATCAGTTTGTGGGCGAGGAGAAGTTCCTCATGGGAAATGTGGACGAAGGGCTGAAGAGGCCGGATATCCGTGAGGAATTCAAGTCCTGCAATGTTTATTCCAAAGAAAAATGCAGAAACTGCTTTGCGAAGTTTTACTGTAGCGGAGGCTGCGCGGCGAATTCCTATAAATTCCACGGCTCGATCAACGACACTTACGACGTGAGCTGCGAGCTGGAGCGCAAGCGCGTGGAGTGCGCCATTATGATCAAGGCCGCGGAAGCGGAGAAAGACGAGGAGAGAAGATGAAGAAATCAAAAGCGGTCGTCACGCTACTGCTGACGCTCGGCGTCACGGGCCTTCTGCTCTATACGGCGGCGTATGGCCTGGGAGAGAGCGGTTTCGGGGCGGCGAAGGACATCAGCCTTGGTCTCGACCTGGCCGGGGGCGTCAGCATCACCTACCAGGCGGTGGGAGACGAGGAGCCGTCCGCCGAGGACATGGCGGATACGATCTACAAGCTGCAGAAGCGTGTCGAGAGCTACAGCACGGAGGCGGAGGTCTATCAGGAGGGCTCCGACCGGATCAATATCGAGATTCCGGGTGTGAGCGACGCAAATGAGATCTTAAGCGAGCTCGGCCAGCCGGGTTCGCTGGAATTCCAGACGACGGACGGCGAGGTTGTTCTCGAGGGCACCGACGTATCGAACGCGCAGGCCGGGTCGACGACCGACAGCATGGGAAATAAAAGCTATGTCGTGGAGCTGACACTGACGGACGAGGGCGCGGAGAAATTCGCGGAGGCGACCGCGGCCAACGTGGGTTACCAGATCGCCATTGTCTACGACGGCGAAGTGATCAGCGCGCCGGTCGTCAACGAGGCGATCACCGACGGCAGATGCCAGATTTCCGGAAGCTTTACCTATGAGGAGGCCGACCAGCTTGCCTCGACGATTCGTATCGGTTCGCTCTCCCTGGAACTTGAGGAGCTGCGCTCGAATGTGGTCGGCGCGAAGCTCGGCGCGGAGGCGATCGAGACGAGCCTGCTGGCCGGGGCGATTGGTTTCGGACTGGTCATTTTGTTTATGCTTATTGCGTACCGCATCATGGAGCTTGCGGCGGGCGTTGCTCTGATGACTTATGTGGCGCTGGTGCTGGTGCTGCTGAACGGTTTCGATATGACGCTGACCCTGCCGGGCATTGCCGGTATCATTCTTTCCATTGGTATGGCGGTGGACGCGAACGTGATTATCTTCGCGCGTGTGCGGGAAGAGATCGCCACGGGCAAGACGGTCCGGACTTCGATCAAGATTGGTTTTAAGAAAGCCCTGTCCGCGATCGTGGACGGCAATATCACGACGCTGATCGCGGCGGCGGTGCTGGCCGTGATGGGGACCGGCAGCGTCAAGGGTTTCGCGCAGACGCTGGCGCTTGGCATCGTCGTGTCGATGTTCACGGCGCTCGTCGTGACACGGCTGGTGCTGAACGCGCTCTACGGGCTGGGTATCCACGACGCGAAGTGGTACGGCGCGGCGAAAGAGCGAAAAGCTGTCAACTTCCTCGGAAAGAGGAAAATCTTTTTCACCGTCTCGCTGGCGATCATTGTCATTGGGATTGGCTACATGGGCTTTAACGCGGCCTCCGGCAACGGACTTCTGGCCTACGGTCTGGAATTCCAGGGCGGTACCTCGACGACGGTGGAATTTAATGAGGATATGACAATCGAGGAGATCGACGAGCAGGTCGTGCCGCTCGTCGCTGAGATCGTGGGAAATAATGACATTCAGACGCAGAAGGTTTCCGGCAGCACGCAGGTCGTGATCAAGACGACGGAGCTTGACCTGGAGACGCGCACCGAGCTGGATGAACGGCTGATCGAAGAGTTTGAGCTGGAGGACGACGCGATTACCGCGGAGAGCATCAGCGGCGTGATCAGCAGTGAGATGCGCAGCGACGCGATCATTTCGGTTATTGTAGCGACGATCTGCATGCTGCTCTACATCTGGATTCGCTTCAAGGATCTGCGCTTCGCGGCGAGCGCAGTGGCGGCGCTGCTCCACGATGTGCTGATTGTGCTCGTGTTCTACGGTGCGGCGCGGATCTCTGTGGGAAATACCTTCATCGCCTGTATGCTGACGATCGTGGGCTACTCGATCAACGCGACGATCGTCATCTTCGACCGCATCCGCGAGAACCTTGGCGAGATGAAGAAGAAGGACAGCCTGGAAGATCTGGTGAATAACAGCATCACCCAGACGCTGACCCGGAGTATCTACACCTCGTTCACCACCTTCATCATGGTGGCGGTGCTCTTCATCCTGGGCGTCGCCTCCATCCGGGAGTTCGCGCTGCCGCTGATGGTCGGCATCGCCTGCGGTGCGTACTCGTCCGTGTGCATCACGGGGGCGCTGTGGTATCTGATGAAGACGAAGATCAAGGGCTCGGAGAGCGAAGAATAAGGACATTACAATCAGAGGGAGGGACGTTCTGCAGACAGGCAGGGCGTCCCTTTTTTGTCTGAAGATAAACTTAAGGAATATTAAGAAATGTCCACCCGGATTTATGCTATACTGAGTCCAGAGTGCGAGCTGAGAAATCAGCATAGCTGATTTCCTCTGGTGAGCAAACAGGA
>JAJQCG010000119.1 GCA_021202815.1 Lachnospiraceae bacterium | reverse complement strand
GATTCAATCGCTATGGATTTTTTAGGTGTTCAACTTCATTTTACAATCGACCACTCGAAAAAAATTATGAAGATTATAAAGAAGTGCTGGCCGGGAAAAAATTTAAGCCAGTATATAATTTTTAATTGCCCATACATTTTGGAACTCCTTAAATCCAACTGAAGAGATAAAAACTGAAAGCTTGATCAATGTGGCTGGCTAGTTAAAAAGTGTTATACTATTTCTTCAGTTCAGCCTCTTTTCTGGTTAAATATCAGGGTAAAAGTAGTTCCCTCACCCGGCTCAGAATCCACTTCTATGGAACCGCCGCAGCGCTCAGTTACAGAGCGTATCAGGCTCATGCCGACGCCCCGGCCTTCGGAAGCTTTTGTGCTGAAGTCTTTCTTGAAAATGTACGGAAGGTTTTCTTTTGCAATCCCAATTCCGGTATCAGAAACGACAATTATCAGCCCGGTACTATCCTCAGTGATCTGCAGAGTCACATCGCGTTCCCGCATATCATCTCGACTGTTCACAGCTTCTATGGCATTTTCCAAAAGATTACCAACAACAGTTATCAGATTTTCTGTGGAAAGATACTGGCTATGGCAGGGCAGATTGCTGTTGGAAAGAATATCAAGACTGATATCCAGCTCACGGAAGGAAGGAAGCTTGCCCAGGAGCAGTGCAGCCACACTGGGATTCTGTATATGTTCCAGCACCGGATCAATGAAACCACTGGCTGCCTCTGTGACGGTCCCTATGTAATTCAGGGCATCTTTTGATTTTCCAAGCTGCAGCAGGCCGGAGATAATCTGTAGTTTGTTCATGAATTCGTGATTATTTGCGCGAAGTCCATCCACAATGTGACGGACGCCGTTCAGTTCTTCCGCTTGTCGGACAGCTTCATTTTTATCTTTCAGAATCGCTACAGTTCCGACGATTTTGCTGCGATCCTTCTGCTTAATGACCGTGCACAGGACATTTCTGCGGGATGTGAGCTGGTTGTCTCCGACCCGATTCAAGAGGCTGTCATCGTCCTCTGTCCTGACGGCATCGTCCAGGTGTTTTCCGATTAACAGATCCTCGCTTTGCCCTAGTATGCGCTCCGCAGAACGATTCATCATCTGTATAGTACCGTTCTTATCTGTTGAGATGACGCCGTCGTTCAGATTGTCCAGCAGTTCGTTCCGAATCTCATAGGACTTCATGAATTCATTTGGTTTCATTCCATTAAAGAATTTGCCTAAAACCCACGCCGCGATTATAGATATAAATATGGAAGCCAGCGCAAGAACGGCAGACATTTTCCCATAGGCAAGGCCAATGGTATTCTGAAGCTCAGCCGTACGTGTGTTTAAGCTGCTTGTCAGGACAAAGCCCACGATTTCCCCATCAATATAGACTGGTGTCAAATACCGATGCTGATAGCCCATTGTACCCTCCGCATCGGAGAAGTAACTTTCGCCTGTCAACACGGTTCCCTGGTCTCCCCCTACAAAGGTTTCACCGATTCTTTCATGATTGATATGATACAGACGCACGGAGTCCGTGTCGGCTATGGTTATAACATCAACGGATTCTGTAAGCGAAACCAGGTTATCCAGATATGCCATAAGTTCCTCGGAAACATATCCGTCGATGAAACTCTGGCGTACCATATCGCTCTCTGCTAAAGAAGTCGCTGTCGCGATGAGATCTTTTTCGTTTTTTTCGTTCATATAGGAAAGAGTTACCTTCATTGTTACTCCCTGTATAACGAAGTAGATCAATATCCATATGATTGTTGCTCCCAAGAGAATTCCCAGAAAAACACTGAAATGAAAACGGCTTTTCTTCCTTTTAATGATGCCCAATTTGCGCCCCCCCTTTTTCGTTCCGTCACTTTATCTTAACATATGTCCGCATAAATTCAACTCTATTTCTATACGCTCAGTTAAGATAATTTGTTCTTGCGTATATAGCAATCTTGTGATACTATATTTTGTGCAAACGCAATTTAGAGAATACCAGATATTGTTTTGGAGGAATACCATGAGTGGAAACGGCATCGTGTACCCGGAAAAGATTAAAAAGCGCGACGGCACGCCGGTAGCGTTCGATGTGGAGAAGATTGAAAACGCCATTCGCAAGGCGAACAATGCGGCGCAGGTGGAGGCGATCGCCCCCTATCAGTTCGAGGAGCTGGTCGCGGAGGTCGTGGGAGCCATTCCGGAGGGACAGACGCCGGAGGTGGAGCAGATCCAGGATCTTGTGGAGGAGAAGTTGATCCAGCACGGCTTTGCGAAGACTGCGAAGGCCTACATCCTGTACCGCGCGGAGCACACGAAGGTGCGCAAGACCGAGGCGGATCTGGTGAATATTTACCGGGAGCTCACCTTCACGAGCGCGGCGGATGCCGATATCAAGCGCGAGAATGCGAATATCGACGCGGACACCTCGATGGGCACGATGCTGAAATATGGCTCCGAGGGTGCGAATTATTTTGTTGACAACTATATTCTGCCGAAGGATATTGCGGCGGCGCATATCAACGGAGATATCCATATTCACGATAAGGATTTCTACATGCTGACCGAGACCTGCTGCCAGATTGACCTGCTGAAGCTGTTCCATGACGGTTTTTCGACCGGCCACGGCTACATCCGTGAGCCGAAGTCGATCGTCAGCTATGCGGCGCTCGCCTGTATCGCGATTCAGGCGAACCAGAACGAGATGCACGGCGGTCAGTCAGTGCCAAACTTTGACTACGCGATGGCACAGGGCGTGGCCTGTACCTTCCGCAAGGAATACTACGACGCGGTACAGCGCTATTTCTGGCTGGAATACGACTGCGAACATGTGCAGGAGGACGGGTTCCGCCAGGCGCTGAAGGACGCGATGCCGGAGCGCATCGATATGACCAATATCGACAGCTACGAGGAATGCCTCATAAAGTGGCTGCTGAGCTGTGCGAAAGAGTGGATCGGACGGGATGTGCCGGAGGAAGATATCCGGCACTGCCACAAGACCTCGATTCGCATCGCGATGAAGGAGACCGACAAGTCGACTTATCAGGCGATGGAGTCGCTGATCCACAATCTGAACACGATGAACTCCCGCGCGGGCGCGCAGGTTCCCTTCAGTTCTATCAACTACGGCACCTGTACGACGCCGGAGGCGCGCATGGCGATCCGCAATCTTCTGAAGGTCACGGACGTGGGTCTCGGAAACGGAGAGACCGCGATCTTCCCGGTACAGATCTTCAAGGTGAAGGAGGGCGTCAACTATAACCCGGGCGACCCGAACTACGACCTGTTCCGCATGGCGATCAAGGTGTCCGCGAAGCGGCTGTTCCCGAACTTCAGCTTCATCGACGCGCCCTTCAATCTCCAGTATTATAAAGAAGGAGATTACAACACGGAGATCGCCTACATGGGCTGCCGTACGCGTGTCATGGGCAATCACTATGACCCGACGCATGAGGTCACCTGCGGGCGTGGAAACTTAAGCTTCACCTCCATCAATCTGCCGCGGCTGGGCATCACCGCGAAGGGCGATATTGAGCTGTTCTATAAGAATCTGGACAAGCGCATGGAGCTCTGCTGCAGACAGCTTCTGCACCGTTTCGAGATTCAGAAGAAGAAGACGGTCAAGAATTATCCCTTCCTGATGGGACAGGGTGTCTGGCTCGGCTCGGACGATCTCGGGGTCAATGATCAGGTCGGCGAGATTCTGAAGCACGGGACGCTCAGCGTCGGCTTCATCGGCCTGGCGGAGACGCTCGTCGCCCTGACTGGAAAGCATCACGGCGAG
The DNA here is from genome assembly GCA_021202815.1 of Lachnospiraceae bacterium. GTDB lineage: Bacteria > Bacillota > Clostridia > Lachnospirales > Lachnospiraceae > Hominiventricola. The sequence goes on along the minus strand of JAJQCG010000119.1, from coordinate 15,570 downwards.
AGCGAGGAGAGCCGGAAGCTCGGCTACGAGATCATTTCCCATATGCGCAAATATCTCGACGGGGAGAGTGAGAAGACCGGCCTGAACTTTACGCTGCTCGCGACCCCGGCGGAGGGCCTGTCAGGGCGTTTTGTCCGCATCGACCAGAAGCGCTTCGGGACGATCCCGGGTGTGACGGATCGGGAATACTACACGAACTCATTCCACGTGCCGGTCTATTATCCGATCAGCGCCTTTGAGAAGATTAAGATCGAGGCGCCGTACCACGCGCTCACGAACGCCGGCCATATCAGCTATGTCGAGCTCGACGGCGACACGGCAAAGAATCCGGAGGCCTTCGAGGCGGTCATCCGCTGCATGAAGGAGAATGGCGTCGGCTACGGCTCGGTCAACCACCCGGTAGACCGCGATCCGGTCTGTGGTTATACAGGTGTGATCGACGATGTATGCCCGCGCTGCGGACGGCGCGAGGGCGAGGCTGTTTCTATTGAGCGGCTGAATGAGCTGCGCAAAAAGTATCCGGATATTCCGGTTTATCTGGATCCAAACCACTGATGCCGGACAGGGACTGGGCAGAAGGGTGACAGATCCTATAAGAAAAGGTTTATATGAATTTACAGGAAAGAGAAAGGAGAAATCAGTATGGCGACAAAAGTATTACCGAACAATGGAGAAGTGGGAGAGAATGTCGGTTTTGACCGCATCCGCAGAATCACCGGTTACCTAGTGGGCACGATGGACCGTTTCAACAACGCGAAGCGCGCGGAGGTGAGGGATCGTGTCAAGCACACGCTTTCCTGAGCTGCGCATTGCGGGAACTCTGCAGGACTCGATCGTGGACGGCCCGGGGCTTCGCTATGTGATCTTTACCCAGGGCTGTCCGCATCACTGCCCGGGCTGCCACAATCTGCAGACGCATGACTTCGCGGGCGGTTCCGTCGCCGATACGGAAAAGATACTCCACGCGATCGCGTCGAACCCTTTGCTCGGCGGCGTCACCTTTTCGGGAGGCGAGCCCTTCTGCCAGGCAGCGGCCCTGGTTCCGATTGCGGAGGCCGTGAAAGCCGCGGGAAAGCATCTGATGATTTATACCGGCTACCTCTATGAGGATCTGCTGAACATGCAGGAGAATGGCGTGCAGCGGCTCCTCGTGCTGGCGGATATCCTTGTGGACGGACCTTTTATTCTGGCGCAGCGTGATCTGACGCTGCAGTATCGGGGGAGCGGCAACCAGCGCATGATCGACCTGCCGAAGACGAGAGCGGCGGGGGAGATTGTCCTCTACAAGAGCGATTATGATGACCTGTGGTGAGCCTTCCGGAGCCCCGGGTCATCTTTTTAAATTTTGTGCTTGCAATTTTTGTCGGACGTGTTATAATAGCATTCGTGAGCCGCAAGGGCGGCAGGAAAAGGAAGCATAGCTCAGCTGGGATGAGCGTTCGCCTCACACGCGAGAGGTCATGGGTTCGAGCCCCATTGCTTCCATTTGAAAACTTATCATTTGTTATCATGGGGCATTAGCACAGTTGGGAGCGCGCTACATTCGCATTGTAGAGGTCATGGGTTCGAATCCCGTATGTTCCATCCGAAAGAAAGCCTGGAAATTCAATGATTTTCAAGCTTTTCCTATGCCCGGAGGTTTTTGCTTTTCGTATTGTTTTTCTCATGATTTAAGGGTATAATTTATAAATGGATTCTCTGCGGAGGCAGAGAGTCCGGGATTTCAGATTCTTTTCAGGGAAGGGCAGGAGTGCTCCGTGAGAGACTATGAGACTGAGGAACGCTTAAGACAAAGACAGAGAGAGAAGCGCAGAAGGGAGCTTCAGAGGAGGCGTAGAAGACAGAGAAGAATCCTCGCGGGCTGCCTGCTTGTTCTTCTCATCCTCCTGGGCTGCCTGCTTATTTTCTTTATCGGCAGCCACATCAGACCATCTGCCGTCAATAAGGAAACGCTGGAATCTGAGGAAGAATTGCAGGAGAGCATCGCGGAAACGGATTCCACGGCGCAGCGGGATGACGATGAGGCGCAGGAAGAGCAGGAAGAGGAAGAAGAACCGGAGGAAGAGACTCCCCCCATCGTCTACAGCGCGGAAGAAACCGCATCCACGGTCATGATCACGAGCGATTCTGTCATCAGCAGCTACGCGATTCTGATCGATATCGACGAGGGGACGGTCGTTGCGGAAAAGAACGCCTATACCCGTGTCAGCCCGGCGTCCATGACGAAGATTCTGACGGTGCTGACGGCGGTGGACTATATTACGGATCTTGACGATACCTTCACAATCACGATTGACATCACGGATTTTGCCTACTCGAACGACTGCAGCTCGGTCGGTTTTGACGAGGGGGAGACGGTGATGGTGCGCGATTTTCTGTACGGAACGGTACTTCCCTCCGGCGGCGACGCGGCGGCTGGTCTGGCCATCTACACGGCAGGTTCCATGGAGGCTTTCGTGGAGCTGATGAACCAGAAGGTGGAGGAGCTTGGGCTCTCGGACAGTGCCCATTTTACCAACTGCGTCGGCCTGTACGATGAGGATCTCTACTGCACGGTCTATGACATGGCGATCATTCTGGAGGCGGCGATCAACAATGAGCTCTGCCGGGACGCGCTGTCCGCCCACACCTACACGACCTCCTCCACGGAGCAGCATCCGGACGGTATCACGGTATCGAACTGGTTCCTGCGCCGCATTGAGGACAAGGACACCGGCGGGGAGGTTGTCTGCGCAAAGACCGGTTTCGTCGATCAGTCCGGCAGCTGCGCGGCGAGCTACGAGATTACGGACGACGGAAAGCAGTACATCTGCGTGACGGCGAATTCGACGAGCTCCTGGCGCTGCATCTACGACCATGTAGAGATTTATCTGAACTATACGGAGTAAAAAGCCTTGTAATTTTTCCGGATATCTGGTATACTTATCAAAGTTGGAAATCTTTTGTAAAGGAGAATAAAACGATGGATTATTTGCAGATTGAAAAGGTGATCGGAAGAGAGATCATAGATTCCAGAGGAAACCCGACCGTTGAGGCCGAGGTGATTCTCGCGGACGGCACGATCGGCAGGGGCGCGGCTCCGAGCGGCGCTTCGACCGGTGAGTTTGAGGCTCTCGAGCTTCGCGACGGCGACAAGAGCCGTTATCTCGGCAAGGGCGTCACGAAGGCGGTTGAGAACATCAACACTGTGATCAACGACGTGCTGGTCGGCATGGACGCTTCTGACACCTACGCGGTGGACAAGGCCATGATCGAGGCGGACGGCACGAAGGACAAGTCCAAACTCGGTGCGAACGCGATTCTCGCGGTTTCGATTGCGGCGGCGAGAGCGGCTTCAATTTCCCTCGACATTCCGCTTTACCGTTTTCTTGGCGGTTCCAATGCAAACCGTCTGCCCGTTCCGATGATGAACATCCTGAACGGCGGCGCACATGCGACGAACACCGTAGACACGCAGGAATTTATGATTATGCCGGTAGGCGCTCCGAGCTTCAAGGAAGCGCTGCGCTGGTGCGCGGAGGTCTTTCATGCGCTGGCTTCCATCCTGAAGTCCAGAGGACTCGCGACCTCCGTCGGCGACGAGGGCGGCTTCGCTCCGAACCTCTCGAGCGACGACGAGACGATTGAGACCATCCTCGAGGCTGTGAAGAAGGCCGGTTACGAGCCGGGCAAGGACTTCATGATCGCCATGGACGCTGCTTCCAGTGAGTGGAAGGGTGAGAAGAAGGGCGAGTACATCCTGCCGAAGGCCGGTACGCATTACACCTCCGACGAGCTGATCGCTCACTGGAAGAGCCTTGTCGAGAAGTACCCGATCATCTCCATCGAGGATGCGCTGGACGAGGAGGACTGGGAAGGCTGGCAGAAGCTCACGAAGGAGCTTGGCGACAAGGTACAGCTCGTCGGCGACGACCTGTTCGTGACGAACACCGAGCGCCTGAAGAAGGGCATCGACCTCGGCTGCGGCAACTCTATCCTGATCAAGCTGAACCAGATCGGTTCCGTCTCCGAGACGCTCGAGGCGATCAAGATGGCGAACAAGGCCGGTTACACGGCGGTTACCTCTCATCGCTCCGGCGAGACCGAGGACACGACGATCGCGGATCTGGCGGTCGCTCTCAATACCTGCCAGATCAAGACCGGTGCTCCGAGCAGAACCGAGCGCGTGGCGAAGTACAATCAGCTTCTTCGCATCGAGGAGCAGCTCGGCGCAAGCGCGGTATATCCGGGCATGGGCGCGTTCAACGTCAAAAGATAAGATTCAGCAGATTGAGCAGGGCTTCCGCGGTCGGCGCGGAAGCCCTCTTTGAGTAAAGGATGTTTATGCGAAAGCTTGCGTTATCGGATGAAATATTGATGAGCGTTGAGAAGCCCGCCCGTTACATCGGCGGCGAGGTGAACGCGGTTATGAAGGATAAGGAGCGGGTGGATATCCGCTTCGCGATGTGTTTTCCCGACGTGTACGAGATCGGGATGTCCCATCTGGGCATTCAGATTTTATATGATATGTTCAATCGCAGGGACGATATCTGGTGCGAGCGGGTCTACTCGCCCTGGAATGATCTCGACCAGGTGATGAGGGAGCGGAAGATTCCGCTCTTCGCGCTTGAGTCGCAGGATCCGGTGAAGGATTTCGACTTCCTCGGCATCACGATCCAGTATGAGATGTGCTACACGAATATTCTGCAGATTCTCGATCTCTCCGGCATTCCGCTCACGGCGGCAGAGCGCACGGATGAGCATCCCTTCGTGATCGGCGGCGGTCCCTGCACTTACAATCCCGAGCCGCTGGCGGAATTCTTCGATCTCTTCTATATCGGAGACGGGGAGACGGTCTATTTTGACCTGATGGACAGGTATCTGGAGTGGAAGATGAGCGGCGCGCCAAGGGAGGACTTTCTGCGTGCGGCGGCGCAGCTTCCCGGTATCTATGTTCCCTCGCTCTATGAGGTGAGCTATCACGAGGACGGGACGATCGCCGCGATGGAGCCGCGATGCCCGGAGGCGCCGCGGAAGGTGCGAAAAGAGCTCGTGCTCGATGTGACCGATACCTATTACCCGGAAAAGCCGGTCGTTCCCTTTATTCAGATCACGCAGGACCGCGTGGTGCTGGAGATTCAGCGCGGCTGCATCCGCGGCTGCCGCTTCTGCCAGGCCGGAATGCTTTACCGCCCGACCAGGGAGCGCGAGATCGGGATGCTGAAGCGCACCGCGCACGCGATGCTGAAAAATACGGGCTATGATGAGATCTCTTTGAGTTCGCTCAGCACCAGCGACTACACCCATCTGGGCGAACTGGTGAATTTTCTGATCGAAGAATTCGGGACGCGCGGCATCCGCATTTCCCTTCCCTCCCTGCGTATCGACGCTTTTTCGCTCGATGTCATGGGCAGGATTCAGGATATAAAGAAGAGCAGTCTCACCTTTGCGCCGGAGGCGGGAACCCAGCGAATGCGCGATGTGATCAATAAAGGGCTCACGGAGGAAGATATTCTCTCCGGCGCCGGACAGGCCTTCGACGGCGGCTGGAGCCGCGTGAAGCTCTATTTCATGCTGGGTCTGCCGGGTGAAACGGAGGAGGATGTGAAGGGAATCGCCCATCTGGCGCAGAAGATCGCGGAGCGCTACTACGATGTGCCGAAGGAGAAGCGAAACGGGAAATGTCAGATCACGGTGAGCACCTCCTTCTTTGTGCCAAAACCTTTTACGCCCTTCCAGTGGGCCAGGATGTGCACGAAGGAAGAATTCCTAGACCGCGCTTATGTCGTAAACCACGAGATGAAGGAGCAGAAAAATCAGAAGAGCATCCGCTATCACTGGCATGAGGCGGACGTCACGGTCCTCGAGGGCGTGCTCGCGCGCGGGGACCGGAGAGTCGGAGCGGTCATCCGCCGCGCCTACGAGAAGGGCGCGCTCTTTGACTCCTGGACGGAGAATTTCCGCAATGAAATCTGGGAGGAGGCATTCGAGCACTGTGGCGTTGATCCGGATTTCTATACCGTGCGGGAGCGCGCCATCGACGAGCTCTTCCCCTGGGATTTCATCGATATTGGCGTAACGCGCAGCTTCCTCGAACGGGAGTGGAAGCGCGCGCAGGAGGGCGTTGTCACGGAGAACTGTCGCATAAAGTGTTCCGGCTGCGGAGCCGCGTCCTACGGAGGAGGTGTCTGCCATGAACATTAGAGTCAAATTCCGCAAATTCGGCAATCTCCGCTTCATCGGACATCTCGACACCATGCGCTATTTTCAGAAAGCCCTGCGCCGCGCCGGGCTGGACGTCTGCTATTCGGAGGGCTTCACACCGCACATGATCATGTCCTTCGCACAGCCGCTCGGCGTCGGCCTCGAGAGCGACGGGGAGTACATGGATATCCGCGTGAACAGCACGCCCTCCTCCCGGGAGGCGGTGCGGCTTCTGAACGAATACGGGGCGGAAGGAATGGAAGTTCTGAGCTGGCGGGAGCTGCCGGAGGGCAGCAAAAACGCGATGTCGATCGTCGCCGCCGCGGATTACGAGGTCTGCTTCCGCGAGGGCTGCGAGACGCCGGCGGGCTGGGAGACGCGTTTTGCCACGTTTCTGCAAAGACCGGAGATTCTGGTACAAAAGGAGACGAAGAAAAAGGCCGTGCAGGAGATCGATATTCGTCCCTGGGTCTACGCCTGCGAGCTGCGGGGCGATCTTATCTTCCTCACCGTGTCCACGGGAAGCGTCGGGAATCTGAAGCCGGAGCTTTTACTGCAGGCCTTCGCGGCGCAGGAAAAATGGGAACTGCCGCTTTTTGCACTGGAGATCAGACGAAAAGAGCTCTACGCGGATCTGGGAGCGGAGGGAGTAAGAAAGCTCATCCCTCTGGAAAAGCTGGGGGAAGAGATTGGATAATACGAAAATTATTACTTATATAAAAGACGGCGTACTGGCGGACGCGCTGCTGACGGACGGGCGTTTGACGGAAATCAGTCTGCTTCCGCCGGGGAAACAGTCTCTGCTCAGGAATATCTATGTCGGCAGGGTGAAGGACATCGTCAAAAATATCCATGCGGCCTTCGTTGAGATCGAGGGCGGTGTACTCTGTTATCTGCCGCTCGAGGACGTACAGACGCCGGTCTTTACAAAGCCAAAGAAGACGGACCGTCTGGCAAAGGGCGACGAGCTGCTCGTCCAGGTAAGCCGCGAGGCGCAGAAGACGAAAGCTCCTTCCGTGACGACGCAGCTTTCCCTGTCCGGCAAATATCTCGTGCTGAACCGTGGAAAACAGTCGGTCGGCTGCTCCGCGAAGCTGCCCCCGCCGGAACGGCAGCGTCTGAAAGAGCTCTCAGAGGGCTTTCCGCTGCCGGAGAATTTTGGCCTGATCGTTCGCACGAAAGCGGAGGGCGCAGCGGAGGCGGAGCTGCGTGCTGAGTTTGACAAATTACTGGCGAAGCAGAACTTTCTGGCAGAGCAGGCCATCCATCGGACCGTGTTTTCCTGCGTGTACCGGGAGCGGGCGGCCTACTTAAACTCGATTCTCGGGAACCGCAGCGGCAGCCTGAAGGAGATTATCACGGACGATGAGCAGATTTTCCGGGAAATACAGGATTTCCTGCATGAAGAACTGCCGGAGGAGGAGGGAAAGCTCCGCCTTTATCGTGAACGGATGCAGCCGCTGAAAAGTCTCTACCGGCTCGAAAAGGGGATCTCGGACGCGCTATCGGAGCGTGTACGGCTGAAATCGGGCGCTTATCTGGTCATCGAGCACACGGAGGCGATGACCGTCATCGACGTGAACACCGGGAAATGTGTGACCGGTAAGGACAAACGCGAGACGGTGCGGAAGATCAATCTCGAGGCCGCCGCCGAGATCAGCCGTCAGCTGCGGCTGCGCAATCTGTCCGGCATGATTGTGGTGGATTTCGTCGACATGGACGGCGACGGGCCGCATGAGCTTCTGAGCTTCATGCGGGAACGACTGCGGGAGGACCCGATGCGGGCGACAGCGGTGGACATGACGCAGCTCGGTCTCATGGAGCTGACGCGCCGGAAGCAGAAGAAACCGCTCAGAGAACAGGCAAAGGAGTGTGGAATGCTATGATTGAGGTCACTGCGAAAAAGGTAAGAGGACATTACCGGAGCTTTGCAATCGACGGCCATGCGGACTACGCAGAAGAGGGCGAGGATATCGTCTGCTCCGCGGTGTCCGCGCTCGTGATCAACGCGATCAACTCGATCGAGGCCTTCACGGAGGACGCCTTCACCTGCGACTGCACGGACGGCCAGATCCGGAGATGGGAGTTCACATCCGACGTGTCGGAGAAGACGGAGCTTCTGATGGATTCCCTGCTGCTGGGTCTGAAAAATATAGAAAAATCTTATGGAAAATATATTTCCGTAGACGCTTGACAATTTTGGCGGCATTTGGTATTATATTATGGATGCCGCACAGTGGGGCTGCAAGTCTGTCCATTTAAGAGAGGACAGCGCCGAAGCTGGCGAGTAAAGTACAGGAGGTGCCATATGTACGCGATAATTGCAACAGTTGGTAAACAGTATAAGGTATCCGAGGGCGACGTGATCAAGGTCGAGAAGCTCGGCGCGGAAGCAGGTACAAGCTATGTGTTTGATCAGGTTCTGGCCGTGTGCGACGAGACGCTCAGCGTGGGTACTCCGGTAGTCGAGGGCGCTACCGTAGAAGCATCTGTGATCGGTGACGGCAAGGCAAAGAAGGTCATCGTTTACAAGTACAAGAGAAAATCTGGATATCACAAGAAAAATGGCCACAGGCAGCAGTACACCGCTGTCAGGATTGAAAAGATCAACAAGTAGACAGAAGATTTTAGAGGAGGTGCAGACCTATGTTGAATATGAATCTTCAGATGTACGCGCATAAGAAGGGCGTTGGCTCTACCAAGAATGGCAGAGATTCCAAGTCCAAGAGACTTGGCGCGAAGAGAGCTGACGGCCAGTTCGTGAAGGCCGGAAATATTCTTTACAGACAGCGCGGTACCAGGATTCACCCGGGCGTGAACGTAGGACGTGGCGGAGACGACACCCTGTTCGCACTGGTGGATGGCGTGGTTCGCTTCGAGAGAAAGGGCAGAGACAAAAAGCAGGTCTCTATCGTTCCGGCAGTGACAGAATAATCCGCGTGATTCACTTTGGGGCTTCAAATCGCTTAAGATTTGGAGCCCTCTTGCGTAGAAGGGGTTATAACCATGTTTAGTGACAAAGCCAGAATCATCATCCGTTCGGGAAAGGGCGGCGACGGCCATGTGAGCTTTCGCCGTGAGAAATACGTGCCGGACGGCGGTCCGGACGGCGGCGACGGCGGCAACGGCGGCAGTGTGATCTTCGAGGTGGACAAGGGTCTGAATACATTGACCGATTACCACCACCGGAGAAAATTCGCGGCGGAATCCGGCCAGGAGGGCGGCAAACACAATTGCCACGGCAAAAAAGGACAGGACATTATCCTGAAGGTTCCGGAGGGCACGGTCATCCGGGAGGCTCTGAGCGGTAAGGTCATCGCGGATATGTCCGGCGAGAATCAGCGGTTTCTGGTCCTGCGCGGCGGAAAGGGCGGTGCGGGCAATCAGCATTTCGCCACCTCGACGATGCAGGCGCCGCAGTACGCCCGGCCGGGCAAGCCGGCGCAGGAGCTTGAGGTGATCCTCGAACTGAAGGTGATCGCGGACGTCGGGCTCGTCGGCTTCCCCAATGCTGGAAAGTCCACGCTGCTTTCGCGCGTCACGAACGCGCAGCCGAAAATCGCCAACTATCATTTCACGACACTCAGCCCGAATCTCGGCGTCGTGGACTTAGGGGGCGACGGCTTCGTCATCGCCGACATACCGGGACTGATCGAGGGCGCGTCGGAGGGCGTGGGGCTCGGACTCGACTTCCTGCGCCATATCGAGCGCACGAAGGTGATCATCCACATGGTCGACGCGGCCTCCGTGGAGGGACGCGACCCGGTCGCGGATATTCATGCGATCAATAAGGAACTGACGGCTTACAATCCGGAGCTTGCGCGCAGGCCGCAGGTCATCGCCGCGAATAAGATCGATGCGATCTGGGATAAGGAGCAGGATCCGGTGGAGCGCATCCGTCGGGAGTTTGAGCCGGAAGGCGTGAAGGTTTTCGCAATCTCCGCGGTCAGCGGCGAGGGCGTGCAAGAGCTTCTCTACCACGTCAAAGAGCTGCTCGATGCGGCGGACCGCGAGCCCGTCGTGTTTGAACCGGAATTTTTCCCGGAATTCATGATGGTGGGAGATGAGGAGCTCGCCTGGTCGGTATCGAAATCGGTGAAGGAAGCGAACACCTATATCGTCGAGGGGCCGCGCGTCGAGAAGATGCTCGGCTACACGAATCTCGAGTCCGAAAAGGGCTTCGCCTTCTTCCAGAAATTCCTGAAAGATACCGGTATCTTAAAGGAGCTGGAGAATGCGGGGATTGAGGAGGGCGACACCGTGCAGGTGTGCGACTTAAGCTTCACATATTATAAATAAGCAGAGGGAGACAGACATATGAACAGCAGACAGCGCGCTTATCTGATGAGCCTTGCACAGACGATGCAGCCGGTCATCCAGATCGGCAAGGGAGGACTTACGCCGGAGTTGGCATCCGCAGTGTCGGAAGCGCTTACGGCGCGGGAACTGATCAAGATCAGCGTTCTTCAGAATTGCATGGAGAGTCCGAAGGAGCTCGCCATCACGCTCGGTGAGCGGACGCGCTCTCAGGTCGTGCAGGTCATTGGCAAAAAAATAGTATTATATAAAGAGGGCAAGGACGATAAAAAGAAAATCGTGCTGCCGAAATAGAGGTGCCTTCGATGAATGAGGAGGGACGACGGATCGGGCTCTTTGGCGGGACCTTCGATCCGGTGCACAACGCGCATCTGGCGCTTGCCAGGCAGGCCTACCGGCAATATGATCTCGATGCGGTCTGGTTCATCCCGAACGGCCAGCCGCCGCACAAGCGCGGCCAGCTGCACACGGACATCCGGCACCGCATGGAGATGATCCGGCTTGCCATACAGGATATCCCCGGCATGGAGCTCTGCAGTCTCGAAGAGGATCCGGAGGCCTATCATTACACGTATCGAACGGTGCAGGTGCTGCGGGAGCGTTATCCGCACGAGCGCTTTTTCTTTATCATGGGAGCGGATTCTCTTTTTAACCTCGAGAACTGGCGGGAGCCCGGCATCATCTGTAAGGAGTGCGTGTTGCTCGCCGCACTGCGTGACGAACACCGGAGTGAGGAAATCCGCGCACAGATCGAACGGCTGCGGAGGCTCTACGGAGCGGATATCCGGCTTCTGGGCACGCCCAATATGGATATCGCGGCGGAGCAGATCCGCGCGCGGGTCAGAGCGGGAGAGGATATTTCGGAGATGCTTCCTGCCGCCGTGGAGAAATATTTACAGGAACATATGCTTTATGGCAGTGCGAAGCCAGAACCTGAAATCTGACGAACGGGATCCGAACAGGTTTGGAGAGGGGTGGAACTATGGACGCAGTCAGTATTCGTGATCTGAAAAAAGAAATGAAAAAATCCATGGACGACAGCCGCTATGAGCATACGCTCGGCGTCATGTATACAAGCGCGGCTCTAGCCATGCGTTATGGCTATGATATCGACAGGGCCCTTCTAGCCGGGCTCATGCATGACTGCGCGAAGTGCATGCCGAACGCGAAGAAGCTGAAAACCGCGGAAAAGAACGGCCTCGAGATCAGCGAGCTGGAGCGGAAGAATCCCTTTATGCTGCACGCCAAGGTCGGAGAGCTGCTGGCGCGCAGGAAATATGATATCGACGACGAGGAGGTGCTCGGCGCAATCCGCTGGCACACGACGGGAAAGCCGGACATGACACTGCTGGAAAAGATCGTCTACGTGGCCGACTACATCGAGCCAAAGCGTGAGAAAGCGCCGAATCTGAAGGAAATCCGGCAGCTCGCTTTTACAGACCTTGACCAGGCGCTGCTGAAGATACTGGAAGACACGCTCGGGTATCTCGGAGATTACGCGGATGTGGATCCGATGACAAAAGCGACTTATGATTTTTACAGGCAGACGCTCCCGCGGGAACAGCAGGATGGACATGCCTGCTGATGCGGCCCCTATGTAACAGAAAAGACAGGCAATTGCAGCGAAAGGAGATCTATGGCAGACAAACGTTCGAAAGAAATGGCAAAAATCGCGATCGAGGCGCTCGAAGAAAAGAAGGCGAAGGATGTCAAGATTCTTGACATCTCCGATATTTCCGTTCTGGCGAACTACTTCATCATCGCGACCGGCGCGAACCACAATCAGGTACACACGATGGCGGACGAGGTGGAAGAACGCCTCGGAAGAGCCGGTTACCCCTCCGGCCATGTGGAAGGCTACCGCACCGCAAACTGGATTCTGATGGATTATCATGAGCTGATCATCCACATCTTTGACGAGGAGAACCGGCTCTTCTACGATCTGGAGCGCATCTGGCGAGACGGCACGCTCGTCGAGAAGGCCGACCTGGAGGCATAAAAATGCAGAACCGGATTCTTTCTGTCGAGAAGACGACGGACAATCGTTTTCTCAATATGTATGACCTGAAATTTGAGAATAAGGTCGGAGGACAGGGATTCTATCACGTCGCGTCGCGCGCGCCATCGGTCGCGGAGTTGAAGCTGAATACGCGCGTAAACAGGCCGGACGGCGTCATCATCTACAGTATCTACGGGGAGCAGCGGGACCGGGTTGTGCTGGTGCGGCAGTACCGTTTTTCGATCGACGACTATCTCTACGAGTTTCCGGCAGGACTTGTGGACGCAGGAGAGACCTTTGCGCAGGCAGGAGCGCGGGAGCTGAAGGAAGAGACTGGTCTGGATTTTCAGGCGATTGAAGCGGATCCGATGTATCATAAGCCTTTCTTTACAACGATCGGCATGACAGACGAGTCCTGCGCGACAGTCTACGGCTATGCCTCCGGTCAGATATCCGCGGAGGGTCTGGAGGACAATGAGCAGCTCACCGTCGTACTTGCTGACCGGATGGAGGTGCGCAGGATTCTTAAGGAAGAAAATGTTTCCATCAACTGCGCCTATCTCCTGATGCATTTCCTGCACCATGAGGATGAGGATCCCTTTTATTTTCTGAAGTAGGAGGTTTAAGCATGCTGGCAAATTTCATGATTGCCGTGAACGCGGTTGTTCCGCTGTTTTTGCTGATTCTCCTGGGGATGGGCGCGCGCAGCCTGCATCTTCTGACCGATACGGAGCTGAAGCACATCAACAGGGCCATTTTTACGGTCATGTTCCCGCTGATGATGTTCTATAATATATATTCGTCCGACCTTTTGGGCTTTTTTGATCCGGGTTATATCGGATTCGGCGTTGTCATGACCCTGGTCGTCTACTTCCTCGGGATGGGCGTCGCGCTGATCGTGGAGAAGGATAACCGCAGCCGCGGCGCGCTGATTCAGGGCATCTACCGAGGCAATGTCGTTCTGATGGGACTTCCGATCATGATCAACCTGATGGGAGAGGAGGCAAGGGGGGCTGACAGCCATCATGATTGCGGTTATCGTCCCCTGCTATAATATCCTTGCAGTGATTACGCTGGAAATGTTCCGGGACGGAAAGCCGGATATCCGGGATATGGGAAGACGGATTGTGACCAACCCACTCATCATCGGCGCGGTTCTGGGCATTCTGGTAAATCTCGCGGGACTGAAGCTGCCCTCGCTGATTGAGGAGCCTCTGGGCGATGTCTCCTCCGCCGCCACGGTTGTGGCGCTGCTCGTAATGGGCGCCTCCTTCCACGTCAGCAGTGTAAGGGAAAATCTGCGAAATCTCATCATCGGCGTGTTCGGAAAGCTGGTGCTGAGCCCTGCGCTTGCGCTCCTGGCCGGTTACGCGATCGGCCTGCGGGGAATTCCGCTTGCGCTCTTACTTATCATCTTCGGCGCGCCCTGCGCGGTGTCGGGCTATACGATGGCGCAGCAGATGGACAGCAACGGGGAGCTCGCGGCCGGCTGCCTGATCTTTACCTCGCTGTTTTCCTGCGTGACGATCTGCGGCTGGATCTTTCTGCTCGAACAGATCGGGGCGATTTAGAAAGGATAGTGGACAGGCATGCTGAAAATACTGATTGCGGAGGACGAGGAGCCGATTTCCAACCTGATCCGCGTAAATCTGAAGAAGGCGGGCTACGACTGCGACTGCGCGTTTGACGGGCAGGAGGCGGCGGACTGCATGGAGAAGGGCCATTACGACCTGGTGCTCCTCGATATTATGCTCCCGAAGATCAACGGCTATGAGCTGATGGAGTACGCGAAAACCCTGGAGCTGCCCGTCATTTTTATCACGGCGATGGACTCGACGGAACACAAGGTAAAAGGGCTGAAGATGGGGGCGGAGGACTATATCGCCAAACCCTTTGAGATTGTCGAGCTGCTCGCGCGCGTTGAGACGGTGCTGCGCCGTTACAATAAGCTTGGGAAGACCATCCGGATTCTGGATGTCGAGATCGATCTGGATTCGCGCATTGTCATGCAGAACGGACAGCAGGTGCTGCTGACGCTGAAAGAGTACGAACTGCTGTTATTCTTCACGCGAAACCCCAATATTGCCCTGTACCGCGAGTCGATCTACGAGCAGGTCTGGGAGAAGGAATACACTGGGGACAGCCGCACAGTCGACCTGCACGTGCAGCGTCTCAAGAAAAAACTTGGCTGGGACGGGCATATCTGCGCTGTCTACAAGATCGGATACCGGCTGGAGACCTGATTTATGAAATTTTTCTGGAAAATCTATTTTTCGTTTATCGCGGTGTTTCTGATAGCGTTTGGCCTGTTCGGCACCTGGATGATCCAGGCGGCTTTCGAGAGCTCCTATCAGAAGGCTCTTGAGGACGGCGAATGGGACAACCGGATGTATCAGCTCGCCTTCGAGATGAATCTGAGCAGCATGGACGAGGAAAACCGCACGGAGGAAATGATTCCCATCATGGCCGCCGCCGTTGTACAGAATTTCTCCGACACAGGAAATCTTTACCGCATTTACAGTGAAGACCAGAAGCTTCTGTATGAGAGCCAGAGCAGCAGTGTGCGCGGGACGGATGTGCTGCTGGTTCTCTCGGAGGATCAGCCGTGCAGCTACTCTCTGTACCGCCTGGGCGAACAGACCTGGCTCGTCTATGCCTGTCGTTCCGCCATGGGTGGGCAGGTCTATCTACTGGAGAGTCTGACCGATATTTCCAGTATCTATGAAGAAAGCGCTTCCTACTACAACATGTACCGCATGATGATGCTCGTGCTGATTCTTGCCATGACCGTCGTTGTGTTTGTCATCGCGGGAATGCTGACCCGTTCTGTCAATCGGCTCTCACACACGACAAGACGTTTCACAAACGGGGATCTGGACGCGCGCGCCGCGGAGACCGGCGGAGATGAGATTGCGGAGCTCTCAAAGGATTTTAACCAGATGGCTGTCACGCTGTCCGACAAAATGGCGGAGCTGACGCTGCAGGCACAGCGGCAGGAGGATTTTACCGCCTCCTTTTCCCATGAGCTGAAGACGCCGCTCACCTCGATCATCGGTTATGCGGATATGCTC